>NZ_JAHBCL010000015.1 GCF_018390735.1 Fusibacter paucivorans
GGGTGGCTTAGACATAGTGTAGCCTATCCAGTGATTAGGTCTTTTTGTCATGCATTTTTATTCAATAATTATTCCTTGGAATTATTTTTTTTAAGACTTGACTTTTTATAGTTAGTCTTTCATAAAGATTTGATGACCCCATCATAACAAAGAAGGACAAATCTGTATTGTAAAAAATCGGCGTTTGCAGTAGTTGACGCACTGGCAGTGATTATTTATCACTGCGAGGGTGGTTCGCCTTTAATCAAGTAATGCAGCGTCAGCTCATCCTGTACACGCTCAAGCGTTCCCGCCGTCTTGCCTGACATTTTTTTTGTCTGCTTGATTAAGTGCGATTGATCATAATACTGGCTCTTAATATCTTTTCGAAGCGATTCATCTTCAACATTTTTTCGAAATTTGATAATTTCACCATACGCTTTTGGCGATAACCCAACATATTTTTTAAAAAAGCGTTCCAAAGCGCTAACCGAAACATTAAAATAGGCTGCCATTGCCGATATATTGAGCGCTTCCCAATACGTTTCGACATATGCTGTCATCTCCACCACACGTTCATAACGCCCTCGGTTGTCTTCTCTGCCCGCAGTACAGCACTGTTCGAGATATGCATAAATCTTTTCAATGCGCTGCGGCATGCTTTCAGCTTCCTCAACAGCTGTATACAATGCATCAAGTGAGGATGAAACGGTATCCGCAGCAACTATTTTTTCTGTCAATGCAATACTCGGCGTTTGAAGGCAGGCTAAGACACCTGCTGGCTTTAATGATATCCCAATTTGGTCAACGGTCTCTCCATAACGAACATGCTTCGCATTTTTGATCTGTCCGATAATAGCGGCATCCGGTATCAGCAGTCCTTGATTCTTATCAATCATATAATAGCGCGATGCAAAATTAAAAATGATATTGACGTGTCCCAGCGGCATGATAATATCATTCTGATTAGCTTCTGTCATATTTTCAATTGTAACTGCCCATATATAATCAACCTCATTTTTTAGGCTGTGATTCGGTAAAAATTGTCTAATGGTCATAAAAACTCCTATTATAACTGCTTTGACAATCACATTGCCGTATGACGGCTTGCTCAGTCTGTTTTCTTATTCACTTGCTATTAATATGTTACCCATTTCTGAACGCGTTTACTAAGGTAATCGTGCAAGTCCTTTTACTGCAAAATTTGCTTGATAAAAAGTGAAAGCTCGCTGATTAAAGCGAGACCAAAAGAAACATTGAGAAGACGCCTATTCTGAAAATGTTTGATATGGCGAAGCGCAGCTTCAACGATTAAGACACCTGATACAAAAAATGAAAGATGTGCCAGCAGTTGCATCCCTTCAACCAAGTCAAAATAGTAATGGCTGAAAAAGAAGCCCGATCCAATAAAAATAAGTTGTACGAGACTAATGGTGATAAGAATTCTGAGCATCAATGTCACCTGTTCAGAATCCAGCCAATTCATGCGTTTCACGAGGTTGCCTCCTATTCTGTCCGATATATTTATTGTAGCGTATGCCCATTACAAGACACTGAGAGTTTTCTTAAAATCCCATTAAAAAAGGAATAAGCCCTTATCATTTGCCTATCCCTTATTACATTTTTTGCAATTCATTTTTTGCAATTCATTAAAGCGATCTTCGCATAAAGCCAAATAGACGGCCTTCATCATTCAGTATGCCGCTTTATCCTTCAGCATCTCATTCGCCGATAAGCTGTACTTCTCGCTCCAGTCTTACATGCGCATGATCATACACGACCTTTTGGATAATGCCGATGAGTGTTAGCACGTCTTCACAAGTTGCCTGTCCTCTGTTGACAACAAAACCGCAATGCTTCTGCGAAACTTGTGCGTCACCATATCGAAGTCCTCTCAATCCTGCCGTTTCAATTAACTGTCCTGCAAAATGACCTGTCGGACGTTTAAAGGTGCTGCCTGCACTTGGCAGTTCCAAAGGCTGCTTCGATGTCCTGCGCATCGTATAGTCATCCATTTCTGATTGTATTGTCTCTCTCTGAAGCTTATGGAGTGTTAAGCCGCATCTTAAAACAACATACCCCTTCGCTTTGACAATACTGGTTCGATAACCAAACTGCATGGCTTCCGGTGTCAGTCTGATGATATCCCCCTCCGGTGTCAATGCTTCCACCCATGTGACAACATCTTTCATCTCACCGCCATAAGCACCTGCATTCATAAAAATGGCGCCACCCAACGTGCCGGGAATCCCCGATGCAAAAGCCAGTCCTGAGAGCGATGCTTCTTTCGCTTCATTTGCCAGCATCGACAACAAAATACCTGCTTCTGCCACCAGTTCTGTTCCTTTAACGGTTACCTGACTAAAGGGGGCCGAAACCTTGATAACCGCACCGCGAAATCCCTTATCCGTTACAAGGACGTTTGAACCATTGCCGAGAATGACATAGGGAAGCTCTGCCTTACGGCAGAGCTCAATAGCCATTGCGATTCCATCCACTGATCCCGGTATTATGAGAATATCAGCTTTACCGCCTATTTTAAATGTCGTGTGATTCTTTAAAGGTTCATGGTATTGAATCGTACATTGCGGGTCAATTGCCATTAAACTTTGAAAATCGACTGTCATGTGCTGCTCCTTTTCAAGTATTGCCGTATTATTTAATATTGTAGCACAGCCTACTTGATATCTCCATGTTTTTCAACGTGATCAATTTCAACAATGCGGTTTTGATCATCCAAAAAAACGACATTGGGTTCGAATGATTTTGCCTCTTCTGCGGTCATCATCGCATAGGCAATGATAATGACGGTATCGCCTGGCTGGACCAGACGCGCCGCAGCGCCGTTCAGACAGATGACACCGCTGTTCGGTTCACCTGCAATTGTATAAGTTTCAAGACGTGCGCCGTTATTGTTATTAACGATTTGAACTTTTTCGCCGGGCAAAATATTCGCTGCATCCAGCAAGCTGCTGTCTATGGTGATACTTCCCACATAGTTTAAATTCGCTTCTGTTACCGTCGCACGGTGCAATTTACTTTTAAACATGTTCAAAAACATGGTTGACCTCCAATATACTTCTCTCTAATGCCTATAACGGTTCGCTAGAATGCCTACCGCTATCTTCTTGGTAAAACATTTCAACAATTTGATAAACTGCCTAGCTTCATATTCTATATTCATCATCGCGTTTCAAGAATAGGCCTCACACCACGATGAATCTCATATTGTCAATGAGTCGCGTCTTGCCTATGCGAACAGCCATTGCAATAAGCACTTCACCTCGAATGATATCAAGGTCTTCCAGCGAACGCGCATCGACAATCTGAATGTAATCAACAGTAGCCGAAGGTGCTGTTTCAATGTGCTTTTTCATAATTTCAATAACTGCTGACGCTTCCTTTGTGCCCTGATCAATCGCCTGCTTCGCAATTTTAAGCGACTGGCTCAATACCAACGCCTCTTTTCGCTGTGTTTCACTTAGGTACGTGTTTCGAGAACTCATGGCCAACCCATCCGCTTCGCGTACGATTTCACAAGGAACAATTTCCAGATCATAGTTCAAATCCCGTACCATTTTCTGAATAACAGCCACCTGCTGGGCATCTTTTTGACCAAAGTAGGCTCTTGTCGGTGCAACAATATGAAACAGTTTCGTAACGACTGATGTAACGCCTTTAAAATGCCCCTCTCTGGAAGCACCGCAAAGCGTCTTTGTAATATTGCCTTCAGCATTGACATACGTACTGTAACCCGTTGGATACATTTCTGACACAGATGGTGTAAAGACGATGTCGACACCAACGGATTCGCACTTCGCCAAATCGGCTGCAAGATCTCTCGGATAGGATTCAAGATCCTCATTTGGCCCAAATTGTGTCGGATTGACGAAAATACTGACAACTACCAACTCATTTTCCATTCGCGCCCGCTTCATCAGAGACAGATGTCCATCGTGAAGGAAGCCCATTGTCGGGACCAGCCCTACTTCCTGTTCTTTTAACTTGGCATTTTTGACGGCGGCCCTTACGGCTTCAACGGTTTCTAAGACTCTCATTCTTCACCTCTTGGTCTTGCTTAATAAAGCTTTTCTAATACTTCTTCATTTATTTTAAACGTATGCTTTTCTTCTGGAAAAGCACCTGATTTGACTTCTTCACAATACGCTTTTGTCGCATCTTGAATAGCAACTTTTAAGTTGGCGTACGTCTTAACAAACTTTGGACTCAAAGCATCATACATGCCCAACACATCCTGAATTACCAACACTTGACCGTCACAGCCATTGCCTGCACCGATGCCGATTGTCGGAATACTAATCGCTTCTGAAATCATCTTGGCGAGTTTAGCCGGCACACATTCCAGTACAATACCAAAGCAACCCAGCGATTCAAGCAGTTTTGCTTCTTCAATAAGTTTGCGTGCCTGTGTTTCAGATTTGCCTTGTACTTTAAAGCCGCCCATCATGTTGACAGATTGCGGCGTCAGACCCAAATGGCCAAGCACGGGAATTTGAGCGGCTATAATCGCTTCGATTTTATCCCTTACGGCAAATCCGCCTTCGAGTTTAACAGCATGTGCACCCGCTTCCTGAATAAATCTTCCGGCATTTAAAACAGCCGCTTCCGGTGTTGTATGATATGAAAGGAAAGGCATATCGGCAATGACCATTGCCTGTTTTGCCGCTCTCACCACTGCTTTAACATGGTGAAGCATATCTTCCATCGTCACGGACAGCGTGTTCTCATAGCCGAGCATCGTCATGCCAAGAGAGTCGCCAATGAGCAGACTATCGACACCTGCATCATCTAGAAGCTTGGCCATACTATAGTCGTATGCCGTCAACATGGTGATTTTTTCACCCTTTGCCTTCATTTCTAAAAATGTGCTGACACTCTTTGTTGCCATATTAATCCTCCTTAAGTCGATTGAGCAACTGATCGCTTAACGTCCTCGATAACCCCTTTGCATCCGCCAGTGCAAGCGTCCGTCGGCCTAGCGCTTTGTAAAGCACTACATCTTCCCCCGACAGTTTTGCAAGATGCTTTTCTACGGTATGGACATCCCCTCTTGCGATAGGACCCGTTAGGGCATCTACCGTTCCCAAGCGATCAATGTTATCAATGGTACCTTGGATTAATGGAAATAATGCTTTCATTGCAAATCGCTGATCACAACCTATTTTTTCAAACTGGCTGAGTGCGAAATCCAGTGTTGCGACGAGATAATTAGAGCTAATCACCGCGGCCGCATGATAAAGTGCTTTATCTTCCGCCAGCATGACAAAGTGCTCATAATCAGCGCGATTCATGAGGTCAATAACCTTTTGCGCTGATGGCGTTGAGGCGATCGGCTGACCGTCGGTATGCGTCAATCCGGTTCCCTCTACACTAAAAACTGTCTGCCCCAGCAATTTTAGCGCCTGTTCAACAGAAGCAAATGCTTGAAGCGGATGAATGGCATAGCCTGATGCGCCTTTCTCAAAGAGCGGCGCAATTAGCTCAGACGCGTGAACACCACTGGTATGTGCAATGATCTTGTCATCAAACCGCATCGAAATTGTAAGGAGTAAATTGACAACACTTTGGATAGCATCATCATTAACGGTTAAAAACACAAAATCACACGCTTTGACGAGTGCTTCAGCTGACTTGAATGCTACACCGCCAACGACTGCTACCGCCTCCTCAGCATGATCCAATGTTTTGCTGTAATAGCCGATAACATTAAAATGCTTACGATGTAAATCCTGTCCAAGCGAGCGTCCCACTCTGCCGGCGCCAATAAATCCAATTTTCATGTTCTTCTCCATTCTAAAGATTCATTGATACTTTAAACCTTTTTCTCCATTTAAAAAGCTCTTTTTGCACAAGACAAAAAGAGCTATGGTATCATAACCTTGCTATTCCTGTCTCGGGCATATGCTCAGAGCAGTATTTGTTTTTTATACATTTTCGTGCGTTCTAAATCCAAATTGCGTATAGTCCATTAGGTACTATCGCATTTATTATAACACACTATCTAAAACAAAATATTACTTTTTTTTAACAATTATTTAACCAAACAAGACTGACGCTAATATTTCAACAGCTTCTGCACGTGTATAGGTTTCGCTTGCAGGCTCTTTCACATAAGCGTGATGGCTTCCAACCGCTTTGGCAACGCCACCAATAAAATCAACCATAAACTCCATCGACACCTCTGCCTCTGCATTGACGGTTCCAATACGATTTAAATACCCCATTGACCGTGCATACGCTAGATGCTTCGCATATGATGCTCTGTACTTTCGAACGTTCAGCCGCTTATCCCGTGGTTCCGAAAGCAGTTCCTCCCGCAGCATTTTATAATAATCTCTGGGCGTTACCATCGTGACGAGTTCACCAATGGTCATTTTCCGGTTTGGCTGAAAAGTGTTATTGCGATAACCTACAATAAAGCCCGCATGATCCATGCTGCGTGCCGCTTCAAAGCCCGGCATGCCCTCACCAAAATCTTCAAATGGGGACAAATCTAGCAGTTCTGCCACAGAGACGACTTCATAATCATAGGATTCAAGCAGCGCGAGTTGCTTTGACAGCGCATCGGCGATTGGTGTTTGAAGCGACATATTACAGCCGTCTTTCTGAAAAATAATCTGTCCATTTAAGGCATTTGGATCGCGTTCAAGCAATTCTCGCATTGGCGCTACCATTGCCTCAACATCCTTTTCATAGTTGCCGCTCGACGGCATCCATCCGCCGCCGTCATAACTAGCCGCCATATAATGATAACCCATAATGGCATAGGCATCATAGGCATCATAACCGTCTTTGATACGGTCGATATAGTGAGGCGGGCGCGCAAACCGCATCCCATTTCCAGTGAGCGCTTCGACGGCATCCTCTAAAGTCGTTAAGTCCTCAACAACTTCAATGAGATTATGAAAAGTTTCCCGCTTGCCATAGACCATTCTATTTTTGCCGAACAAAACATGCCGATAACCGTGATTAGCCAGTTGATGGCCAGATTCGAACAGCGCTTTCACCAGCTCTGGCTGATTCGCCGCACCCGCTAATGCATCTCTTTCAAAATCAGGATAATGATCGTGCTTACGCCCTCCCCAGCTTGCAGTATGCAGCTTACCGCGCTGATCTGGATAATTGTCAGCCGTTGTGCCAATAATATCAAAAGTTCCCTTTGCGCCGTAGGAACGAAGGATCTCATTTATTTGCATTGTCAGCCCTTTCCCAGTTGCCGCAGTATCGGGCGATGGCGCCAATGCACTGGGACCGTCATCAAAGGTCATGGCGCATATGCGTTTTGAAGCTAAAGGATATACGCGCTCAATGCGCCTTACAGGCGAAAGAAATTTTCCAGCGCGATCTTTTTTGATTTGCTTAAACTGACGATTTATCTTTCTCAAACTATCGTATCCAATCATAGCCTTTCCTCACTCATCTCTTCCTATTCGTTAAACCTTCAATTTCATAATGGCTACAGCAGCCTGTATTAATCCCATCTTAATGTCATTTTACAGATCTGCTTTCAAAAGTGCCTCAGTTGGGGCATTATCACATGACTGATCATTACTGATCTCTCAGCGCCTCCACAGTCTCACCATAATAAGTCATAATCAATCCTTCCAGTGCTCTTCCCGATGGATTGAGGGCTAAAAAAAGACTGTATAAAAGTTTCACGGCATTTTTTAAAAGTGCAACGGGGTTTTTCTGACAAATCGCCTTGTATCCTTGACTTATGCACTCATACATGGGATGCGTCGGAAAACCAAATGCCTGCGTTTGATAAGCGGCAAACTGCTCCAGTGAAAAAACATCTCTTGGGCAGTCAATTTCCAAATAGGCATTGCCCACTTCCATAGGTAAATGTGCATCACTACCTGCGACAATTGGTTTACCATATTTTTTTGCCGCTTGTACAGCCAGCGCATTTGCTTGAAAATTATTTCGCAAATAAGCTGAGCGCGCATTATATACTTCTATGGCATCCACCGCTTGAAGCAGTTCTTCTGAAGGCTGCTTTCCCTTGATGCGATACGGATGCGCCAAGATAATAAAAGCATCCTGCAAACGCGCCGCCTCAATAACAGCGGTACATTGATAACGTCTGTCTTCACACATTAGAATTGCTTCAAGGGGCGTTCGCAATCCCAGCACAATCAAATGGCCGCACTCGGTTGAGTATTCTGCCCCCCTTATAATGAGCGGCCGACTTTTGGGATCTATATTCCTATAATGCGTTTCGATCACCTCGTTAAGTGTTTCAGCCTCAGACATATTATTGTGATCAACAATGACGACCCCATCTAATCCACGAAGGTCAACGCGTTCCAATATCGTTTCAAACTGCATATAGGAATCTAATGAAATTGCTGAATGAACATGAAAATCTATCTTCATATTTTTACTCCAAGTTGAAAGGCGATGCTTTCACTGTGATGCTAATTTTATTGCCGATGCAAGAAGGCATTCATGATGTATTTAATACCCGGCCGCGGGTCACTAAAACTCAACAGGCCATCTTTGGTCGACGGACTGAGCAAATGGCTAAAATAACTTAAAAGCCCCATAGGACGTTTCCGAATATTACAGACGGTGGCTAAAAAATCCTGTAAGATAAACTGCATACGAACCCCCAACTGATAACGGTTGCCAAATGAAATTTGACCCTGATGCGCCGTAGACAATCGCTGGACAGATTTATAATAGGCAAAGGGCATATCGCAGCCAGCTTGCAGCGACAGCATCATACTCCCCCAGAAACGCGGATTAATTTCCATCAAGTAGACGTCACCGCCAATTTCGCCCTTAAATTCAACCATGGCAAACCCTCGCCAATTTAACGCTTTCAGTAAATCTACAGCATAACGCACCATACGGTCATCCCATATGCTCTCACAAAGCGTGCTTGGCCCGCCGCTGACAGGATACTCCCTTAATCGCTTATGGCAGAAGATCGCCGTTGGTTCGTGTGAAGCATCAAAGACACATGAGACGCCAAAACCACTACCAGTGACATACCGCTGCACCAAAGGTGATGATTGAATGGCGTGCATATTTGAATAGGCTGCAACAAAGTCATTGGCATTGTCAATAATGCGATAACGCTGTTCCGGTTTAAGCGTTAAGCGTTCAGCAAATCTATATTTTACAACAACCGGATATGTCAGTCGATTCGCCAATGACTGAATGGTTTCATTTTCCTTCAACCATGTCGTTTCGGGAAACGGCACATTGACATCACCTGCAACTTCTGAAAGTAAAAAAGTATTATTGGCCCTTTCCAAATTCTCATGACAGACCAAATGATATTCAAAATACGGCTTAATGAGTTCACTGTACTGCACAATGCATTCATGTGTCTGAGTCCTGGGCACGATCAATACGGGGCACTCGCCAGTTCGCTCCAAAATACGACTGCCGATGGCGGCCAATTGATTGATAAATGCCTGTTTAGACTGTTCGGGCCCTGGAATAATTTCTTGCTGGGTCACATATTTCGAAAAAAAACCCAATCGCTCATAAGGCTTTGTCTTTTCAAAAGCAACCGCTGTTATGGGAATTCCTTTTCTGCCCAACGACCATATTGCCGTCATGGTCATCCTATATTGTATATCGGTAATGACGACTTCTCTCATATCGCCTCCTGAAAAATAGCTTGAACGAAATAATTTATTATCTCGTTAAAACGGTTATCGGCAACACTGTCCGATAAGTATCAAAATTGTATCAAATCGCCTAAACCGTGTCAATCAGCCCTAATGCGAACACGCAAATTGTCAATAAATATGTTTTTCAAAAAACCAAAAGCGGCTTAGACTATCGTCCAAACCGCTTGCATTCATAATGGCTTCTATCGTTTAAAAAGTTTAGTGTTCCTTTGTCTTCGTTTCATACATGAGCGAATATTCTAAATCAACTTCACTCTCGCATCCTTTACATAATCCAAACTTGTTAACTTTTTTCTCATCGCCACAACGCTTACAAAATTCGACTTTGAATTGGTTGCCTTTAACAATATTTCTCATATAATCACCTCACATAGTTGTCCTCGAGTATTTTTGTATACAATTATTCTTTATGTGAATATTATATCGAATGTCATTGCATAATTCAAGTCTTTTTTTGCGGTTTTTTGATTTTTTTTAATAAAAATGAAATTTACGAACATTTAACTTGCAACTTGAGCAGCAACCTACTCCTTTAACCATTTCTCGAGGAACAAATCAATCGGATCCGAGCTGTAACCACGTCGCCATGTAGCAATTCCAGGCAGTTCATAGTTTTCAGCCAAATTGAGTCTCGATTGCAGAGATGTTTCATCTTCAATCCAAATACGATACTTTTTATCATTTTCGTAATATTCTCCGTAGTATTGTTCGGAATCCGGATCCCATTGAATTTCCAACGCTTTATCTGCTTTAATCTGTGCCAAACCATTCATTGTTATGGCTTTTGAACCCGTTTTCACGTACGTTCCCCTGCTGTTCTTCGTTTCTTCCCACACACGCATATAGAGCGGCACTCCCAAGAGTATTTTTGACGCCGGTACTTCCTCTAACGTCATTTGAATGCTCTCTTCTGTCCATGGCAATGAGGCAACGGGACCACTTTGCGGACTTGATCCCCAGAATTCATCATACGCCATCAGACATACATAGTCGACTGCTTGTCCCAGACGCGTTCTATCATAAACTTTTGACCACTGATCACTGCCGCCAGGCCTTGTCACATCAATACTCACCGTTAAATCTGCCGCTTGGAGCATCTCTGAAGCGTGTGCAATAAAATCTGAAAATGCAGATTGATCTTTTAAATACATGTTCTCAAAATCAAAATTGATACCGTCGAGTTCGTAAAACGCGCTGTAAAAAAGCAGCTGTGCAACAGCGTAACGTTGATCAATTTCATTGGTTAATAGGTCATGTGTCCAATCTGGATCAAAATTATTTTTAACCAATCCCCATACTTTTACACCCTTCTCGTGTGCCGTTCGCACGTAAGAAAGCTCTGCACTGTTGATGAGAATACCGTTGACATTTAAGTTGAACCACGTTGGCGATACAACATTAACACCCTCTTCAAATGGCGTTTCTAGTTTCGAAAAATTATTGCCGAACTGTTCAATCGCCTCCCACGTCAAGCTGATCGGCTCATTTGTCGATAGTTTTACAGGATCGTATACCACTTGCGGCTCAAATGGCAACGGTGTGGTCTGAACATTTTCTTTTAAGTAAATAAAATGCCCTGCGGCATCGAGCGCAGAAGCATAATCATCTGCACTGCTAAGCATATAAATCTTTTCACTGACACCTGTCTCACTGTATTTCGCGAAGCCATTCGGCAGCGCTTTATATTTTGTTGCGCCTTGCTGCAACGTGCCCGTACTGACACTCGTCCTATCATCATAAAGCAGCAGGGCACCTGTCTCATCGAAATACACATAGCGATATGCGTAAAGCCGACAGACTGTATCCAAAGAGAGATACGCACGGTCTTCGCTGTATATAAGCGGAACGTTGACGGCACTCATATTGGCTTCAAGGTATGCTTGAATCGCCTCATCACCAACGTCAAAAGCAATCTCAGATAAATCTGCATAGATGCGCTGTCCGCTATTTGAAAGCGTCACCGTCTCATCAATATACTGCGTCAGTAAATCAAGTGCGATATAATGCTGACCTTCATAATCTGTCAAATAATCCGACCCAATCAGTTGATCATTGAGATACACAGCATTGAAATCTGCTTCTTCATCAATAAGCGATGTCAACAGCGACTGATAACTTTGATTTAAAAAAAAGAGCTTTGCACTAAGCCCAATAACACAAATGAGTAATACGGCAATGGCCAATTTGGATTTCATGATGCCTCCTCGCTAATGTCTAATATTTTCTATCTTTATTATATCACGACATCAGAGAGATGCGCTTTACAGTGCCGTTACAACTAGTGCTACAGACATCGATTAAAGGCTGAGTTCAAATCCTCTGCCGTCTCATAGCGATCCGCCTGGTTTAAGGCCAAAGCTTTTGAGAGCACATTGAGCTGATCCGGCTTAAATGATTTTAAACGGTTTTCATAACATCGATAAAATGTTTTAACATAGGCAAATATATCAGAAGTCTCGTTGTATTTAGCCGGCTCAAAGAGCGCCTCAGGCGCTGCATAGGCAATGGTTCCAACGATCGAATCCTGTGCTTCCTGACACGTGGCACTACCAAAATCAATAAATGTCAAACTGCCGGTTTCATCAACAATCAGATGCCTCGGACAAATATCACGGTGCAGTATATGTCGATCATGAACTGCACTCAGAATTCTTAAACCCTCCTTGAATAAGTCGTCAAAAGGTTGCTGACATCGATCCAGCGAAACACCTTCGGCATATTGAAGGAATAAATGCATAATACCATCGCCGACTTGATAGTCCATAAGACTCGGAATCCCACGAATGCCATTGAGTGCCTTCAAATTTTTAACTTCTTCAAGTCCGCGATGCAGCGGCAGTGTTTTTTTTACGCGCTTAGCACCTGTCATCGCATTCACTTCTATCATACAATTCTCATTAAATATCTGTTCTCTTTCCCACATTTGTACGCATTGCCCCCTTTGTCCTTATTCACTTTTTATTAAAATCTTATCATCATGATCAGCGTGTCGATCGATGCGGCCTGCAATGGCTGCATGCTCTGTAACCGTCAGCCCGCGCCTTCTCAAGCGTCGTCTTGATCTTGCTCTGTCTTAAATGATAACAGGTCTCTCGATGGTAGCATTCGCCGGTTCTCGTGATATAGACGACTGTACTTTCCGGTTTAATGGCATCCCCTACCAATGCAGCTGAAACCGGAACCGAGAATTTCTTTCTCATGACATTGAGCGGCAATGAAATATCATATGTAAGGGTCCAGATAAAAACCCCTTCATTATCTAATGTGCTCGTGGCGCTGCTGTAAGCCGTTACAAGCTCTAAGTCATTGCATTTGCTTCTAATACGTGCCGTTCCCCATCCGGCCAGTGCCAATCGATTGACCTCTCTGACGGGAAGCTCATTCGACGTTAAGGTCGCAGACATAATCACAGACATTTCTTTTGAGATCGTCTGCATTTCACCAACAATACGCGTTTCTACAAATATACTGTAGACAAATCCAATTGCCGTAAATGTAATCAGCATTGTAACCGTCATTACAATAAGGCTCTCAATGGCAATACTGCCCCGGCGACTGCTTCTATGATCTGGTTGTTTCATTTCTATGCTATTCATAGTGACGCTCCGTCGTCATAATGACTTGGTCATCCAGCACGATGTCCACCTGATGACCAACAGCATAATCCGTGAGCGGCGAACCAATATTTGTTTCCAGAATCGTTTGCAAATAAGCCATTGTTTCCCCCACAGGCTGCGCTAACAGCAGTAGTCTTAAGTAATCCTGATAATACAAGTCGGTATCCAATATATCGCTGGTACCGGCATGACCGTTCGTCGTCTGGGCACTGGTCATGGCTGCAATATCTGTGGCAACTGTTGCCATAAGGTTTGTTGAACTCAGTTCAAAATCCGCATATGTCTTCACCAGCGGTAGTCCTTTGCCATTGTGCAGCGCCGTTATGTCATAGATCGACTCGCCTATACTCCACGCGGTTACCAGTGCCCCTTGAGCCAGCACCTGAAAAGGCATGGGAATTGCTACTGTCACACTAATTACCTGCTGCCTTGCCGTCGCATCTGTCAACAAGGTTAAAGCATTGCTCAATGTCCTGGTTGCGAGAATCTTGCCATCTACAATCGTTTGATTAAATTGATCATTTGAAGTATGCCCTATTAAGTACTCAACTTCCCCTTCATAAGTGCCGTCTCGATCTGCTTTCTTATTAGTAAAATCAAAATTACGCACCGTTCCGGGGTCTTTGCTCTTTAATACGCCAAGGCAAAATTCATTGATGATCATTTTTTCGTGAATTTCTATACTAATTTGCTCGAAGGCTTCTCGCTTAAGTCTTATCGCATCATTTTCACCGCCTGCGATAACGCTTACGGTATTATCATAAAACGTCGAAAACGTTTCCTTAACCGATTTCAGCTGATCCCAAAGACTGCTTGATTCACTTGCATATGTATCACTGAAAGATTCTGCCTGTGCAGAAAACTCCTCCTGTATCGTTTCAAGCTGCTCTTCCAACCGTTCAATCGCTTCCTCATCATCATCTATCTCATCATTTACATCCCGAATACGTTCATTGATTTCAGAAATCTGCGAGATAGGCGCAGTCAGAATCCTTTCTCTCAATCGCCTTCGCCGTGCTTTGTGACTACGCAGTTCGTTGTTCGCACCCTCCAAAGCGTTTTCAACAATGCGCATCGTCGATGCTTTTCGCGTTCCTCGTTCAATAAACACTTGCATTTCATTTGCAAGTGTTATTGAAGCAGCGACATCTTGATCGTAGGCATCTTGATCTTCAAAAGTGGGACGCGCCTCATCAATCACTTGTGTCAATGCGTGCTTTGCCTCTGACAGATCATTGAGCCTGCCTGTAATCGCCGCCGACGTCATCCCAACACAGTCACGTAAATCACTGAGTTTCTCTGCTACATGATGATTTTCAAATGTATCCAGAAATTTTTCATTTACTTTTTTGACCGATTCAAATTTCTGATAGACCCCCTCTTTCGCCATTTTTTCATCTGCCCAGCTCGAAGCCAGATCAATCACTTCAGAAACTCCTTCCGCAGTACCAGCCATCACTACCGCAGATTTAAAATATTCTGCATCGGAAAGCGTTTCATAGGCAACATCATAGCGAATGCGATCACCGTAACCATTTCTCTCAATGAGTTGATTAAAGAGATCATTCATTTGATCACCTTTTTCATAGGCTAAAATGCGGTAGTCATCATAAAGCGCACTGCTGTACTTGGCCAATCTCACCTCAGAAACCTCAACGCCCGTTATAATCGCATTGTTCTCAAGTTTTCGCTCTTCGAGCAGTTGGTAAATTGTAAAAATACCGAATAAAAAAACGGGGACGACAATCACAGCAAAAATAGAAACACTGCCACGCGATACACGATTCAGCATTTCTGTCACCTCCCAAACAGATTTGCTGCTTCGTGAATATACTGTCCAAGTATCAGCAGACGCCTGTAAACAAACTTATAATCGCGGCGTTCAATTTCAATTTCTGTCGATTCTGCCCCCAGCGCTGCATTAACACTATTTTCAATGGTAAATGTTTTATGACTTTTATAGCGCTTCATCAAGATAAAATTTGTCGTCTGAACATTAGCGTCAATACCGCTGTTGCCTGATGAATTATTGACGCCATTCACAGCTGCTAAAAAATTATTTTCCAGCTCAATTGCCGCATATGTCTCCAGTGCAATATCAATAAAAAAGCCTAAAATACCTAATAACAAAATAAAGACTACCGTAAAGGCAATCGTTGATTCTAAAGTCAGCATTGGCACCTCCAAAGTTTTATTTTACATAATTGTTATTTTTTTACATTTTAACATAAAAAGATAAACCCTTCAACAATTTCTCACTGCTCATCACTATTAATAAGTCGCCCAGTGAGCCATCGCTTGTTGAAGGGTTTATTGCTATTGTTCATTATGTGCTGAATAAGTGTTGTATTGGCTTTAATCAATACCGTATTTATGACGTTTCCGCGTAATGGTTGACGGATCAACTTTTAATATTTCTGCTGCCTTGCTCAGTCCATATTGCGATAGGACAAATGACAACAGTGCTTTTTCATAGTTGTCAACCGACGTCTTTAAGGAAAAATCCCTTGCCTTAAATGTCTGTGCATTAAAGAGATGATTTTCATTCTCCTGCATGTCGCCGTCATTTAAAAAGAGTTCCGGGAAGTAGAGAAATTCCACCTTTTCATTATCGCTCATAATGACAAGGCGCTCGATAAAATTTTTAAGCTCTCTTACATTACCCGGCCAGTGATATGCCGTTAAATCCTTGTAAGCCGTTGGGGTTAATAGTTTAATTTTATCGTACCGTTTACAAAACATTGCTAAAAAGTATTTGCTGAGGACACGAATGTCTTCTGGTCTTTCACGCAACGGCGGAATCGTCAATGGCAAGACATTAATGCGATAATAGAGGTCGGCTCTAAACGCTTTCTCCATTACCTTTTCTTCCAAAACCGCATTTGTCGCTGTAATCAACCTAAAATTGATCGCTCGTGATTTCAGTGATCCAATACGCTGAACTTTTTTTTCTTCAAGAACTTTTAATAATTTCCCCTGTAAATTCAATGAAAGTGAATCAATTTCATCGAGAAAGAGTGTCCCATTCTCAGCGGCTTCAATCATACCGGGTTTCCCTGTCGCCAGCGCGCCGGTAAAAGCACCTTTTTCATAACCAAACAACATTGATTCCAGCAGTGTTTCTGGAAATGCCGCACAATTGACTTCTACGAGTTCATTTCCGCCAAATCGGCTGTCATTATGAATATATCTTGCCAAAACACTTTTGCCGGTACCGGATTCACCGGTAATGAGCACTGCTGTATCAACTTTTGAAACGCGTTTTGCCTGTGCAACCAATCGTTTCATCGAAGTACTTTCGTAAATCAGTTCTAAAGACTGATCTGTCATTTGCTCTGACTCGCGCTCTACACTCTCGCCTTCCATCCAAACACTCAGCAGCAACTCTTGTAAATGTCCCATAGTCATTGACATGACA
The DNA here is from genome assembly GCF_018390735.1 of Fusibacter paucivorans. Taxonomy (GTDB): domain Bacteria; phylum Bacillota; class Clostridia; order Peptostreptococcales; family Acidaminobacteraceae; genus Fusibacter; species Fusibacter paucivorans. The sequence continues at coordinate 16,686 of NZ_JAHBCL010000015.1, forward strand.
TAAAGAACATTGCCGTGTTCATCAAAAATAGGTGAAGAAAAACCAATGATTTTATGCCCTTTCCCCTCATCGGTATAGTACGTGTTTGATAAAAACATAGGCTTCTTACTTTCCCGCACGCGTTTTGTAATATTGCGTTTTATCAGTCCCTGCCGATACATTTCATCAAAGTCCAGCGCCATAAATGCCGCTTTGTCCAGGTCTACTAAATCCAGCATTGATTGATTGACATATGCGACTGATCCGTTTTGATCTGTTACAAATATCCCAAATGCCATGGTGTCAAGCATCATCTTATATAGCGCCGCATCATGCATCGAATCTTCCCCCTTTACGCCATCTTTTTTCTAAATCCTCATTTTGTGCTTTCTTCTCGTTTATATCTTTCGAACTTTTCCCTTTATTCGTATATCTGCTTCATCTTGCTTTTTATGGTAAGCTTTTATTTCGGCTCTATTTTTGTGGTCTTAAATGAATATTCTCATATTTCACACTTATTTGCAACGCTTGACGGTCATCTAAATAGTCAGCCTTAAATACGGTCTTAAATACAGTCTCCTATCCAATATAGCCTTCAAATCACTTAATCAAACGATAATTACATGATTTCAAGCGGCAATTGATAGAGTCGAATGGCATTGTTTCGTAAAATGTCTTTTGCAATTTGTACAGCCATGCTCTCGCTGATGATTCCTTCGTCAATCATCCCGGCCAAAGCTAAGTAAACTGCTTTTCTACCCGTCTTTGCACAAGTAAAGAGAAATCGTTCGCCTAGAAGCGTATCTGATCCGTAGAGGATCTTTTTCCACAATGCCGGCACTTCTAAAAAATTCCTCAACATCTTCGCAATAATAGCCGGATGGTTAGCAAACATCACTCTGCCGGAAATATCAATATAGACATTATTAACCGTCAGCGGCTTCGATGCCATTGCCATCATTTTAGCATTGTCAAACATCGGATAACCGGCATGCAGCAAAACAATTTTGGCATTATAGGTCGTTTCATCTTTTAAAAAATCAGATAGATTCATAGGATCTGTTACATCAATATGCCCATCAATCAAAGCCGTATGCAACTGTACCGGCATCCCGTTTTGTGCTGATTTCTCCATCACTTTCCAAACAATAAAGTCCTGAAAGGCACGATAGGAATCAGCATCGCCACCGCGCGCCGCTTCATATAGTATTTCACCTGATTCTAAAGGTTTTTCAAAATGCAAACTTCTAACATATGCAGAAATGATTTTATACCCTTTATACCCCTTGCTTTTATAATCATCCAGCACGCGATCGACCAATGCCATGTATTCCATATAACTGGGCTCGTCACAGACACCGTATGCCCTTTTCATCTCACTCAGTATATGCCCAAAACTCAGCACATATGGTTTTGCCATCGGCCGGTCTGTTATAAAATAATCGCCAAAAGGGTACATCAACGGATCAATCATTGGGATCAGCGAAATATTGTTTTCATTTTTTAGCGCTTCCGGCAAGAAGAGATTAGAAATAACGTGTTCGACATTTCCCATTTTCATAAAATCATTAAATGTCTGTTTCAGGTCACGTCGTTTTGCATCATAGGCCGCCGCAAGTTTTTTATATTGACTTGCTTGATTGAGGTCTTCAGGTACGAAGCCATAATAGTTCACATAGGCTTCTTCGTGCAATGCCTCTAAATATGGAAAGCCAAAAGAACTCTGCGCCGGCGGTAAATAGACATCTGATGCCGGAAGCAATGGCTTGATTTGAGCCCCTAGCTCACTAACTGCCTGTGTTATGCCCACATGTGCATGATCATCTACGATCGGAATGGTATCTGTGATACGTCTTAATTCAAAATACATCATGGCCTCCCTCTTATTCAAGCCTCTTTCATTGATAATGTGATACCTTTTATCATACGCAAACTTTATGCCAACAAAAGAATAGGGCAAAACCGTACGAATTGATCTATTTTTTTATGTTCGAAGCCTCCCATCAATAAAATCCGTGCACTTTCGCACTGTTTCGATTATAACCAACCTCACAACATGCATTATTGCATGTTTCGGCGTGCGATATATCACCAGCATTGCATTTCCAATCATTTCATACATGCAATATTGCACGTCTTGCACCATGCAGCAACATGTATCCTCTCTTTTCGCATGTCGAATTTATTTGCTGACTGATGCTTTTTCAACGCTCCTTCTATTATAAGGATTATTGCCATTTCAAAAACAGCAAAATGCACCCGTTCACCAGATACTTTTCGATCGCTATCCAAAAGGGTGAAGGGTGCATTTTAATATGCAAAGCATTTCATTAATTGTCATTTTATTGGCTAGAAAAAATGTCTCTTCAACATGTTAATTAGCCGATTTCCCGATCTGTCAATTCGCGATTGACGCGATTTCGAGCGCGAACACGATCCGTTTCATTTAAAATACGTTTACGCAAACGAAGTGAATCCGGAGTGATTTCCAAAAGCTCATCATCTTCGATAAATGTCAGTGCTTCTTCCATGGTAAAGATTTTTGGCGGCAATAGTTTAATCGCATCATCTGAACCTGAAGCACGCGTATTGGTCAATTTTTTATTTTTTGTCGGATTAACCGTCATATCTTCTTTTCGGGAATTAATACCAATGATCATCCCCTCATACACATCTGTACCGGCATCAATGGTCATCACTGCGCGCTCAGACAGATTGAAAAGCGAATAGGCCATTGCTGTACCACCGGTTTGTGATACGAGTACACCGTTATTGCGCTTTGGTATTTCACCTTTGTAAGGTTCATATTCATAGAACGATCGAAGCAGAATACCCTCGCCGCGCGTCGTATTGATAAAATCACTGCGGTAGCCCAAGAGCCCACGTGTTGGCACTGTAAACTCAATGCGCGTATGGCCGTCTTCTGTCGACATCGTTTCCATTTGGCCTTTGCGCTGATTGAGTTCTGATATAACAGTCCCTGCGTATTCATCCGGCACAATCGCCGTTACTTTTTCAATCGGTTCGCAACGTGCGCCGTCAATAACTTTTGTCAGTACTTGTGGTTTTGACACGGCTATTTCATAGCCTTCACGACGCATATTCTCAAGTAGTATGGACAAATGCAGTTCACCTCTGCCCGAAACTTTAAAACCGTCTTGTACAGAATCCAGCGCTTCGACGCGCAGACCGACATTGACTTCAAGTTCTTTCTCTAGACGACTCTTAATATGACGGCTTGTAACAAATTTACCGCTTTTACCGCAGAAAGGCGAATCATTGATAAGAAAATTCATTGAAAGCGTTGGTTCTTCAATTTCAATAAGCGGCATTGGATCAACGGCATCTGTTGCACAGATGGTTTCGCCAATAGATAAATCAGCGATTCCTGAAATAACGACCATGTCACCGGCAACTGCCGATTTGGCTTCCGTTTTGGCCAATCCCTCATAAACGTAGAGTTTACCAATTTTTGATTTGGCAACACTGCCGTCGCGCTTGCATACAGCAACCTGTCCGCCCTGTTCAATCGTTCCCTGAACAATGCGGCCAATCCCTAACCTACCAACGTATTCATCATAGCCAAGTGATGAAATCTGCATTTTTAGCGGCGCTTCTGATGAACCGTCATAAGGTTTAACATGTGATAGAATCGTTTCGAAAAGCGGTGTTAAATCAGTGCTTTCATCTTCAATTTCGTATTTTGCAATGCCTTGTTTTGCAATCCCGTAGATAATTGGAAACTCGAGCTGTTCATCAGATGCGTCGAGCTCGACAAAGAGATCAAACGTCAAGTCGACGACTTCTTCTGCACGTTGATCTTTTTTATCAATTTTGTTAATCATCAGAATTGGCCTTAAGCCGTACTCAAGCGATTTCTTGAGGACAAACCGCGTTTGCGGCATGGGACCTTCACTTGAATCCACCAACAGAATAACCGCGTCAACGGTTTTCATAATACGCTCAACTTCCGATGAGAAATCGGCATGTCCAGGTGTATCGACAATGTTGATTTTATAATCCTTGTACATAATGGAACAATTTTTGGAATAAATCGTTATTCCACGTTCTCTCTCGAGATCATTGCTGTCCATAACACACTCAGGAACGGCCTCATTGGCTCTAAACACGCCGCTTTGGCTTAAAAATGCATCGACGAGTGTCGATTTTCCGGCATCGACGTGTGCAATAACGGCAATATTAATGATCCCTTTACGATTTGACATTTTTTACTCCTAATCTAATATGATACTTTCAATCTGCGCAGACAAGCGCATTTATAAAAAGCTGTACTGTCCTGCTATCGACCCATTACAGCATGGTGACACAAGAGTATTGTATGACATAATCGTATCATTAGGTGTATTGTCAAATTAATGACGTGCATCTTCAAGTCTGGTATCTACGATTATTTCTATTATTGTATACAACTTATATATTGTATAACATTTTTGATTTAAAAGATACTTAAAGTTTTATTTTAACAGTAAATTTACAAATGAGCATTATTTTAATGCATCCATATATGCACCGGGCCAAATGGGATTTTTTTCTTCTTTTACCTCACATAAAAAGACATCACTGCATACTGCAAGTGATGTCTCGTTCAAACTAATCCATATCATTATCATCATAACCTTTAAAGAAAATCAAGAATACACCTGATCCCAGCATAAACGTCGTCAATGCCACGCGAACATAGGGATCAATAGGCACCACTGATCCAAAAAACATGGCAATGATACTAAGTGCAATGAGAATAAGGCCAACTTTGCGATAACTCATATGACAACCTTCTCTTCTATACTGATTTCTGCCAGACCTTCATTGATGTAGCCTCTAAGCCAGCTGAGAACTTCGACATTATTAATGGATATGCCTTCTAACAGCTTTTTAATTTCCTTTGTATTCAGTGTAAACGTCCTACCTTGAATTTGATGGGTATAGATAAGATCCATATCTTCACAAACATTTAAAATGGTAACAATCGTTTCCGCCATGTTGCCAAGCGGTACACGATCAATATGACTATACTGAAACGTAGCAATGATCTCTGTACCCTTTCCCAGTTGACTTTTAATTTCAAAACTGCCGCCGCATTGCAGTGCAGATATCTTAAAGAGCGGTATGCCAAGGCCTACTTTTCGCGTCGTCCGCGTCGTGTAAAAAGGATCAACAACACGCTTCACTGTCTCTTCGTCCATACCGACGCCATCATCTTTGATTTTAATCGTCAGCAAATCGCTTTGGTAGTCTTCAATAATAGCAATTCTGAGCGTTTCAGCTTCTGCCTTAATCGAATTTTGTGCAATATCTAAAATGTGTAATGACAATTCTCTCAATCAAATCACGCTCCCCGCAAACACTTAAACACTGCCGTTATATTTTTTTCATCCACCTCAATAAAATGTTCAGGTTCAGATATAGCAGCTAGTGCATGTGCATCAGAATTGAACAATTGGACGTAATGATCAAAAATACCGTCCGGCAACGGCGCCCCTTTGAATACTTCAACCGTATTGATATCAGCTGTTTTAGGCATAAATCCCAAATTGGCAAGAATGCTATTGCTACCCTTATTAACATGCGCCGGTATGGCAATGCCATCGTATTGCTTCACCAATGCAATGAGCGCTTCAAAACTCAAATCCATCGACGTAATCAATGTGTGGGCATAAGTATCAACAATTACATCCTCTATATCCATGAAATACTGCTCACCAAAATAATCGGGACGATTTGGCAACCGCAGCCGATACGTATCAAATATATCAAAAAAAGACTGCATCTTCTCAATCGTTTCAAAGTAGCAGAGAACATGTACCTCTTCCCGCGTTTGCACTTCCATGCCCGGAATACATATAATCCCTTGCGCACGCGCCAGTGCATATACTGGTGGAACATTGCCGCAATGATTATGATCTGTCACGGCAATAACATCCAATCCTTTCAGCGCACACATATTGACGATGTTGTTAGGCGTCATCGTATCGTCGCCGCATGGCGACAGACAACTGTGTATATGCAAGTCATAAGACAGTTTCACTACTCAATACCCGCTTCATATAGGATCTTGAAAATATGATAGGCATCCAAAGGTGTTGACAACAGTATAATCTCTTGTTCATTAGCTTTCTCAATAATTTCTGTATCGACTTTAATGCCCTCTGGAATAATGACGCATGCAAAGTCCAAAAGTGCTGCAACAGCCAAAATATTATTATGCGTCTGAACCGTAATCCAAGCCGTGTTATGCTTCCCCTTTGCCATGACCCAACTCAATAAATCACATGAGTAAGCATTTTCAATTGTCCTGTTAAGCGTCTCGGCCGACAGCTTTGTAAAATCATAATTTGCCACCAAATCATTTACGGTGATCATATCATTCTCCTTATTCTTTCAATTCTTAATCCTTTACTTTCAATGTTTCATACTTTATTGTAATGCTTGATAACAATGCTATCAGCTTTAAGTTTCCACTTGATGTGATTATCATTTGACTTATGTTAGTTAGCGCATTTAGATCACACGCTGAAGCTTATTTTGAAGGCTCATCTTTATCACCCTGCTGCATTTGAAGCACTACGCATCGTGCAATTGTCGCCTTTTTATTGACAATATCTTCTGCCAGTACGCGACATGTTGGCGCACCGCAGGCACCGCAGTTAATGCCGGGCAGTATTTGAGAAATTTCTTCAATCTGCGCCATCTTTTCCAGCGCCTTTCTAAAGTCCGTATCCAGTTTGAAAATCGGCAGCGCCTCAATTGGCGAATCCCATGCCATGTTTTCAGCTTTTAACGGCATATCAACATTGATCTCTTTTGCAAGATCATAATTTTTCACATGTTTCCGAATACGATTTTTCCCAATAAACGTATTTTCTACATTAAGCGGTCCACCGACACAGCCATTGACACAGGCATAGCCTTCAAAAAAGTCTAAGGTATTGAGTTTGCCAAGTTCCATTGTTTCGAGTACTTTAATAACTTCTTCAATCCCGTCGACCGCAATGTAATCTTCTATTTCCATTGCAATGCTTTGCCCGCCAACACGTCCCCATCCAATGCCTTTGCCCGTTGCACACTGAATTTGACGCTTTACCTCAATTTTATCAATGAATTTCATCAGACGATAATAAACTTCTTCTGTTGAAATTGCCTCATCAATATGGGAATGTGTTAAGCCAATTGGATTTTTAATACTCGTAATCTTTGCCGGACAAGGCGTTATGTAAAAAATACCAATATCTTCTCGCTTCATCCCTGCATCCGAAAGTTTCTGTTCTATAAAACGCGCTGCAATTTCCATTGGTGATTCGAGTCTAATGATATTGTCAATCAACGATGGAAATCTAATTTGAATAAGTCTTGTGATCACTGGACAATAAGTGGAAATCAACGGTTTGTTTGCCGTTGTCTCTTGAATAATCTTCTTTTGGTAAATAGATAATATTTCGGCAGCATGTGCCAGATCAAAGACGTCGTCAAAACCAAGCTGAAGCAACCCGTTGTATATTGTATTCATGTCGTGTTCCAAACCGAATTGACCATAAAATGATATTGCTGGCAAAGCCACTTTATATTTATATTTATTAAGTGTTTCCAGTGTGCTAACTTGTGCACCTTTTGCATGAAAAGGACAAACGCGCAAGCACTCACCACAATCTATACATCTGGATTCAATGATTCTCGCCTTTCCGTCAATAACCCGGATAGCCTGCGTTGGACATCGATCCAAACAATGCGTGCAGCCATTGCAATAATCCTTTTCCAGAATAACCGAATGCCAGTAATCCTTCATGTATGCCTCCGTTCGATCGGTCTTAATACGGTACTGTCATCGCCTTCGTTGTCATTTTTTCTCAGCCATCGTTTTAGATATAGCGAACGGTCATTTTGATATTTGTCCCTACGCCCACTTCCGATTCGATCACAAAATTATCGGAGACTTTTTCCATATTGGGAAGTCCCATGCCGGCACCAAATCCCATTTCGCGCACAGCAACTGAAGCCGTTGAAAAACCTTTCGTCATTGCCAGCTCAATATCTGCAATCCCCGGTCCATCGTCTTCTACATAAATTTCAATACAATCCGGTTTTATATACACTTCCAAAGTCCCGCCTTCAGAGTGAATCACCAGATTAATTTCTGCTTCATAAGTTGCAATTGCAGCTCTTCGAATAACAGTCGCGTCTATCGCCAATTGCTTTAAGACTTTTTTAATCTTACTAGAGGCTTCACCGGCCCTTGTAAAATCATCGCGCAATATTTGATACTTCAAACGCATCGCCACATCGCGCTCATCTTTAAAATACTTATCCATTCATACCCACCTATATCTGTAATCCCTTTAAACCTTCCTTGTATAGAATGCCGGATACAGTAAAGAGTGTATGCTTCGTCGTCAATAAAACAATTTCTTTTTCATTCGCCAATGCAACGACTTCATCGCACGGAACCTTGCCCCGTACAAAGAGAATGGCCTTTAAGTCAAGCATTTCTGCTGTTCGAATCACTTGCTGATTGATGAGCCCTGTAATAAGCAGCGTATTTTCTTCAACATACGCCAGTACATCACTCATGAGATCAGAACCGAATGCAGAACTCACTTCGTGGTCGAGACCTTCTTGACAGGCAATCACCTCGCCATTTACAAACGCCATAATTTCCTTTAACGTCATAATGCCCCCTAAAATGACTTCCGCTGCTGTTTCTTTTTTGCAGCGTAAAGGCGGATCTGAAAAGTTAATATTTTAACAATCCCTATTTTTATTATAACATCTTCTCAAAGTCTATTCAATTTTATTCATTGAAATTTTACGAAAAAAACTTGTTTTTTAACGAATGCTTTTAAGTACACTCCATCATTGATCTTCATTCTATTTCATCTATTTTAGATTGCCCTCAAAATGCTGACAATCTTTAGATTTAACGCGTGTCTCTTTCTAAAAAAGCCATCGCTTTTTCATATAATTCATCATTGATATTTTCAATTGATCGCAATTGACCGTCCTGTATACAGCTGATAACATCCCAATTGTAAAGCGTACTGACAAACTGTGCATTCTCATGCGATTTCGTCAAATGCGATGTATCTTTCTCATGAATATCTTTCTCCTGAGCACCTGTAATCTTATTCTGACGTGCCATTATAAGCTGTTCGCTCATTGACGGAGGCATATCTAGAAAAAAGACAATATCGGGCTTTGGAATTTTATAAATCTCATATTCCAGTTGCCACAGCCATGAGAGAAAGATTTTCTTCTCAGCTTCGTCGTCAATTTTTGAAGCCTGATGCACCATATTGGCCGTCGTATAGCGATCCGCTATAATGAGACCACCCCGCTCGTAATGTGCACGCCATTTTGTCATGTATGAGGCATACCGATCCGCTGCATAAAAAGTTGACGCGACGTATGGCGTCACGTCTTGCGGGTCATCACCAAACGCACCTGAAAGATACATTTTTACAAGCGACGACGATTCCGACTCATAGTCCGGAAAACTCAGCCTAATGACATCGTGCCCCTCTTGCTTTAAACGCTCAAAGAGCGCCCGCGTCTGTGACTCTTTGCCACTGGCATCAACGCCTTCAACTACAAATATTTGTCCTGACATGGCTTATATCCTTTCATTTCATAATACCTTTCTCTATTTTAAACTATTTATCATGTTTTTGAAACCATACATTTAAAAAACATGTGCTTTTCTGCTGCTCGCATGTCCTTTATTATTTTGCACACTTTCTTTTTTAGAACACTTTAGTATGCAAATAAAAACGGCAAATCTCTTGATTTGCCGTTTACTGCCGCAGTACACTACTGCGGTATTCATTCTAAAACAAAATATGATAATTATCCCTCAACGTCGTTCGGACATTGTGAATATGAATACGCATCACGCGCTCCGCTTCATCGGGATCACCGCCCTCAAGTGCATGGAACAGCGCCGTATGTTCTTCCAGCGATTGGCTGCTGCGGCCTGTTATGAGTACCGTCCGTTTATTGTATCGCCGCAATTGCAGTCTGATAGATTGTATCAGTTCAATGGCTTCGCGATTCGGGCAAATATCATAGAGTACCTGATGAATCATATCGTTGATCCCCGAGTATTCGAGCAGTTTATTTTCCGCTAGAAATCCTTTCATTTCTCCTAAATTGCTTCTAAGAATCGAAAGTTCTTTTTCCGTGATGACCTTTGCCGCACTATAGGCAATTAACCCTTCCAGACGTTCTCTTATTTCCAAGAGGTAGACAGCTTCTTCTAGAGTCAGCGATTTAACGCGAGCGCTCTTGTTGGCTTCCAGTTCAACGAGTTTTTCGTTCACTAGCATCATCAAGGCTCTCTTAACCGTATTTCTGCTGACGCCCAGTTCCTCAGCAAGCGCTGATTCAACCAGTGTTTGTGATGGAACATACACGTGATTTAGTATTCTGCTTTTAATGGTTTCATACGCCTTTTCTCCAGACAGTGACAAAAAAATCGACCTTCCTTTCGCTAAATTCAAACGATTCGCATGCCTATTATACCATAAATTGTGATGACTGGAAACTGGCTGGTCAGGTGTATCACGTATTTCTATACCCCTGCTGAATCACGCTTCCGTATCCCCACTAAATAACACCTGATTTAGCCAAAGTATCATCAATGGCCTTCTTGGCAATGACACCCGACAATATTTCCGCCATGCGCGCACGATCTTTTTCGAGCTTCGCCTCCGCACCTTCCAGAACAGCTTCCCACTGGCCTTTCGGAACGACAATGACGCCGTTTGCATCACCGACAATAATGTCGCCAGGCGCTACCGCCACACCGCCGCAGGCGATGAGGCCATTTATTTCACCCGGACCGTCTTTGTCACCAACAGCAGGCGTCACACATTTTGCAAAAACCGGTGCTTTGCTCTGTTTTAATTCTAAAATGTCTCGCACACCGCCATCGATTATGAGACCGCTGATCCCCTGCTCCATCGCCGCGGTTGCCATGAGATCTCCCATGACGCAATTGCTGTCACAGCCACAAGTGTCGACAACAATCACATCGCCCGGTTTTGCCATCGCAATCGCTTTATGAAGCATCAGATTATCGCCAGGTCGCATTTTAACGGTCAGTGCACAGCCGGCAACTGCAAGCATTTCATCAATAGGTTTTATGGCATGATGCATAGCGTTAAATTTATTGAGACCATCGCTTAACGCGCAGGTTCCAGCTTTTTTAAAGCGCTCCAAAATGTCCTTGTCAAGGCGTTCAAAATCATGATTAATTCTAAAACCAATTTTACCTTTATTTTTATTCTCCATATCTAATTCCTTTATCCTTTATCCCTGATGTTTGATGTTTGATGTTTTATCATTTATCCTGTATTTGTAAATCGTTCACTCAAAGGTACGTACTCTCACTCTACCCATCAATCATTATTTCACGCAGCATTTGCCGTAGACATTCTTTTGCGAATGGTAAACTCACCGCCAATAATCACACTGCTGAGTACGAGTCCAACAACACTTAAAATCGGTGGATTCGCCATGAAGAGCATAATCGCACAAGGCAAGAGCAATAAACGGCTCACGATAGAGAGCTTCGTGCCGAACCATCCAATTAGCGATGATGCAAGCACCAGACAGCCGATCATCGCCGTTACAAATGCGATCGTAATTTGTACCCCACTGCCAACAAGCAGCAATTCTTCATTAAAGACAAAGACAAATGGAATAATGAATCCTGTTGCCGCCAATTTTAAGGCGTCAATACCGGTTTTCCAGATATTTGCCTCTGCAATCCCAGCTGCGGCAAAGGTTGAAAGCGCCACGGGCGGTGTAATGGTTGACAACGCACCAAAATAAAGAATAAACAAGTGCGCCGAAAGTGTGGAAGCACCCATTTTAATGACAGCTGGCGCTACGAGTACTGCTAAAATCATATAGGCCGCTGATGTCGGAAGCCCCATTCCCAACAAGAGGCTCGTCAGCATCGCAAGGATCAAAGCAACTAAAAGTCTTCCCGCGGCAATCCCTTCAATAATACCGCTGATTTTGAGTCCCAACCCGGTTAGATTGATAACCCCCATGATAATGCCGGCAAGGATGCAGGCAGCTGCAATCGGCGCAATGCCATTAGCCGCTTTTTTTAGTGCCGTCACAAAATTAGAAAGCGTCATATTGGCACGATTGACAATGAACCCTACGACCAATGTCGCAACAATCGCACCAAAGGCAGACCGCTGCGGGCTGTACCCTTTAAATAATAGTGCCACCAGCATGACAAGCGGTAAAAAATAGAGCCATCCGCTTTTAAGGGTTTTAAAGAAATCTGCCAATTCTTCCTTTGGAATCGCTGGAATGTGATCACGTCTCGCCGTCAGATATACCCCTGTGGACAGTGTTAAATAGTAAAGTACCGCTGGAATCAAGGATGCCATGGCAATTGTCGCATACTCAATCCCAGTAATTTCACTCATGAGAAAAGCAACGGCTCCCATAACCGGCGGCATAATCTGGCCGCCACTGGAAGCAACAGCTTCAATAGCCCCAGACATACTTGGCTTAAAGCCAACTTTTTTCATTAATGGAATAGTAAACGTTCCGGTCGTCACAACGTTAGCTGCACCAGAACCATTAATCGTTCCCATGAGCATGGATGAATAAATTGCTGCCTGAGCAGGACCGCCTCGAGCACGCCCCGTCAGCGAAAATGACATATCCACGAAAAAACTACCGGCACCTGTCATGTCCAAAATCGTTCCGAAGAGTACAAACAGAAAAATAAACTGTGCTGATACGAGCAAGGTCTGCCCAAACAGACCATCGGTCGATGTATAAAGATATGGGGCAATTCGACTAATCGAAAAACTTACGGTTTTAAAGAGTCCCGTAAGATGCGAGCCCAATAGTGCATAGCTTAAAAATAAAATGGAAATGACAGGAAGAATGAAACCAATCACGCGCCTAGACACTTCGAGTGCAATAAGGAGTGCAATAATGGAAAAAACGATTTCATACTTATAATAAATGCCCGCTCTGAAGATCATATCCTCTTGAATAACCATTTGGTAATAGGTCAGGTAGACATTGACGGCAATAATGGCGAGGTCAATCAGTCTGCCAAATTTGAATTTTAACGGCTTTGTCAGCAGTATATAGGCCGAGACCAGCGCCCAATGCACGGATGCTTGGGCGTAGCTCGGTAAAATGCCGACAGAAGCGGTATATAAATGAAAAGATGCCAGTGCGGCGATAATGACGACAATACTGATATCTACCCAGTTATGACGTTTCGCATCACTGATGTTTTGCTGATTCATTTAACCCTCCTGCACAATGTACAATTACTGGATAACGCCAATTTCACGATAGTATTTTTCTGCTCCAGGATGAAGCGGTACAGGTACTTGCCAAGCAGTTTCAGGCGTAATTTCCTTTACCACGTTATGCGCTGTTGCATAATCTTCGACACCTTCCAGCGCATGCTTTACAAAGTCATAGGCCGCTTCATCAGAAAGTGTTGATTTTGCAAAAATATTCGTCATAATTTTGAGTGTTTCCGTATCATGGTCAATACCCTTGTACGTTCCAGCAGGAATAGTGTATTTTTCGTAATAAGGTGATTCAGCAACGATTTCATCTAGTATATTATCATCAACGGTCACAAGATCTACATCAGCTGTTGCACTGGCATTCATTAACGCGGCAGTTGGTATCCCTGCAACAAAGAATGTTGCATCCAAATCGCCGTCAACGAGTTTTGAAACACCCTCGTCAAATGAAAGATAGTAGGGCTTAATATCATTTTCAGGATCGACACCATAAGCTCTTAAAATAGCTTTTGACATTTCAACAATGGTTGTACTCGGTGGTCCAAGACACACTTTTTTGCCTTTTAAATCTGCATAACTTTCAATGCCTGAATCCGACTTGACAACCATATGGCCTGCACTCATATACAATGACATTAAACCTACGATATCTTGCGTACCGATATTTTCATAGCTGCCAGTACCATAGTAGCCAAAGTAGACACCATCTGCATTGGACATCCCCATTTGAATATCACCAACATTGGTTAAATTAATATTCTCCATGGAACCCTTTGTCGCTTGAACAATAACATTGACTTTATCAGAGCGTTCTGTAATCACTTTCCCCATTGCTGCACCAACGACATAATAGGTTCCAGCTGTCCCCCCTGTTCCTAGAATAACGTCTTCTCTTGCAGTGGATTCAACAGTTTCAGATGATTCTGCTTCTGTTGATGATGCACCTTCAGAAGCAGTTTCACCAGCTGCTTCCGGCGACGTCGATCCGCAAGCTGTCATAACCATGATGATAACCAATAATAAGCTCAATAAACCACTAAACTTTACCTTATTCCTCATGTTTTCACCCTCCAAAAAAGTTATTAAAATTCCGTTGCCACCCTCGGAAAGAAATTCGAAAAACTCTCCGCGTATTGATAGTCTTTAACACCAGACAGCCGCCTTGCATGATTGCCGCGCATAAAGGCGCGCTGTGTGTAATATTCAATCAGATGCCCTTGTGCTTTAAAGCATTTCATCGCCTGTACTTTCTGTTCATAGGTTTCGGTAATGTCAATAATCGTTCCCAGCATAAAGTCGCTGATCTCTGTTTGATGCGGTTCGAAACCATAAAGCTGCATCTGCTTCGTCGCCAATGTCTCACCAAATCTCACACCCGCCGAATTTGACATAATGCTCGCTTGGAAAACAAAGTTTCGAACGGCATCATGGTCTGGATTAATCGCATCTTTTTTGTCATGTGTCAAAATGATGTCCGGTCTAAACATGCGAATGGTCTCTGCCATACGATCGAGGCGCTCACGCGTGATTGTCATCGGATAATCTTCAAAGTCCCAAAATTCAATTTGCTCAACCCCAAGAATTGCCGCTGCCCCGGCAGATTCTCCTTTCCGAATAGCCTTGACACTTTCCGCCGTTTGACCTTCCTGCTTCCAAAGATCATTGGACTCTCCTCTGGTACCAAAACTCAACACAATGATCTTTACTTCAGCGCCATGTTTAATATATTTTGCAATTGTTCCGCCGGCACGCCACACAAAGTCTGCTGCATGTGCACTGACGACCAGTAATTTCTTGTCTTTCAACACAGCCTCCTATTTCAGTAATGCCGTGTTGTTATGCACGGTCATTTTTTCAATATCCGATTCTGAGATACCGGCCTCAAACAATTTTTCTGCAAATAGCAAGAGACCTTCATCTGGGTATAACGCCGTCTTTTGTCCCAAATCCGTTCCAAGTACCACATGATCCGCACCAATTGTTTTAATCTGGGTCAATGTCGTCTCAAAATCAACCTTGCCAGTGGCAAAAGTCGTATAACAGTGTTCCATTACGGCGCCGAGTCTTACCAATTCACGTTGTTCATCAACACTGTAGAAAGTTGTTGGAAAATCAACATGTGTTGCAATAATGCGTTCAACTTTTCTATTTTTGGCTTCCTTAAGCAGTGCAAATACCTCTTCATGTGAGAGATGCGCCGTCGCTAATATCATATTGTACTTCGTAATGATTTCCAAGACCTGAATCGTTTCATCCGTCAGTTTGCCATTTTTTAATACACTGATTGGCGGTGCAACAATGCCTTCTGCCTTCATATCCAAAACGATCTTCGCCCAATACGGCATCTTTTTATTGGGATCACCCGAAAAGACATGCGATTGTTCATAAGCACCGTCACAAGTTGGAAACCAAACGAGTTTTGCCCCTGATCGCCCTGCCATTTCAACAGCCGATGGATTGATGCCGCCAACTGAATTATTCAAAGTAATCGTACCAACTGTATGACATTCGGGATATAATGTATTCATAAGTTCTGCCCGTTCAGATGTGCAAAAATAATGCGACTTTATCGCATAACCTTTCATACCCGCATCGATAATGCGCTTTGCCATCTCAATATCATTCATTTTTCTGGGAAGAACATCTGGTGCTGAATGGACGTGTAAATCATACGCCCCATCAATTAATGACTTCATGTAAACCTCCTGAGCCACATTGTATTTCTAATTAGTCGACTTTATTGTGTTACAATATTGTATCTACATTATATATTTCAATTTTTCTTCTGTCAATGTCTATTTTTAAAATTAATACATAAAAAAACCCTCTGCAATAATCACAAACGACAATTGCAAAGGGTTTTCAAACGTTATGGCACTTTCATGCATTTCACTTTTTAACGGCTAAATGTTCACTGGTCAAGAGATCATGGATTGCTATTCAATCTCAGATCGTTCATTAATCTTGAACTGGATATTTTTCTCTTGCATAGTAATGCGTATGCAGGAGATCATGCGCTTTATGAGAATTAGGTTCTCCCAAATATTCATCATACAAACGCTTGATTTCAGGGTTTTTATGCGATTTACGCACTGTCAAAGCCGCATCTTCACTGTAAAGTGCTTTTGCGCGTTCCGCTCTGATATCAATGACATTGCGCACACTAGCAGGCTGAATTGGCTGTCCGCCGCCGTTAACACAGCCGCCAGGGCAAGCCATGATTTCGACAAAGTGGTAATCCGCTTCGCCAGCTCTGATTTTATCAAGGATAATCGCTGCATTTTTTGTATTGTGGGCAACAGCAACTTTAATATCTTTGCCTGCAATATTAACAGTTGCTTCTTTAATGCCTTCAACGCCGCGAACAGCTGTGTAGTCGACATTTTCAAGATCTTCACCGGTCAGGACATCCGCGACTGTTCGAATAGCCGCTTCCATAACGCCACCAGTTGCACCAAAGATAACACCTGCACCTGAATAGTCACCCATAAATGGATCAAAGGTACCGTCTTCAAGTTTATCAAATTCCATACGCGCTTCTTTAATCATGCGCGCAAGCTCTCTCGTCGTAATGGAAACATCGACATCGCGAACACCTTCAACAGCGAGTTCAGGACGTTCAATTTCCGATTTCTTAGAAGTACACGGCATAACGGAAACGACAAAAATATCTTTTGGATCAATATTGTTCTTCTCAGCATAGTAGCTCTTTGCAAGAGCACCAAACATATTTTGCGGCGATTTGCACGAAGACAGATGATCTAAGAGATCCGGATAGTTAAATTCAATGAAGCGAACCCATCCTGGCGAACACGATGTAATCATCGGCAATTTTCCGCCGTTTTGGAGTCTGCCAAGCAGTTCTGTTCCTTCTTCCATAATGGTAACATCTGCCGCCCAGTTCGTATCGAAAATTTTATCAAAACCTAAATTGCGAAGCGCTGACGCTAATTTGCCAGTCACATTGGTGCCAATTGGATAACCGAATTCTTCGCCCAGTGCCGCTCTAACAGCCGGTGCTGACTGAACGATTACATGTTTCTTAGGATCTTCAAGTGCATCCCAAACTTTGTCAATCGCCGGTTTCTCAGTTAACGCGCCCACAGGACAGACGACCATACACTGACCGCAGTAGATACAAGGCGCATCTTTCATACTCACTTCAAAAGCAGGGCCAACAGTCGTCTCAAAACCTCTGTTGACGAAATCCAAGATGCCGATTCCCTGTACGTTTTTACAAGCGCTTACACAGCGTCCGCATAGAATACATTTGCTGGAATCTCTGACAATTGAATGCGAAAAGTTATCGTATTTGCCTTCGCGTTTTGCACCAGTGTAACGAATATCTCGAATGCCGAGTTCTTCAGACACGGATTGCAGTTCACAGTTTTTGCTTCTAACGCAAGTTGTACATTCTCTGTTATGGTTGGCGAGAATGAGTTCAACCGTTGTTTTACGCGCATTCCGGACGCGTTGATTGTTTGTCTTAACGACCATGCCTTCTCTAACAGGCAAGACACACGATGCTTGAAGCGCTCTAGCCCCTTCCACTTCGACAACGCAGACACGGCATGCGCCCACTTCATTGATATCTTTTAAGAAACAAAGCGTCGGGATATCAATGCCGACTGTTCTAGCAGCCTCAAGTACCGTTAAGTCACTCGGCACTGCGTACTGATTGCCATTTATCGTAATCGTAACATTCTTCACGATGCACACCTCTTTCTTTTAATGTTCAACCCAAAATTACTGCTTGTAGATGACCTTTTTAGGACATTTAGGAATACAAGCGCCACACTTGATACACTTCGATTGGTCAATGACATGCTGTCCTTTCACTTCGCCGCTAATGGCGCCGACTGGACAAACGCGTGCACATGCTGTACAACCAATGCAGCCATCGCCAATAACGATTTGCAAGAGATCTTGACATACGCCCGCAGGACATTTCTTGTCGACAACGTGCGCAACATATTCATCTCTAAAATATCTAAGTGTCGATAATACTGGGTTTGGTGCAGTTTGTCCCAAACCGCAAAGTGCCGAATCCTTAATTGAGTAAGCAAGCTGCTCCAATGTATCAAGATCTTCGAGCGTTCCTTTGCCAGAAGTGATCTTTTCCAGGATTTCAAGCATACGCTTTGTTCCTTCACGACACGGCACACATTTCCCACAGGATTCATCAACTGTAAAGTCTAAGAAGAAGCGTGCAAAGTCTACCATACAGTTGTCTTCGTCAACGACGATCATACCGCCAGAGCCCATCATGGAGCCAATTGCGGTCAAGTTATCAAAATCAATTGGTGTGTCCAAATGTTGTTTCGTTATACAGCCGCCTGACGGTCCGCCAGTTTGAACCGCTTTAAATTCTTTGCCGCCGGGAATACCGCCGCCGATGTCATAAATAACTTCTCTAAGCGTTGTTCCCATTGGAATTTCCACAAGACCCGTGTTATTAATTTTACCGCCAAGTGCAAATACTTTTGTACCTGGTGATCTTTCAGTTCCCATTGATGTAAACCAATCGGCGCCATTTAAAATAATCTGTGCAATAACAGCATACGTTTCAACGTTGTTAATAATGGTCGGTTTGCCAAAAATACCTTTAACTGCCGGGAATGGTGGTTTTGGTCTCGGCATACCGCGTTCGCCTTCGATTGATGCGATCAGCGCTGTTTCTTCACCGCAGACAAATGCACCGGCACCTAAGCGAATTTCGAGGTCAAATTCAAACCCAGTACCAAAAATATCCGTTCCGAGCAGGCCCATTTCTTTTGCTTGTGCTATCGCAATCCCTAAACGCTTAACGGCAATTGGATACTCAGCACGGATATAAACATAACCTTTTTTTGCACCAATCGCATAAGCGGCAATCGCCATCGCTTCAATAACAGCATGTGGATCGCCTTCCAAGACAGAACGGTCCATAAATGCACCTGGATCGCCTTCATCGGCATTGCAGGCAACATATTTGACGTCGCCTTCAGATTTGCTGGCAAATTCCCATTTCAGCCCAGTTGGGAACCCACCGCCGCCACGGCCTCTTAAACCAGACTTTTTAATCGTATCAATAACATCTTGCGGCGTCATTTCCGTCAAGGCTTTACCAAGTGCACGGTAACCGTCAAATGCGATATATTCTTCAATGATTTCTGGATTGATCACACCGCAATTTTTGAGGGCAACGCGTTTCTGTTTTTTATAAAAATTCACTTCGCTAATTGAAGTGGTGATATCTCTAACTTCATTGGCATGGTCGATATAGAGTAAATCTTTAACGATTCTACCTTTGAGCAAGTGTTCTTCGACGATGCGCTCAACATCTGCCATTTTAACATGCGAGTAGAAAGATCCCTCTGGATAAACAATACAAATAGGGCCCGCTTCACAAAGACCGAAGCAACCCGTTCTGACGACCTTTACTTCTTTTTCTAATCCTCTTGCCTTTAGTGCCGTATTGAACATCTCTTCAATCGTTAAAGAGCCGGATGACGTACAGCCAGTTCCGCCGCATACGAGCACGTGCGCTCTATAAAAATCCATTAAAATACCTCCTCAAATCGTCTATTTATCAGCAGCGCCGATGGTATACTCCGTTACGACGTTTCCATTCACGATATGTTCTGCAATGACACGTCTCGCTTTTTCTTCTGTCATTTCTACATATGTGACTTTTTCTTGCCCTTCACTGTATACCTCGACAATCGGTTCTAATCTGCATACGCCAATACAACCGGTTTGAGTGATTTCAACTTCTTTTAAACCTCTTTTTTGTGCTTCGTCAAGCAGCGCTGTTAAAACAGGTCTTGCCCCAGCCGAGATCCCGCAAGTAGCCATGCCAACGACAATACGCGTACCTTTTCTGTCTGTTCTCAAATCGACGCGCTTAAGTGCTTCTTCTCTAATTTTCGCTAATTCCGCTAACGATTTCATTAAGCTTCCTCCTCAGTGTATTCCGATGTACTCTGAAATAACAGATCCATCATTAACCTTGATATTTCGCGATAATACCTGGAACATCCTCGACAACTAATCTTCCGTAGACATCATCGTTTACCGTCATTACCGGTGCCAGACCGCACGCACCAATGCAGCGTGTCGCTTCAAGTGAAAATTTACCGTCTGCAGATGTCGTTCCCACTGAGACACCTGTCAACTCGGTAATTTTGTCAATTAGCTTTTGAGAACCCTTAACATAGCAAGCCGTTCCCAAACAAACGCTGATGAGGAAATCGCCTTTTGGTTCAAGTGTGAATTGCGAATAAAATGTCACGACGCCATAAATCTCAGCAAGCGGGACATTTAACTTTTCCGAGATGACCTTTTGAACTGCCATAGGAATAGCACCGAAAATATGCTGCGCTTCGTGTAACACCGGCATTAAGGGTCCCTGCATGTCCTTATGCGCTTCGATGACACTTTCAAGCTTCGCAAAATTCTCTGCCGTCAAAAAGTTTTTTGCCATTAATCGTTCCTCCTTATACAATCGTAACGATTGAGTTAAAGCAACACCCTAATCGTTTAAATCCTAGTAATTTACTAGGTTTAAGGTTGTTTGTTAATAAATTAACCTTTATTCGAAATGATTATAACACAGATTTTTCTGTATGTATACAGCTTATTCGGGATAAAGAAATATTAACAAATCGTAATATTATTGTATAGAATTTAGCTCAATATATGGAAAAGACACACTTCGTCCTATCGTCGAAATGTGTCTTTTTTGTAATGTTTATTTCGATTATGTTTTGTTTTTAGGAAAATTCGAGTTGTTTTTCACCTGCTGAACGAATTTTGTTAACTTTCCGTAACATCTTTAGAATCGACGGTATGGAAAAAGGCATAAATTGATTCGGCAACGCTATTTGGTATTTCGGATAGTGCTGCCAAATCCTCAATTGAAGCCTTTCGAATCGCTTCAATCGACTTAAAATGCTTTATCAAGGCGATTCGACGCTTTTCGCCGACGCCTTCAATCTCGTCTAGTTCAGATGCTGTCATTGCCTTTGTTCTAAGCGACTTATGGTATTCAATTGCAAATCGATGGACTTCTTCCTGAACGTCATAAATATAACGATATGCTGCTCTTTTTTGCTTTAATCCGCATATTTCACCGTTATAGTAGAGGTCTTCCGTTTTGTGATAGTCATCTTTCACCATCCCCGCAACTGGAATATGCAGCTCCAGTGCGTTCAAAACATCCAAGACAGCATTGACGTGGCCCTTTCCACCATCAATCAACAATAAATCCGGAAATACTGAAAATTTATTGGTATCGACACCTGTATCCGCTGCAATTGCTTGTTCTTCGAGACCACGTTTAAAACGTCTGTACAGTACTTCCTGCATGGCCCCATAATCGTTAGCGCCCTCAATAGTTTTCACGCGATAGCGCCTGTAATCACTTCGTTTTTTCTTGCCATCTTCATAGACGACCATGCTGCCAACTGTATAGACCCCAGATGTATTGGAAATATCATAAGCTTCGATGCGATTGAGCGGCAGATTATCAGGCAATCCTAACAGCATTCGGAGTTCTTCAACGGTTTGCTGTTTTAGCGCACTCTCTTTTTCAATGCGTTCTTGAAACTTAATAATATATTCCTTTGCATTTTTTTCAACAAGAGCCATCATCTGTCGTTTTTCACCTTTATGCGGTACGGCAATCTCCACTTTGCTGCCGGCGAGTTTTGTCAGCCAGCTGGCGTAAGCTTCACGCTCGTCAATCTCCGTTGATAAATAGATTTCCTTTGGTATAAAGAGTGCGCCTGCATAATACTGAAGGAGAAAAG
Organism: Fusibacter paucivorans; assembly: GCF_018390735.1. GTDB lineage: Bacteria > Bacillota > Clostridia > Peptostreptococcales > Acidaminobacteraceae > Fusibacter > Fusibacter paucivorans. The sequence continues at coordinate 38,770 of NZ_JAHBCL010000015.1, forward strand.
AACTCAGCAATGCACTGCCGGCTTCGCCTTCACCGCCAGTAATATTATACGCTTCTCTCCCCTCAATCTTGCCGCCTCGTACTTGAAAAAGCATGACACATGTACGCGACTCAAAGCGATAGTAGGCAATAAAATCCTGATTTTTGTCATTGTTCTGAATCGCTTTCTGCTTTTCATTCAATGCTTTTAAGGCAATGATTTTATCCCGCAGGACCGCCGCATCCTCAAAATTCATTTTTGATGCGGCATGCTTCATTTGCTGTTCGAGATCATTAATCAGCCATGCCTTGTCACCGTTTAGAAAACGAATGATCTGTTCGATATAAGCGGCATAATCCTCTTTTGTAATTTTATGATTACAGACACCGGCACACCTGCCAATATGGTAATTAAGACACGGTCGATCTATCTTCTCCGTTATTTTTTTACTGCATTCTCGTATGGGAAAAATAGTTTGAATGACGTCCAGTGTCTTTTTAACTTGATCAGCACCTGTAAAGGGACCAAAATATTTAGACTTTCCTTTCACAACCGTTCGTGTCATAAAGACACGCGGAAAATCTTCCTCAAGTGTAATCCGTATATAGGGATACATTTTATCATCTTTTAATAAAATGTTGAATCTCGGTAAATGTTTCTTGATTAAGTTTGCTTCAAGGACGAGTGCTTCGGTTTCACTGTCGGTAATGATATAATCAAAATCGGCAATGTTGACAACCATCGTCTGTACTTTTGGCATATGTGTATTAAAACCTCTAAAATAAGAGCTTACACGATTTTTTAGATTTTTCGATTTGCCAACATAAATAATCTCGCCGCGGTTATCCTTCATTATATAAATCCCCGGCAAGTGCGGCAGGCGCTTGAGCTGCTCCTTAATATGCTCTTTAACAACGAATTTAGATGTTGACATGCAGACTCCTTCTATAATTTTTAAAGACATTTCTTAGGATAATCGTTATAATAGTAATAGTGCCGTTTTCTATACCAATTGCATCTTAGCATATTCTAACAATCAATTTATAGCATTTATCCATCATACGCAGAGATGACGACCGTTTAACTTTACCAAAGACAGATCGATCAGACACTTAACTTTAGAAAGGTGATTTTATGAATCAAACGACGCGAACCATTATTTTCTTTTCAAGCCTCGTGATGATGTTCTTATATTATCTCATGATTATCCCGCGTTTGCCAATGGCATTCGATAATGCCATCCTTTACGCTAATTATTCCTTTTCATCCTTTTTTATCTGTGTTCCCGCCACGCAAATGCTGCTTAGGCGACGTATTTTAGCGCGATTTAAAGATGATCACCTCTATGAATTTCGTATTCACGATGCCATTGCCGTTCAATATCTCATTTATCTCGTGATCGGTTATCTCATGCTCATCCGGCCGTTGACGACATCTTTAACAGATTTTAGCCATGTTGAAGCAGTCAATTGGATCAGCTTCATCGGTTGGCTCGCTGCTGGTCAAGTTTTTATCACTTTCACCTATCGAACGACCAAGGCGCAGTTTTGCCGTGAGCACATCCTCATCTATGGTTGGGATCTAAGAATGGATTTTCCCTTTGGCAACCCGCTCTACAGTCACTCAGGCGTCTATGCTTACAGCGATTTTGAATACTACTTTTTTGATAACGGTCGACTGACACTTCGGTTAAAGGGAGAACTTGGAAAGATTGTTCTCATTGTTCCTTCCGAAATGCAAGAGCAGGTCGGGGAATACTTAAAAGCACAACAACTTGATAAGCCCAAAAAACGTCAGAACATCTATTGAAGCGAGCAAACACTAGCCGATTATTCTCAAACCAGCGCGTGCCGATTCTGGAGATACCGATAAAAAGACACCTTGTCAGGTGTCTTTTTTTAATAATCAACAGCCATTAATTAGATGCTTTTTGACTGCTTTTTACGGTTGCTGTCGCTTTTGTTTTAGCGGTTGCCTTCTCGGTCGCCTTCTCGGTTGTCTTCGCAGTTGTTTTAGCGGCTGTCTCTGATTTTGGCTTCGCAGTCGTTTTGGTCTTCGTCGTCGCTTTTACAGATGACTTTTCTTTAGCTGCCGGCTTGCGTTTCGCTGACGCTTTCGTTTTAGCGGTCGCTTTTTGACTTGATTTTTTTGAGGCAGTTGTGTCTGTCTTCGTCGTCGCTCTGCCAGCGCGCTTGATAACAGGCGCAGCTACTTCTGGTACAAAAGGTTCTTTTGCAAGCATATCCGCTAAAAACGCACCTGTATAAGAGCCTTCAATGCGTGCCACTTCTTCCGGCGTCCCACGCGCTACAATACAGCCGCCTTTATCACCACCGTCAGGACCTAAGTCAATAATATAGTCCGCAGATTTTACAACATCGAGGTTGTGTTCAATGACAATCACCGTATTGCCTGCGTCAACAAGTTTTTGCAGAACATGGATAAGATTATGAACATCAGCCGTATGCAGTCCGGTTGTCGGCTCATCTAGAATATAGAGTGTCTTGCCCGTACTGACTTTACTAAGTTCTGTCGCGAGTTTAATTCGCTGTGCTTCACCGCCAGAAAGCTGTGTTGACGGCTGACCAAGGCGAATATAATCCAGTCCGACATCGTGCAGTGTTTTTATTTTACGCTTAATCTTCGGAATATTGGCAAAGAATTCAAGCGCTTCTTCTACTGTCAAATCCAAAACATCTGAAATTGTCTTTCCCTTGTATTTAACTTCCAATGTCTCGCGATTATAGCGCTTGCCCTTGCACACATCACACTGGACATAAACATCCGGCAGAAAATGCATTTCGATCTTGATAATACCGTCACCCTTACAATGCTCACATCGGCCGCCTGCAACGTTAAAACTGAAACGCCCCTTTTGGTAGCCTCTCATTTTCGATTCCGGCACTTGTGCAAAAATATCGCGAATATGATCAAAGACACCTGTATAGGTAGCAGGATTCGAACGCGGTGTGCGCCCAATCGGCGATTGGTCGATATCAATAATCTTGTCTATGTGTTCAAGCCCCAATATATCTTCGTGTTTCCCGGGTTTCACTCGACTTTTATTGATTTTAAGCGCACAGCTTTTATAGAGAATTTCATTGACCAGTGTACTCTTGCCGGAACCTGAAACACCCGTCACGACACAGAGTACGCCCAGTGGGAAATCAACATCTATGCTTTTCAAATTATTTTCTACTGCTTTCGTGATGGTAATGTGTTCCGGTCTTGGCAGTCTTCGGACCTTCGGCAAATCAATGTGCTTTCTGCCGGAGAGGTATTGTCCCGTAATTGAATCTTCCGAATTGAGAATTGTTTCATAGGGGCCCTCGGCAATAATATAACCACCGTGTTCTCCGGCGCCGGGTCCCAAGTCTAAAATGTAATCCGCCGCAGTAATCGTCTCTTCATCGTGTTCAACCACGATAAGGGTATTGCCGAGATTTGTTAAGCTTCGAAGGGTCTTCAATAGTTTTTGATTGTCTTTTTGATGCAGACCAATACTAGGCTCATCTAGAATGTAGAGGACGCCAACCAAGCCGGAGCCAATCTGTGTCGCCAGTCTGATACGCTGTGACTCTCCACCGGACAAAGTACTCGCAGCTCGTGAAAGGTTGAGATACTCCAAGCCGACATTCTGGAGAAAAGTCAAGCGCGCCACGATTTCTTTTAATATCTGTTCTGCAATTTTCCGCTCTGTCGCCGACAGTGTCAGTTGATCAAAAAAGATCAGTGCATCTTTAACGGACATCTCTGTGATGTCACTAATGCGCATGTCCCCCACGGTCACTGCTAACACTTCATCCTTAAGACGCTTGCCATGACAGGTTTCGCATTCGATCAAACTCATAAATTCATCAATTTTTTCGCGGATGTACTCAGAATTCGTCGCAGCATAACGCCTTTCAAAGTTATTAACAAGCCCTTCAAAAGGGCGGCTGAACGAAGTATACCCTGCATATTTACTGTCGTATTCAAAAGTGACCACACGATCACCAGTACCATAAAAGATTTCATTTTTAAGTTTTTCAGGGAATGCTCTAAATGGCGTCTGCTGTGTTACGCCATATGATTCGAGCATGGCATTAATCATGCTCACATAGAAAGAACCCTCTGAACTATTGGCAATTGGCAGCAGTGCCCCTTCTTCAATACTGAGTTTCGTATCCGGTACGAGCAGTTCCGGGTCAACCTTTTTTGTAAAACCAAGTCCGTTACAAGTCGGACACGCACCATAAGGCGCATTGAAGGAAAACATCCTCGGTTCCATTTCAGTAATGCCCTCACCGTGCTCAGGACATGAAAACTGTGTATTAAACGAAAGATCTTCACCGCCGATAACATCAATGATAATTAATCCCTCTGTTAATTTTAAAACAGATTCCAGTGCGTCAGTAAGGCGCTGCTGAATTTCCGGTTTCACAACAAGGCGGTCAATGACCACTTCGATGGTATGCTTTTTATTTTTATCGAGTTCGATCGTATCTGCGAGATCAAAAGTCTCTGTATCAATGCGGGCACGCACATAACCTTCTTTTTTCAACTGTGCCAGCAGCTTCTGATGCTGACCTTTCTTGCCAACAACCACTGGGGCCAATACTTGAATACGCGTGCCTTCATCAAGTGCCAGTATTTTATCGACAATCTGGTCAACTGTTTGCGGTGAAATCTCAATGCCGCAAACAGGGCAGTGCGGAATGCCAACCCTGGCGTAAAGCAGTCTTAGGTAATCGTATATCTCTGTAACCGTTCCAACAGTAGACCTTGGGTTCCGGCTGGTCGTCTTCTGGTCAATTGAAATAGCCGGCGACAGCCCTTCTATATATTCTACATTTGGCTTTTCCATCTGTCCGAGAAACTGTCTGGCATATGCCGACAAGCTCTCCACATAGCGCCTCTGTCCCTCTGCATAAATGGTATCAAATGCAAGCGATGATTTGCCGGAGCCGCTAAGCCCCGTGATAACAACCATTTGATCTCTGGGAATATGGACATCAATGCCCTTTAGATTATGTTCCTTTGCACATTTTACAAATATTTCATTCTTACTCATGTCTCCGCCTCGTCACTATTTTCGCTTTCGTGTCTGTTTCAGTTCAATAATTAAATCCCTCAGTTCCGCCGCGCGTTCAAATTGCAGCTGTTTAGAGGCATCATACATTTCATTTTCCAGCGATTCAAGGTATTGATTAAATTCTGGTTTCGTCATTTCTTCAATACGATCAATGCCATAAGGCGCTGTTTCTTCCGCAGCCACCGTTGCTTCAATGACATCGCGAATACCTTTCTTGATACTTTGCGGTATAATCCCATGTGCATGATTATAAGCTTCCTGTATCTCGCGTCTTCTATTGGTTTCACTGATGGCAACATTCATAGAACGCGTCATCTGATCAGCATACATAATGACCTTGCCGTGTTCATGCCGCGCAGCTCTGCCAATCGTTTGTATCAGTGATGTTTCTGATCGTAGGAACCCTTCTTTATCCGCATCGAGTATCGCCACCAGCGACACTTCCGGTAAATCGAGCCCCTCTCTCAGCAGGTTGATTCCAATCAATACGTCAAATTGGCCGCGTCTAAGATCCTGAATGATTGTCATGCGTTCCATCGTTTTGATATCTGAATGCATGTATCTAACTTTTACTTCCAGTTTTTTAAAGTAATCTGTCAAATCCTCAGCCATTTTTTTCGTCAGCGTCGTGATGAGGACGCGTTCATTTTGTTCGACGCGCTTCATGATTTCACTGTAGAGATCGTCAATCTGATTTTTTATCGGCCTCACTTCTATGATTGGATCCAAAAGTCCTGTCGGTCTGATGATTTGTTCTGTAATATGTGCCGTCTGATCGTATTCATACGGCCCCGGTGTTGCACTGACAAAGATAATCTGATTGATCAGCGATTCAAATTCATTGAAATTAAGTGGTCTGTTGTCAAGCGCCGAAGGCAGTCTAAAACCATAATCGACCAAAGATTCCTTACGTGTCTTATCGCCGCCGTACATGGCGCGTATCTGCGGAATCGTAACATGGGATTCATCAATTACCAGTAGGAAATCATCCGGAAAATAATCGAGCAGCGTAAACGGCCTGCTCCCCGGCGGCCTCCCGGATAAAACACGTGAATAGTTTTCAATGCCCTGACAAAATCCAACTTCTTTGAGCATTTCAATATCATAGCGCGTCCGCTGGTCAATGCGCTGTGCTTCGATGAGTTTGTTCTCATCTTTAAACTGTTTAACTTGGGAATCAAGTTCCTTTTCAATTTCTACAATTGCCGTTTCCAGTTTTTCTTTCGGCGTGACGTAGTGAGATGCCGGATAAATGGTTATATGCGTGCGATAACCCAGTATCTCACCCGTCAACGCATTGATTTCCCCAATGCGTTCAATTTCATCGCCAAAGAGCTCAATTCTATAAGCTTTTTCAAACTCGTAGGCAGGCATGACTTCAATGACGTCACCGCGTACTCGAAAGGTGTTCCGCGTAAAGTTAATATCGTTTCGTGAATACTGAATGTCGACGAGACGCTTTAATATTTCATTTCGCGACTTTGTCATCCCCGGCCTAATGGATAACGTCATGTTGGCATAATCAATTGGGTCTCCCAAGCCGTAAATACAGGAAACCGAGGCAACGATGATAACGTCCCGACGCTCAAAGAGTGCAGAGGTTGCGGAGTGTCTGAGTTTATCAATTTCATCATTAATCGATGCATCCTTTTCAATGTACGTATCACTGGCGGCAACATAAGCTTCAGGCTGATAGTAGTCATAGTAGCTGACAAAGAACTCAACGGCATTGTCAGGGAAGAATTCCTTGAATTCTGACGCCAACTGAGCTGCAAGCGTCTTATTGTGGGCAATAATCAGCGTAGGTCGCTGAACGGCTTCAATGATATTGGCCACTGTAAATGTTTTGCCTGACCCCGTGACACCTAAGAGGATACTCGCCCTCTCATTGGCATCAATGCGATTGGCAATCTCCTGAATAGCAGCAGGCTGATCGCCGGTTGGTTGATATTCTGATTTGACGACAAATTTATCCAAGCAAACCTCCAAACGTGTGTTCGTTTTTTCTATTATATGATTTTTGATTCCATTCGTCAACGCGTGTCTTAAAAGGGTCAAAATTTTCTTCCCTATTGACAATCCAATTTATAGACCAACATTATACCACGAATTTATGAATGCCAAGTTAAAAAAAAGAAACAATGTATGACGAAAGGCCTACATTGTTTCTATTAAAATGCTGTTACGCACAAATCTAAATATCAAATTGTCTTTCCAACTGCCAAACCATTTCAATTCAACAGCCAGAAATGTATGCCGATGATGGTTAAAAGGATCACGCCGCCAATTAATCCAATGAGCATTTTCATGTCGCGCTGTTCAACGACAAGCGGTTTGGCCTGTGCTGGCGGTTTGGCCTGTGCCGGTGCATCCGCCGCCTTACCATACGTGCTGCTGATTGATGCAACATCCTGCTGGATACGTTTAGCATGTGTCAAATACTTTTTAAACATAAAAGCCTTCGCCTCCTTATTGATCACTAAAGCCGCCTCAGCGATACCAGCTCATGATTCGACAATCATCGCAGCATCATCACCAACACATGCAGTCATATTTATTCAGCCCTTAAAATTTCAAGGGCCTTTTGAAGCTGGTTATCATCTTCATCAGTGGGGTCTTCTTTTTCCAAATAAGCATCATCCAGCGGTATGACAATGTCAGGTTCGATGCCGATCCCATGAATGTTTTCACCGTTTGGTGTAAAGTACTGTGCTGTTGTCAGTTTGTAACCCGTATCATCTAAATAAGGTCTGACCACCTGAACGATGCCCTTGCCAAACGTCGTGACACCGATAATAGTCGCAGCTTGATTGTCTTTTAATGCACCTGTCAAAATTTCTGAAGCACTTGCCGATCCTTCGTCAACGAGTATTGCCATTTTCACATCGTAATGCTTTGCATCGGATTCAAACGATTCATGGCCGCCGTTCCGGCTGTCCGTATAGACAATCAGATTCTTGCCCAGTAAACTATCGGCAATTTCTACACATTGATCCAAATAGCCGCCTGGATTCTGTCTGAGATCAATCACCACTTTACTTGCACCTTGTGACACCAGTTCATCCATATGCTTTTTAAATTCTTCTGCTGCATTTTCATCAAACATCGACAGTCTAAGGTAACCGATTTCATCATCAATCATTCTCGATTTAACAACTTTAACATCAATCCATGCCCGAACGATTTCGACGTCGAATTTTTCACGTTTAGCAGGTCTGTAAATCGTAATCGTTACAGCAGTTCCGGGTTCACCCTTAATTTTGCTGATCGCATCATCCATAACGTCTGCGTTAACTTCCTCACCATTGACGGCGACGATGAGATCTTTTGCCTGAAGGCCTACACGGTCTGCCGGCGTATCTTCTATTGGTGAAACGATTTCAATTTCATTATTGTCATTGGGCGTCAGATAGATGCCGATCCCTGGATATTCACCGGAAGAAGATTCCATATAGCTGGAAAATTCTTCGGCATTCATAAACACGGAATAGGGATCATTCAGCACTTCAAACATCCCCTTTTTCATGCCTTCATAAAGCAGTTCATCATCGACTTCCTTATAATAATTGGTCTCAATGTACGATTTGAGATCGTTCACTTCCGAATACGCCGAATAGAGTTTCTGGTAAGCATCCATACTCTCACGGCTAATGACGACTTTGTCACCAACGGTGAGCTCGATAAAATTAGTTACAAAAAATGTTCCCATGACACTGATCAGCACTAAAAATATACTTAATATTACAACATTTGATTTCCTCAAAATTTACACCTCAATTTCCTTTTACATATGGGATTGGATCCACGTACTCACCATTGACGCGAACCTCAAAATGGACATGTGGTCCCGTTGAAAAACCAGTGCTGCCTGATTTTGCAATTGAATCACCTTTTGAAACGGCATCCCCCACTGCGACGAGCAAGCTGTTATTATGTGCGTACAATGTCGAATAGCCTCCGCCGTGATCAATAATCACAACTTTGCCATAACCGCCGTACCAGTCGGCATAAATGACTGTACCGGATTGTGCCGCGACAACCGTTGAGTTCATAGACGCAGAAATATCAACCCCCGTGTGCATCGTCTCCTTTTTCGTAATCGGATGAACGCGCACGCCGAAATCAGAAGTGATAATCGTATTGCCCGGCACGGGCCACATCATCTCGCCGCCTACATATGTTTCAGAAAGTTTTAAGTTCTTGATGACATTTGTGAGCTGATTTGCTTCATCCAGCAGTTCACCTTCCGCCTCATTCAAAGCGGCTTCATCTTTTTTAAGGTCTTCTTTGTAAGCTACTAAATCTTTTAGCTGAACTTCCAGTTGATCCTGTTTACTGCTTTTATCTTGAAACAACGTTTCGAGCTCCTGCTTGACTGCTTCGAGTTCAGCCTTTTTTGCAATAATAGCATCGCGCTGTGCTTTTAATTCTTTTATGAGATTTTGATCGTGCGCAAGTACCTTTTGAAGCATGTCAATACGACTCAAGAGATCTGAAAAATCTTCAGCACCAAACAGCACTTCGAGATAGCCGATCGTTCCCGTTTTATACATGACGCGAAGCCTTGAATCCAACAAATCGTTTTTATCGGTAATTTGTGTTTCCGCAACTGCTAATTCTTCTGTCTTAACACCAATATTATCCTCTGTCTGCGCGATATCCGCATCAAGTTTCTCGATCTCCCGTTCAAGCCCTTTTATGGCCTCAGTTGTGTTGACAATCTTTGTATTGGTTGTATTTTGAAGTGATTTGTTCTGACTGATGGAGGCATCAAGCGCTTCAATCTTTCCCTTTAATGTTTCCAGTTCTCGCTCTCTTTTCTTAAGTTCATCATTGTTAGACCATGCGATTGAACTCCCTAGAATGATCAGTGAAAGCAATATGACTAAAATTTTTCGCCATCTCATCATGTTATGCCCCCTAGACATTTAAATACTTGCGCATCGACCAGATACTGCCGAGCGCACCAATCCCTGCGCCAATAATAAAGAACAGAAAAATCAAATCGCCAACCAGTGCTTCCGGCTTTACAACATAGGCTGATATCAGTGCATAAAAGTCAGAATTCAACAAATCATACACATAAGTATATAAAAATTTCATTACCAAAGTGGATACCCCTGCTCCTATCATGCCGAGCAAGGTTCCCTCTGTCAGAAAAGGCCATCGTATAAACCAGTTGGTAGCACCGACGTATTTCATGATATTAATCTCACGTCGTCGTGCATTCACGGCAAGTTTAATGGTGTTATGGATAATAAATGTTGAAATCGCAATGAGCACAAACATAATGATCATTCCCGCCTTGCGCATCATTTCTGTAAAGTTCAGCAGCGTTTCGACGATATCCTGATACGACTTTACTTCCTCAACACCTGGCAGCGCCGACATTGTACTTACCACTTGTGCTGAATAATAAATATCCGTCAAGTAGACGACAAAAGAATTTGGCAGTGGATTTTCTTCCAGCCCTTCTAACAAATAGGCATTATCCTGCCAGGATTCTTTCATCTGCTCAAGTGCATCCAAACGACTTTCGTAAATAACCTGATCAACGCCTGTAATCCCTTCAATCGTCGTTTGAAGCGCTTCGCGATCTTCAGCGCTGACTTCGTCGCCAATATAAACCTGTATGGAGTTAAATTGATCTTTTGCCGACTGAGCCATCGCGTTAATGTTGATAATCAATGCAAAAATAATCCCTAATATAATCAGTGTTGCAGAAACAGATGAGATCGAAGCAACACTCATCATACGGTTTCGCCACAAGCTCTTGAGTGCTGTCTTTATTGTGAAAATGGGCTTAATCGTCATATCCATAAACTCCTATTTTATCATCTCTTGCTACGTTGCCCTTTTCAAGTGCAATGACGCGCTTGCGCATAATATCCACAATTTCCCGATCATGCGTTGCCATTAAAATCGTCGTGCCGCGGCGGTTGATGGTTCTTAAAATTTTCATAATTTCCCAAGATGTCTCTGGGTCGAGGTTCCCCGTCGGTTCATCTGCAATAAGAATCGGAGGATTATTAATCATAGCGCGTGCAATGGAGACGCGTTGCTGCTCGCCGCCTGAAAGCTGGTTGGGGTAGACGTTGCCTTTTCCCATTAAACCAACCAATGCTAGAATCATGGGGACTTGTTTTCGAATAATTCGCTGATTCGTGCCAATAATCTCCATGGCAAACGCAATATTTTCGTAAACTGTTTTATTGGGCAGTAGTCTGAAATCCTGAAAGACAACGCCGACTTTCCGTCGCAAATAGGGAACACGCCTTTGATGAAGTCGTGTGATATTGGTTTGGTCAACCCATACTTTGCCGGTCGATACGTCCACTTCCTTGAGAATTGTCTTGATAAAAGTTGATTTACCTGCGCCGCTTGGACCGACGATAAAGACAAATTCTCCCTTTTCAATTTTTATGTTAACATTATCCAGCGCCATGACACCATTGTCATACTTCTTGGATACATTCTGAAATTCAATCATAAGTTGCTCCTAATCTAAGCAAAGTTTTATCGAAAAAAATTGCATACTGTCCCTAAGTTGGCCTTTCATCAATATGTATTGAATTCCCGTCTTAAGAAGGTGATGCGTATTACAGCGAAAGAACTATAATTTGAATGATGCAATTTTCTTATCTACTAACTATTATACCTGTATTTTCGGCATTTTTAATAGTATAATTATTAAATAAATATTACACGAACGGAGTGCTGAGAATGGATAAAAAGCAATTGCGTCAACAGGTTATCACGGCTCGAAATTCACTTGACGTCGAAAGACGTCTTGCATTGAGTAAGCAAATTCAGCAGAAAGTACTTAGTTTACCCGCCTTCAAGTTTGCACGTGCCGCAGCAGGCTTTGTCGATTTTCGCAATGAAGTCTATATGCGACCAATTTTAGAATCTATACTGCAAGCGAATATGCCGTTAATGCTGCCAAGAATCAGCGATGACGGCAAGCAAATGATTTTCTATCAAGTCAATACCCTGGAACATTTGAAAACAAGTCGTTTGGGGATTAAGGAACCCGATCCCAGCCGTTGTGAATTAGGTGACCCTCAGCAGCTCTCCATCGTGCTGACGCCAGGTGTTGCCTTTACGCAAGACGGTTATCGCCTCGGTTATGGCGGTGGGTATTACGATCGCTTTTTCCAAACGATTAGTGAAGATGTTCAACGGGTCGGCCTTGCTTTTGAACTGCAAATGCTCCCGGAAATACCGCATGAATCCCATGATATTCGCGTTCATTGTGTCGTTACGGAGCAGCATATTTATGAAGTTTCTTTTAAGTAATCCTTTTGTAAATGATACCTTATCGATGAATCGGCGAGGACAGTGATTAACGAATCACTGTCCTCATTTAAACCTGTCTATCATCTTTTAAATACTTAAGGGAATGATGAAATGCCCATGCTTAACTGGCATTATTTTCTGCTCATGGCAATATTAATTGCAATTGCCTTAACCATTTCTTGCGACTTATAGGCAGCCTTATGATGCCAATTTTCATCTGTGTGCAGTAAGGCATGTGCTTTTGCCCCCAGCGGCTTGCCTAAGAAATCTCGATAAAGCGTTAAAACTGCTTCATTTTCGTGGGAATAACGTATTGCAGCGCGTTGATCAATTAACCACAATTGCTCACCTCTTGCTTCGGCACATTCCATCGCTTCGTGTATCGGCTGTCCACCGCCGCCTGCACAGCCACCCGGGCACGCCATCACTTCCACAAAATCATAAGCTGCTTCACCTTTTGAAACCGCTTCCATAAGTGCTTTTGCATTTCCCAATCCCGATACGACGGCTACGCGTATTTGGCCAAAACTTGGTATTGTAAAGGTTGCCTCTTTCCAGCCTTTTATCCCTCTAACGACATTAAAAGCATCCGCATCGGCGTTTTTCCCTTCGATAAGGTAGTAAGCACTTCGCAATGCAGCATCCATCACGCCTCCTGATGCACCAAAGATAACACCGGCACCCGTACTGCTTCCTAAAGGCGAATCAAACGGCTGACTGTCAATTTGATTGATGTTAACGTGCTGTGCTTTCATCAATCTGATCAGCTCACGCGTCGTCAATATGACATCAACATCTAAATCGCCGCATGCCGATCGCATATTTTCCAGCTTATTTTCTTCTTTTTTGGCAATACACGGCATAATGGAAATCACCATCATCTTATGCGGATCAATACCGGATGTGTCGGAAAAATAACTTTTGGTTACTGCACCAAACATCTGCTGAGGACTCTTTACCGTCGACAGTGCATCATTGAACAACGGGTACTGTTGCTTTAAAAATTTAACCCACGCCGGGCAGCACGAGGTAAACATTGGCCATTGATGTGATTCTTTATCCTGCAAACGCTCAAGAAGCTCCGATCCCTCTTCCAAAATGGTTAAATCCGCAGCAAAATTCGTGTCAAATACATAGTCAAAGCCCATAGCTTTTAAAATCCCAACCATTTTCTCAGTCGACATCTCAGTTTCGGAAAGACCCATTCCTTCAGCCCACGCAACACGGACAGCAGGTGCTACTTGAATAATAGTCGTCGTTTCCGGATCTGCAAGTGCTCGCCTTACCGCAGCTGTATCATCGCGTTCATGAAGCGCTCCCGTCGGGCAATGTGTTACGCACTGGCCGCAATAAGTGCAATCCGTGTCACTGAGCACAGCTGTCGGTATCCCAATGGTCGAACGTCCGCCTGAACCAAATACCTGCCAGATATGCATTTCCTGAATCTTGTCGCAAACCTGCACACAACGCATACACTGAATACACTTCTCAGTCTCTTTTACAAATGGCGCAAGCGAATCCCACGAACCGGTCCGCGGTTCAACTGGAAAGGGTATCGTTAATATCCCCAGATCACCTGCCAAATTTTGAAGTTCACAATTGCCGTTTCGAAGACAAAGTGCACATTGGCAGTCATGCTGAGACAGTAAAAGTTCTACATTTATTCGCCTTGCCTTTTGAACGCGCATCGTGTTTGTAAAAACGCGCATCCCCTCCTGAATCTTCGTTGCACAAGCCGGTACTAGGTGATCTAATCCTTCAATTTCCACCACGCAGACACGGCAGGCAGCAATCTCGTTAATATTCTCAAGATAACAAAGACTGGGGATGTGAATAGCAGCAGCTCTCGCCGCACTTAAAATTGTCATATCTGCTTCTGCCGTTATGATGTGTCCATCAATTTCAACCGTTACCATTTGACTTGTCTCCCCCCTTTAAAACTACCATAGCCATAACAATCACAGCGCAGACATCGCGATGTTTCCTGTTTTATTTCTCGTTCAGACATCTCACATACGATGCTGCTAAAATCATTTTTGCGTTCTGCTGCATGACGATGGGCAATTGTCGATCTGCCGCATGGCGGCCGATTGATAAGATGGGGCTGTGGAATAGCGATCTCTGAAGTAATCTGATGTTCATAGCCCAAATAACTGTCAATATTTGCAGCTGCTGTCTTACCCGCTGCAATGGCTTTGATGACCGTTTCCGGCCCCGTCACACAATCACCGCCAGCAAAAACACCGCTAAGATTGCCAACACGACCGGCAGCATCGGTTTGAATGCGACTGCCATTCATTTTATCTGCCGCATGATCGCCCTTTAATGGCTCAATTGCCTGTCCAACGGCAATTAAGACAATATCAGCGGGAATGCGTTTTTCACTCAGCGAAGCTTCGGTTGGTTTCGGCCTTCCACCACGATCAACATAACTGATCATTTGGGGTTGTACAATCAGTGCAACTGCCGAATCATCCTCATTCGTTTCAATCGCAACTGGTGCTTGCAGTGTCTCCAGTATAACGCCTTCAGCCACTGCTCCCTCAATTTCTTCTGCCAAAGCAGTCATATCTTCCTGACGGCGTCGATAAACACAGGATACGCGTTCTGCGCCAAGCCTAACAGCTGTTCGTGCACAATCCATTGCCACATTGCCGCCGCCGATTACAGCTACTTTCATACCGCTAAAATTCGGCATTTGACCATCACCAATTTGTCTTAACATCGTCACTGCTGAATAGACGCCACGCGCATCTTCACCTAGAATACCCAGCTGTTTCCCTGCATGCGTACCTATTGAAATATACAGCGCGTCAAAAGACTGCTTTAAATCTTCCATAGACAACTGTCTGCCAACCTCAAAACTGGTTTTAACCTGAACACCCAAAGAAAGAATCGTGTAAATATCCGAATCTAACTTTTCTCTCGGCAATCGATAACTGGGAATGCCATAGCGAAGCATCCCGCCAAGCTGCGTCCTTTTTTCGAAGATCGTCACTTGATGCCCCATGAGCCTCAAATAGTAGGCCGCTGTCAAACCAGCTGGCCCTCCACCAATAACTGCAACTCTCTTATTGGTTTTATTTTCAGGCATAGGTGCCGGTACATCGCCGGCATAATCCACTGCAGCTTTTTTAATGCCTCTAATATTGACAGCGCTATCAATAATATTTCTTCGACAATGCGCTTCGCATGGGTTCTCACAAATATAGGCGCAGACAGTGGGAAAAGGATTATCTTTTCGAATTAATCGGATGGCATCTTCATATCGCTCTGCTTCCACAAGTGCAATATACCCTGGAATATCGACATTTGCCGGACAAGCCGATACACACGGAATCGCCTGTTTGAAATCGCCGCTGCAGTGACCGGTCATAATATGTGATAAATAATCACTTGCAAATCCTCTGACACCTAAAAATACTTGTTTAGCTGCTTCTGCGCCAATGACGCAGTCCGCCGTATCCATAATGACCATGGCGAGCTCTTCAATTCTTTCGAGATCTGACGCCTCCCCCTTGCCATCCAGTATCGCCCTTATCATTGATGCCAACTGCTGCAAACCAATGCGGCACGGCACACATTTGCCGCAACTTTGCGCGTGGCAAAGCGTTAACAGATTCAAAGCCACATCAACGGGGCACGCGCCAGAGATGCTCGTTGCCAGTCGACGTTCAACATCCTCATAAAGCATTTCGAGCACCTCTTGTGAATGGCTCTTATTTTGCAAAGTCAACCTATCCAACATTTTGTCCTTCCTAATCACATTAACTTAAAATTACCTATAGGTCCATTTTTCAATCTTTATAGACATTTATTGTTACTTATTTCACAATAATTTTGTGCGCACGAATCCCCCGTAAAAGACAAACCATACGCCTTTACGTTTTCTCAATTATTTATAAAATGGTTGGACATGCTTTACGTTATGTTTTTTCGAATTGCGCACGTATACTCCCAACCATGTAGAGTGACCCAAGAGCACAAGTATCCCATCCCATTGCCAAAGCCATCTCAACACCGCTTTCGACGTTAGATGCCTCTAAAACACTGCCGTCAAAGACACTTGAAATGTGTTTTTGAAGCAAGTGGGAATGCAGCGCGCGTTCATTCTCAGGTGTAACACAAATAAAGCGCTCTGCATGCGGCAAGATCAATTCGATCATCTCTCGATAGTCTTTATCTGCCATGACACCGATTAAAAACGTTGCTTTTCCATTTGGGAAATAAATCTTCAGACTATCCAGCACAGCCTTAATGCCATTGACATTATGAGCGCCGTCTATAACAAACATCGGTTTTTGGCTCATTTGTTCAAATCTACCCGGCCACCGAACCATTTCAAGGCCGTTTTTAACAGCTGTCTCTGTAATCTTATAGCCCCTTGTCTTTAAGATGCTAATCGTTTCAATGGCCAATGATGCATTGATGAGTTGAAACGATCCCAGCAGCGGTATTTTTAATTGCCTGAATACACCGTAATCAAAACATTGTTTATCTACCTGCCATACACTTTGATGAATTGCCGTCTTTGATACGACGGTCAATGGTGCATCGTGCAAAGCACACGCCTTCTTCACAACATTCATCGCCGCTTCCGATTGTTCCAAGGCAACGACCGGCGTCTGCCGACGAATAATCCCAGCTTTTTCACCTGCAATCTTTGAAAGCGTATCACCGAGCACAGCCGTATGATCTTTTGCAATCTGCGTGATCACCGAGACCTCTGTTTCTTTTATGATATTGGTAGCATCCATTCTGCCGCCCAATCCCACTTCCAAAACAATAAAATCACAGGCCATTGTCTTAAAGTATACAAAAGCGATAGCCGTCATTAATTCAAATGTCGTCGGTTTATCTTGCATAACGGCTGCATGCGCTGTCACGGTCTTCACGATTTTCACAAGACTGACCTCATCAATTTCTCTGCCGTCAATGCGAATGCGCTCGTTAAATCGATTGAGTGCCGGCGACGTATAAAGGCCCGTTTTATAACCGTCTGCCGACAGAATCGCTGCGATCATCGCAGCAGTAGAACCCTTGCCATTTGTTCCCGCTACATGGATATAGCGCAAGCCGTCCTGAGGATCGCCGAGCGCGTGCATCAGGGTCTGTATGCGTTCCAGCCCCAGTCGGCTTCCCGGCGATGTATAGGCTTCTAAAGATGCAGCAGCTTCTAAAACGGTCATGCAGCTGCCCTTCTCTCTAAAACGCGTTCAGATGCCTTTGATACCGGCATAATCACAATGATTTGGATTGGCACCATCAATAACACTTGAAGCAAACGCGCCGGTAATAACCCTTGGAACGGTGCACCATACAATAGTGAGATCCAATACGTATTGACAAACAAACCAAAGACCAATTGATTAATACTAACGGCAACGAATGAACGCCATAGTGTCTGACGATGGTATAAACACAAGCCAAAAGTCATCCCCACCAAAAAGGCTGTCAATGTAAAACCTGGGAAATATGCGCCAATTGGAAATAGAATTGCACCTATAAAATCGCCTAATGCGCCAACGATCCCCGCATAAATCGGTCCTAATGCAGTCGCAGCAATAACGACCGGTATAAAACTCAATCCAATTTTCATATTCCAAACTGAGAAAGATAGAAATCGCGACAACACAATTTCCATTGCCACTAAGACACTGAGTGTCACCATCACATTCGTCGACCATTTTACGCCCATTAATCTCATTTTCATCTTATTTAACCCTCCTTTAATTTCGCTGTATTGAAAAGAGGGTTTCTCTTTCTCATCAGCGGATGCGGTACGTCATCGCAGAAAACTCTTTCGTCCGTCGGCAACCTCCCATCCGGCGGCACTTAACGCGTCGTACCTACTCTGTAATCTTTTTAATGTTGTATCATTATTGTAACCTTGCTAACTGTCTGTATTTCATTGTTGGCGAATCTCACGATTTTTTTATGCAACTTTGCGATGGCTCCACCACATAGCCGCTGCAAAGAAAACACCGCCCACGATATTGCCTAAAGTCACCGGCAGCAGATTAGCACTGAACATCGTCCCCCAAGTCAAGTGAGAGACATCAATGCCCGCGTTTGCAACGAATGCTGCATATTTAGGAACATTCATTGCGAATAGGCCTGCTGTTATATAATACATATTGGCAATACAGTGCTCAAAACCGCAAATGACAAAGAAAACAATCGGCACATAGGCGCCAGCGATTCTTCCCATGATATCTTTTGCACTGAGAGACAGCATAACGGCTGCACATACTAAAATATTACAGAATATACCTGATACAAAGGCATTTGCAAATGGCAGCGCACATTTGGCACTGGCAATTTTCACGGTGTAAACGGCAAGTGCACCACCTGCATAGTTTAATTGACCGAAATAGGCACATCCCGCCGCAACCAAAATCGAACCGACAAAGTTGCCTGCATATACTATGACGAGATTTCTCCCCATTTTAAGCCATGTCGTTCGTTTTGACAGCACTGATATAGTGATAAGGCAATTACCTGTAAAAAGTTCCGAACCCGTTAAAATAACCATAATGAGTCCAATTGGGAAAATCAGTCCGCTAATCATTCTCACAAGCGCAATATTGTCATAACCAAATGCTGCTGTACTGGATGCCGCACCGCCAAGGGCAATAAATCCCCCTGCGAAAATACCTAATAAGAATAGTTTTAAAAATGCTTGATTCGCCTTTTTTTCGCCTGCTGCACTGTAACTCTCTATGAATTCCGCGGGTGTAAACAAATTCATCTAACCGTCCTTTCTGCAGCTTCTACCAAATGTTTCGCAAGTACTGAAGTCGTCACTGTTCCAACCCCTCCGGGAACAGGCGTTATTGCCGAAACAATCGGTTCCGCTATTTCAAAGTCAACGTCTCCACATAATTTTCCGCCTTCACCAACATTGATACCGACATCTATCACAACTTGATTTTCATTTAAGTACGCTTTATCAATCATCTTCGCTCGCCCTGCTGCCGCGATGATCACATCAGCCCGCTGACAGACAGCAGGCATATCGACTGTCTTTGTATGACAAATGGTTACCGTTGCATTTTCTTTAATGAGCATCATGGCAACCGGTTTGCCAATGACAAGACTTCGTCCAATCACCACTGCATTTTTTCCTTTTAATGCAATATCGTAATGTGATAGAATTTCCATTGCCGCCGCTGCTGTACACGGTGGAAATCCACTGTCGGTTCCACCAAAAACACCTGCCAACGACGCATTGGTAATACCGTCAATATCCTTAGAAGGTGCCAATGCATTACGCGCCATTTCTTCATCGTAGTGCTTCGGCAACGGTCTGAACATCAAACAGCCGTGAATGGCGGGATCGCGATTAATCAGCTCAATTGTCTCCATGAGCTTATCCTGTCCTGCATCTGCTTCCAATAAAAACTTTTTAACTAAAATGCCCAGGCTGTCACAACGCTTAACGGCGCCTTTCTCATAGGCAATATCATCGCCGCGTTCTCCGATTCTTAAAATGGCCAGACAAGGCGTGATCCTTTTATTTTCCAAATTTTGTACGCGTGTTTTCAACTGCTCGTTTAACGCTGCCGTCACTGCGGCACCTTTTAATAGCTTTGCCAAACTTACGCCTCCCCTCGTATCTTTAGTGAAACTGCTGCTGCAATCTGATCTGCTTTTTTCGTATAAGATTCTATCATCGCCGTTACTTCAGCTTCTATTTTCTCTGCTTCTGCACGATTGCTAAATGATTTCGTGTTAATGTAAATATTTAAGCTGGCACCCAACAGTGCCGCTTTTGCAAACAAGGCACCACAGCCAACATCAGAAATTAGCATGACACTGCCTTTTTCCAGCATTTCTTCCAAAAGGTCAATTGCTTCACAACACTTGCGCATAATATTCAACGGCGCCATACTGGCATCCATAAGCGCTTTTTCCATAATCACCTCGCGCTTTGGATCATCTTTTGGAATCGCATACGCTTTTGAAAGCGGTTCAAAAGCTTTTGCATCTTCGTCGATCAATGCGAGCAAATCTTTCTGAATTGATTCGCCCTCTCCCAGCATGCGATTAACATCTGCTTCAAAATGCGCATATTTTTTTCGTCCCAATGTAAAGTTGCCCACCATGGAACACAGCGCAACACCAATTGCGCCAACAAGCGCCGATGCGCCACCACCACCGGGAACCGAGGTTTTTGCCGCCAGTGCGCCTACAAAATCTTCACATGTCGTCTCTGACATCTTTTTAGCCATCATATGCCTCCTCTTTAATGCGATTGACAAAAGCAGGAACAGATTTGTGCTCTCCTGCACAGGCTGTCCCTGCTCCTATCGGATATAACACGTCATTCAACTAAAACAATCCAGAGATCATGCCATTTTCATCGACATCAATTTTTTCTGCTGAAGGTACTTTCGGCAAGCCGGGCATCGTCATAATATCGCCTGTTAATGCGACAATGAAGCCTGCACCAGCTGAAACTTTAACATTTCGCACGGTTACCGTAAAATCTCTTGGCGAACCTAATAGTGAAGCATCATCCGAGAATGAATATTGCGTTTTAGCCATGCAGATTGGAAGCTTATCATAGCCTAACGCCGCTAATTTATCCATTTGTTTTTTGGCACCTGCTGTAAAGGCAACGCCGTCTGCATGGTAAATTTTAGTGGCAATCGCATTAATTTTATCTGCGATACTATCCTCGGCTTCGTAGCAGTAAGTGAATTGGCTCGGCTGATCACAAAGTTTAAGGACTTCTTCAGCGAGCGCTTTGCCGCCTGCACCGCCTTTGGCCCATACTTCTGATAATGCGACATTAACGCCAAGTGCTTTGCAGCGTTCTTCTACCAAGTTCAGCTCTGCTTTGGTATCCATTGGGAAGGCATTGATCGCTACCACGCATGGCAACCCAAAGACTTTCGTAATATTTTCAACGTGTTGAAGCAAGTTTGGCAAACCTTTTTCAAGTCCTTCCAAATTTTCATTGTTGAGTTCAGCCTTCGGAACCCCACCGTGATGTTTAAGCGCGCGAACCGTAGCGACAACCACGACGGCATTTGGTGCAAAACCGCCTGCTCTGCATTTGATATCAAGGAATTTTTCAGCGCCTAAATCCGCACCGAAACCTGCTTCGGTTACGACGTAATCGCCAAGTTTCAGCGCCGTTTCTGTTGCAGAAATTGAATTACATCCGTGTGCAATATTTGCAAATGGCCCGCCGTGAATAAAAGCAGGTGTATGTTCAAGTGTTTGAACGAGATTCGGTTTGAGCGCATCCTTCAAGAGTGCTGTCATTGCCCCTTCAGCGCGAAGATCACTTGCCGTAACAGGTTTGCCGTCACGCGTATAAGCGATAACCATGCGCGCCAGTCGTTCTTTTAGGTCTTTAAGACTTGTCGACAGGCAAAGTACCGCCATGATTTCCGATGCTACTGTTATATCGAACCCATCTTCTCTCGGTACGCCGTTGGCTTTTCCCCCGAGCCCGCATACGATGTTTCGAAGTTGTCTGTCGTTCATATCCACTGCACGTCGCCACACAATTTGTCGCGTATCAATATCAAGTACATTTCCCTGTTGAATATGGTTGTCCAGCATTGCCGCCAGCAAATTGTTTGCAGCGCCAATTGCATGAAAATCACCTGTGAAGTGCAGGTTAATGTCTTCCATTGGTACAACTTGCGAATAACCGCCGCCGGCTGCACCGCCCTTTACACCAAAAACTGGCCCTAATGAAGGTTCACGCAGGCAAAGCACGGTTTTCTTCCCTAATTTTGAGAGCGCATCAGACAGACCAACACTGGTCGTCGTCTTTCCCTCTCCTGCCGGCGTCGGATTAATGGCCGTTACCAAGATGAGCTTTCCATTTCTCGGCTGATCTTTTAAATGGTTAATATCCACTTTCGCCTTGGTTCTCCCATAGGGCTCAAGCGTCTCTTCACCAATGCCAATCTTTTCTGCGATTTCCCGAATCGGCAGCATTTTTGCTTCCTGTGCAATTTCGATATCACTTTTGTATTCCATTTGAACCTCCATAATCATTGCAAAATATTTTAGTACTGAATGACAACTTTCTGAGCGACTTCTGAATTAGAAGCAATCTCGATTGCTTCACAGATATCGCTTTGTTTGAATTTATGAGATACCAACGGATCGAGATCATATTGACCAGAAGCCATCATGGCCAAGACATCGACGGCAACTTCTTCATACGAACCATTGCCGCTTCCGCTAATATACCAGTTATTATAAGTAATACTGACAAAATCAAGCGTTACAGGGTCTTTGTGCACACCGACGACCGAAAGGAATGCATTTCTGCCCGCCAACGCTTTGAAATCATCGATTGTCGCTTGAATACCCGTTGCATCGATGAAGATATTGGCGCCGCACGCTTCACCTGTATAGCATCTTTGCATACCGAATTCTGCGATCGCCATATCTTTTAAATCATCTTTTTTGGGATTACAGACAATTAAATCATATTTTTTGGCATTTTCAAGTCGATAATCAGAAATATCGACAATCATCACTTTGTCACAGCCATACCATTTGAGCATAATCGCTGCAGACATGCCGATGGTACCGGCACCAAAGACAATGGCAGTCTTGCCCGGTCCGGGATTTGCATTTTTTGCCCCTCTCGTCCCCACGACGAATGGTTCCAATAGAGAAGCCGATACTGTTGAAATCTTTTTATCAATTTTAACAGCACTGTAGCCCAATTCAAACTGTGGTATATGAATATATTCAGAAAACCCGCCAACAGTGGCCATACGCATTCTGTCGCGTTTTGCCTGTCCCATATTTGGAAAAACGTGATCACCCAATTGGATGTCCTTTACGTTTTTGCCGACCTCAACCACTTCGCTGACGACTTCATGACCAAATTCTGAGTCTTTCCAAATCATATTGGCATCACCGCCTTTATAGTAGGCAGAAATATCTGACCCGCAAATGCCTGCGATTAAGTTTTTAACGATCACATCGTCGTCACCACAAACTGGATATGGGCGTTCTTCAACTTCAACTTGTTTGATGCCTCTGTAGATTGCTGCTTTAAATGTTTCAGGTTTCATTTCTATCTCCCTCTTTCCTGGGTATCTAGCCGATACGTATCAATTAAGCGTTTACAAGTTTCGATGATGCTCTTTTGGATTTTGGACCTACTTCATTGAGCATTAATGCCGGTATAACCATTATCAATGCAATCACATGCATAATGATAATTGTCATTCCCGAACCGACTTGTGTTATCATAATGCCGCCAATCACACTGCCCGGCAATGTCAGCAGCATTGGAAGGCCGTTGATAATCGCCGATATCGGTGCAACAAAATGAGGCTCGGGTTTTTCAGTTTCCTCAACCATGTACATGCCGAGGATAGGCATTCTTAAAAAGTAACCAGCTCCCGAAAGAACCGCACAAGCAATGACCGGCACAATTGACTGGCCAAATGCAACGAGTCCAATACTTGCGATTCCATAAACGGCAACAGAAGCGACGATAAACGGTTTACGCCTTCCAGTTGTATTGCAAAGGATCCCGCCAGCGATTGCACCGACAATTTGAACCAATGTCAAGACACTGGATACCGTTGTCGCTAAAGTCATTGACATACCTGCTTCTGTTGTAAAATAAGTCACCATATAAGTTAATAAAATCGTATTTGAAATCATCGAAAAAATTGTAATGATTAAGATAAGCACAAAATCCTTATATTGAAAGACACGACCGAATTCCGTTTTTTGCTTTGCCACTTTTCCAGCTTTAACATCTGCCCGCATTTGTTTCATTTGCGCGCCAACACCTTCTGGATATTGAAGCCATGCAAATGAAGCAATCGTATAGATAAGTGTAATCACCGTAAAAGTCCACGTCGCTGTACGCCATGACCCAAACATAGGGAATACGATATAGGCCAATGCAACCCCAAGACACGAACAGGCTGTGATGATTGTTTGCATGGTTGCAAACTGCGAGCCTTTGAACCATATAGAAGCAATTGGGAAAAGTGCTGCTTGCGCTAATCCGTAACCGACGCCAGAGATTGTTCTGCCAAGCAAATACAATCCAAAACTTCCCGCCGATGCCGATGCCAACAATCCCAAGGTAATCAGCGCAGCACCGAGTATAAACGTTTCCCGAAAACCAATTCGATTACAAATAATACTGCCGACAAACATGCATAGACCGCACATAATCAGGTAGATGGATACAACAATACCGCCCATACTGACAGAAACATGAAGATCGCCCATAATTGTTGAAAGCATTGCCGCCGGTCCTAAATAGGGAATCATAACAACAAAATTAAATAGCGCGAGTATAAGTGCAACCATTATTTGTTTTCCTTTTGACACAACATTCACCCCTTCAAAAGTAAAAGATTGTCATCCAGATACACTTTGAGTAAGGCTTTAGTGTTTTAAAGAATGTTTTATGGAATCATTTTTTGCATTCTCATATTAGCCATACAACCGCCATCTACAAGGATGTCGATTCCGGATATAAAAGATGCTTGCTCACTCATTAAAAAGTCGACGACGGTAGCCATTTCCATTGTCGTCCCCATGCGCTTTGCGGGCGTCAAGACATTAATCATACTCCACATTCTGTTTTCAGTATTAAGTTTGCTCTTTTCCAGTTCTACTTTATTATTCTCTGTCTCAGCAATCCCCGGTGATACGGAGTTAACCCGCACACCATCTTCGCCAAAGAGTACTGCATATTTTTGTGCGGCGATCATCGTCCCCTTTTTGGCAATGGAATACGCTATTCCCGGTGCGACTTGTTCCCCTCTTGCCATTACCATTGGCTCAACCGCTTGCCACATTGCCTCAGGATTTTCATCCGCATGCCACAGCGCATCATTAATCGGCTGCAGCATTTGTGTCGGCAGCTGATATGGTGATGACGATGCAAATAATACGAAAGATGTACCAGGCATCATGTGCGGCTTAATCGCTTTCATCGCCTTGATATGTGATAGAAAATCGACTTCAAAAATAGCCTTCCAGTCGCCACAGGCAGGTGTTAACCCGGCAACGAGGACAACGCCTTCAATTTTACCTTTTTCATTTGCCACCTGCAAAATTTTATCAATATCCTCGTCTTTTCTGATATCAACCACCATTGAAGTGACGTCAATACCTTTTGCCTTTAACGCACTTGTCCCTTTGGCGACATCGCTTTCTTCCAAACCGGACATCACGATGGTACCTTTTTTGGAAAGTTGTTCTGAAACCGATAAACCGATCCCGCGTTCACCACCGATGACGATATAAACTTTTTCCTTCATACAGTTCCTCCTCTTTCGTCTTTTATCAATGCAACATTAAAATCACTGATCGCAAAAGACCGTTCACCAATAGCAGCATCTGGCAATACGATCCGAAAATGCAGTGAAGCCAAAAGCCTAAGTTCCTTCAGCAAAGCTGCAATCTCGCTGTCCAATGATTTAAAACAGCCGGATATTTAATGTTTACAGTGTGAACGCGCTCACAATTGAAGTTTATCATGGTACGGTATTCATACAAATTCTCAATATTAGGTATTTTTTTTTGTACAATCTTTTAATAGAATCAATCATATAGAATGCGTGTACTATCGAAATGTATTACAATGTCATTAGAGGACATTCGTTTTGATACGCAGTAATGAAATAATGGAGGTGTTGAATTGGTAAAAACTAAGTGTTTTGATGAACCAAACTTAAGAGACGCTCAATTTTTGAAGGTTTATGGCAATTCATTCTATTGAGTGCGTCAATGGCCCGTCTGGCAAAGTAGAATTCCCTATTCGTCTGTAAAATATGTTGTATGATTTTCAAATTATTATTGGGTTCTATAATTTGTTGTCTCATTACCTTATAATGCATAGATATAGGAGTAATATATGAATCGTGTCAGTACACCTTGGAATGAAATCAATGCCTTTTTGCTTGAATGCGGCAGCATAAGAGATTCAAAAGAATTTTGTACATACCTTATGAAGCACCTCGATACGTTTATCGCTTATGATCAAGCGCGCATTTATTTTCTCAACGACAATCGAAAAGTATATGATGAAGTATTATTTGGCGTCAACAAGCGCTGGACTAAAATGTATTTTGAATACTATGCCAACGTCGGAGGCGGACGCTATTCTCCATTTGGACGTTCAATGCGTAACGGCAAAATTTGCAACCTCCCAAAAGCGGAAGACCGCGTCAGAGATTGGACTAACTGTAACAACGATGAGTTTATCAAAGACTATCTGAGGCCACAAGGCATTCAATACAGCACCGGTTTTATGCTTCACGATATTTATAACTCGCCAAAAGCGACTTTTATCATTGACCGCCTGACCAACGTTCGGTTTTCAGATTATGAATTAAATATCCTAAACATCCTCCTGCCGCATTTGGAGAACCTTTTTAAAAATTTTTATGTTCCAATTCCAAAAAATTTTAACCTTGATAATGTTAATAAGAATATTGCACTGCTGACAGCTCGTGAGCGTGAAATTGCAAAACTGCTCATGCAGGGTGCCTCAACCAACAACATTGGTGATAAGCTTTGCATTTCAACGGCAACGGTTTATAAGCATATTTCACATATTCATGAAAAACTCAATGTGTCCAGCCAGCAGGAGCTTCTGATAAAGCTTATGTCAGGCAATAAGCTTAACAGAGAAGACGTTTCCGTCTGTGCTGTCATGGACAGCGAACGCGCGAATTAAACGTCATTTCGCTATCATTTGTCTTTATTCACATTAAAAAGCTGCCGCAACGCAACACTTTAGGTGTTGAAGATGCGGCAGCCTTTTTGTTCCCCCCTTAATCGATCATGACGATATCATCACCTCATGCTTCAGCCATGTCAATGACAACTTTTATTGCTTGATCTCGCCTATTGGCCATTTGAATTGCTTCATTAATAGCTGTGAGTGGATAATGGTGTGTAATTATTTCAGACATATAAGTGCGCTTGGATGCAAGGTTATCAATGACTTCTACAATATCCTCATGATCATACCCACAAGATCCTTGAATGATCACCTCCGAACTCATAAGACGTCCCATTGGTACGGGAATCGGCTCTGTTGTAACGCCGACAATGGAAAGTTTTGATTTCGGTTTTAAAAACTTCATGAAGTCTTCAACAATATTAGACGCGCCTGCACAGTCAATGACAATATCGACATCAACCGCCGGATAACCAATGCGATGTTTGGTGACACCAAATTTTTCTTTTACAAAGTCAACCAGATCCACTTCGTTAATATTGCAAACAATGCCGCCAATTTTTTCAATCAGCGCCCGCTTATGATTATTGCGGACGATGACAATCGGCACAATTCCCTGAGCACATATGCCGCTGAGGCAGCTAATGCCTATGGTGCCGGCGCCATAGATAATGACATGATCTCCCGGCTTTGCACCAGGCACATTTTTGCCGTGCGTTCCCACTGCAAAAGGCTCAATGAGTGCAGCTTCATCGTAACTCACCTGATCTGGCAACGCATATAAATTCACATTAAGCTTTGCGTTTGGTACACGAACATATTCTGAGAATCCACCTAGATTATTGGATTGTCCGGGCTTTGTTGATGTAATCGGTTGGATCCAGACGCGCATTCCAATTTTGAAGCCGCTTGTATTTTCACCGATTTCCGTGATATAACCTGCGGTTTCATGTCCAAATTGATCCCCTTTAAATGTACCCGAGAACATACTGCCCTTAAAATAGCCATTGACATCGGAACCACAGATTCCAGTTCTAATCGTTTTTACAATCACGTCATCGGGACCGCAAACAGGTTTGTCAATCTCTTCAATGGTTACGCGCCCCATCTCTTGATATATTGCCGCTTTCATTGCTTCAACCCCCAAACTCATTTTAAATACGCATCATGACAGCATGCAGCATTTTTCTTTTTGACTGCCAATGTCATTAAAGATAATAGAAGCCAGCGACAATTGCATTTTAAACGATGCAAGATTGCTGGCTATCTCTTCGAAAAATTGCTGCCCTTACCTAATGCCTTGCCTACATTTTGTTCATGTATTCATAACTGTGTGAATGCACTTCAAAAATATTGCCGAATGGATCTTTTCCATAGACCGTTACAATGGTATTTTCATCATTGATTTTTCGTCGGCTGTAAGCACAGTATTCTTCGCCGCCGTTTTCCTTTAGTACAGTCATAAATTCATCAACATCAGGCACAGTGACTGAGAAATGGAAAAGGCCATGTTTTTTGAATTCAAATTCATCTTCAGGATCATATCCACCTTCAAATTCCAATAGTTCAACACCGACGCCATTGCTTCCGACCATGTGTGCAATACGGAATCCCGTCCATTCATGGCCTTCGTGAGCATAGAGTGTATCGCAATATTGGCTGGATGGGCCGCCATCTCTCTTAATTGGAAATGGACCTGCAATATGATACCATCCAAATACTTCTTTGTAAAAATCGATCGCCTTGTCAATGTCGCCAACAGATAATCCAATGTGATTCATCGCTGCAATAGGTTTTGCCATAATCGTTTTCTCCTTTCAGATAAGAAGTGAATTTTTAATACTTTACAACATATTCAAATACGTTCATTTAAATTATATCTTCCCCTAAGTACGAAAATATATACATAAACTTGCGTATTCTTGACCGCCATAACAGCCATAGAAATACTCAAATTTACGAATTTAAATCGGGTTTTTTCGTTGTTATACTAAAAACGTCATCAGATACATTGTTCTCAAACGAAGGCTTTATTGCTGATCATTAGGCAAAATTTAAGCGTATAGTTAAAAACGAAGGGAGATTTGGTTATGGCAACTGGCAAAGGAACTAATATTGAAATGGTACCAATTTCGATGCAAAGACAGACGATTTGGCATCTGCAAAAAATGAAAGATGAAGGCAAAAAAATATCAATGGTCGGAACCGCTTATATGGATCCAATCTTTACAATGCTCTGTGAAAAAGCAGGCGTCAATCTAGTTCGCTATACTGCACCCGGTGAAACCAGCCAACATCGTGCAGACAATATCGCTTGGTGGACACGTGCAATCCGTAAAATGGCACCAAATATTTGTTTAAATGCCGTCATGCAAACACAGCAATACGGCGATAAATATACTGCTGTCAAAGAAGCATCTACCCTTATGGCTGACGGTGCTGACTCAGTACTCCCAATGGGCGTTACAAACGAGGTCCTAAAAGCTATGTCAGACAACAATATTCCTGTCTTTGGTCACGTCGGCTGCCTTTCTGGATGGCAAACAGGTCGTTTCGGCGGCTACAGACGCGTCGGTAAAACGGCTGAAGATGCAATGAACGTCTTCCGTCAAGCATATGAATATCAAGAAAACGGCATGGTTGGAATGACGATTGAAATGGCACCAAGAGAATTAACCGATATGGTCGCTAAAAAACTCAGAATACCTGTCATCGAAGTTGCAGCAGGTGGCGTTGCCGACGGCTCTGAACTCGTCATTTTTGACTTGCTCGGATTCTTGCCGCCAGAATCACTTGCAAAGCATTCAAAAGCTTACGCTTCTTTCCTTGGAGAATCCATTAAAGCCTTTACAACTTTTGATACAGAAGTTAAAAATGAAGTTTATCCTGCTCAGGAACATGGCTGGAGCATGAATGAAGCAGAACTTGATAAATTCATGAACCTCGTCGAACAAAAATACTAGTCAACAACTGCTGAAAATGTATACCACAGGCATTTTTAGCATCATTTTAAAAGTATGGCGCATTCGGTGGTGCGCCGTACTTATTTTCAACTAAAAACGTGATCCTACCACCGCTATGAAAAACGTTTTTTAGTCGTAAGCGGTTTGAAAAGCGGTTTTTGACATCTGTCAAAAATACTACCTCCCGCGGACAAACCCGATCTCACGATTTGACTTGCTTGTTATCAGTAAAAAATAGGAGAAAGACGATAACGCTGTCTCCTATTTTTTCGTTTTTTTTAACACATCTTTTCAAATGATCAAAAATGACATGCTCTGTCCTCAGCTGCTGATATCATCACTGTATTAACCGAACGGAGACTTTTATGGATAAAAAGCAATTGCGACAGCAAATGATAAAAAAGCGAAATACACTTGATGCCAATAC
The DNA here is from genome assembly GCF_018390735.1 of Fusibacter paucivorans. Taxonomy (GTDB): domain Bacteria; phylum Bacillota; class Clostridia; order Peptostreptococcales; family Acidaminobacteraceae; genus Fusibacter; species Fusibacter paucivorans. The sequence goes on from NZ_JAHBCL010000015.1 coordinate 69,222, forward strand.
CCTGAGCACATATAGTCTCAGCATTGCACAGCACCTATCCAATTTGGTCTTTTTCAACACGGCACGCGCTGTTGCCGGATTTGTAGATTTTCGAAACGAAGTGCAGATGGAACCGATATTGCAGCATCTGTTGAATAAGTCAACGCCATTAATGCTTCCGAGAATAAGCGACGATGGGACGCAAATGCACTTTTATCAGGTTGATTCATTGGCACATCTAGTCAAGAGCCGTTTAGGCATTATGGAACCAGATCCTCAAAAATGCGTCTTGGGGGATCTCAGCCAGCTCACCTTGGTACTCACTCCAGGTGTCGCTTTTACGCGCGATGGTTATCGCCTTGGCTATGGCGGCGGCTATTACGATCGCTTTTTCCAATCACTTGGCGAAGACGTTCTACGCATCGGGCTCGCTTTTGACCTCCAAATCGTTCAATCTATCCCGGTTGAGCCTCATGACATACGTCTCCACGGGTATGTAACAGAAAACGGCTTTAATCCAGTCATCACCATATAGACCATAGCACAAAGCGCGCTTCCCAATCGTATTGACTTGGTGCACATACCAAGCCAAATGGGGAAACGCGCTTTATGATAAGCAGTATCAAAAAACATTATGATGCTATTCAATTGTTCTCAATGAGATGGCACTCACCTTTCTTGTTCTCAACCCTTGCCGATTCTTCGATACCGTTTGTAAATTACATAAAGTTAGCAATACGTTCAACTTCATAAGCTGTGTGTATAAGCGCCTCCATGTCTTCGGCAACTTCTTCCGAAGCTTTTTGCTGCTGTTCGCCCAGTGAATAAGCCTGTTCAATATCCTTGATAATACCGTCTGTTTCACTGCGAATTGTTCGCAATGTATTTTTAATATCATCGACAGCCAAAGCGCTGTCATCTGCCATTTTACGAATTTCCTGTGCAACGACGGCAAAACCTCTTCCCTGTTCACCTGCACGCGCTGCTTCGATTGCAGCATTAAGCCCTAATAAGTTCGAATTACTTGCCACTGCACTGACAAATTTTAAAATTTCATCTGTTTTATTAATGGCATCAATAACGCGATTACCCTTATCACTGAGCATGCCGATATTGCCTGAAAGTATTTTAGCCGAAGCCGATAGTTCCTGCATCATCGCCGTCGTTCGTTCTGTTCCCTGTGTAATCGCCTGTGCGGATGTATTCAGTGTTTTTTGTACTTCTTGAGTCATTACAAGCACAATGGCACCCGTCAGCACGCCATCTTCAATAATCGGCTGTCCGATAGACTTAACCGGTATGCCAAATCGTTCCGGCGGTACAAGATGCATCAGCGATTTTTTTGTCGTGATAATCTTATCGACAGCACTGTTTGGCGTCGCGCGATTCCCCTCTTTCAAACCGATGTCAAATGTATTGCCCGGTATGTATTTTCGAATAATGCCCTCGCTGTCACCAATGACAACACAGCAGTCCAGTGGAAACAGATCTAAAAACATTTCAGCTGCTTCCATGAGTGATGTTAGCCGTCCACTCTTTGATTCAATCGCTTGATTCACGGTATGTTCCCCCTCAGCCTCAATTAATAGCCATACAGCGCAAAAAATCAGTACGCTTTTTAATACTTCATGCTATGTTTTAACATTAGCACATTGACGCTGTCCGAAAAAGTGCGGTTACTCGGCGATAATTCTCTAATTGAAACAAATATAAGACGCCCCCTCAAGATTTTATAAAACTTGAGGGGGCATTTAAAATACCAGTATTTGAAATCACTGTTTTTACTGATCAAAGCAGTCATTTTATCTCTGCATTTGATACGCGATCGTCCCTATTCATTATTCATCAAAGTCGCCATCACTCTCATCTGTATCAGGTGTTTCATCAGGTTCCGGTTCTTTTACCGGCGTCTTTTTAGGCGGTTTAGGCGCATCGAGTTCATCAACTTTCAGTTTTTTAGGTTTTGCTTTTGCCGCTTTTTCTTCGGGTGTCATCGCCAGTGTTTTTAAGCGCTTATCAACATAGGCATAAATACTGCCGCGTTCGAATCCACCTGATTTCGTGCGTTTCCCCGCCTTTTTGCCCGTGAGTATTTCAATCCCCTCATCGACATGACTAATTGCCCAAATATGGAATTGCCCTTGACTGACCGCTTCGACAATCTCTTGGTCGAGCATGAGGTTTTTAACGTTCTGATGCGGCATAATGATCCCTTGCTCACCATTGAATCCCTTCATCTTACATACTTTAAAATACCCCTCAATCTTTTCGTTAATACCGCCAATTGGCTGTATATAGCCGCGTTGATTGACAGAACCCGTCACCGCAATGGCTTGATTAATCGGTACACCTGACAGATCTGACAAGAGTGCATAGAGCTCAGTACTGGAGGCACTATCACCGTCCACACCAGAGTAAAGCTGTTCAAAGACGATGCTCGCCGTGAGTGCAAGCGGTTTATCCTGTGCAAACATTTTACCGAGATACCCCGTTAAAATCATAACCCCTTTGTCATGGATTTTACCGCTAGTGCGCGCTTCACGTTCAATATTAATAATGCCTTGCCGTCCCTGATAAGTTGAGACCGTAATCTTCGAAGGTTTTCCAAAACTGTACTGCCCGGCGCCAACAACTGCCAGCCCGTTGATTTCACCAACTTTATAACCTTCTACATCCAACAGATAGGTGCCTTCTTCAAAAAACGACATGGTATTTTCTTCAAATTTGTCAGCTCGGTGTTTGCGCTCCGCAAGCGCTTTTTTAACGTGCTCAACGCCAACCGTATCGTGTTTATAATACTTTGCCCATGCATCTGACTCAATGATAATATCGCCGAGCGTCTTTAAATGCGCCGTGAGTTTCGATTGATCATCCGCCAGTCTTGTGGCATGCTCTACAAGTAATGCCACGGCATCCGATGTAAAATGCCCCAAGTTCTCCATTTGACATTTGGTTGATATAAATCGTGTAAACTTTTCAATATTTTCATTGTTTCGCGACATGTCTTCATCAAAATCTGCCATGACTTTAAAAAGTTTCTGGAATTCTTCATCATAGGCTGACAGGACAGAATACGTATAATAATCACCAATGACGATGACCTTGACGTCAATCGGTATCGGCTGTGGCCTAATCGTTTGAGAAATCAGCGCACCTGAAAAAGAAATGCGGCTGTCTATGGCTACTGCTTCATCCAGCAGTGAGCGTTTTAAACTCTTCCATGCATATGGATTGCTCAAAATATCCTTTGCCAGCAAAATCAAATAACCGCCATTTGCCTTGTGCAGTGCGCCGGGGCGAATCATGGTAAAGTCCGTTTTCATAACACCCATTTCATTCTGGTATTCAATACTGCCTGCTAAATTAAAATACGTCGGATTCGATTCAAACACCACAGGTGCCGACTTGAGTTCAGCATTGTCCACGAAGAGATTAATACGGTAACGTTCAAAAAAAGCTTCCGGATTATGCGACCCCACTGCCAGCATCGCCAATGGATTCTGTTCGTCTGTCTCCGGTTCTTCCTGTTTAAAATTATCCAGATTCTCGACAATATCTTCTTCAAGCAATTGCAAATACTGTTTAACATCCTCATTTTCTTTGTATTTGTCACGAATGGCATCAAGATGAAAACGAACGAGATGGCGCACCATCTGTTCATCCAAGCTTTTCATTTTAATGCGCAGGTTATCTTCTTCAATACGCAGTTTATTAAAATAGTCAATGGTTTCAAGATTCAATCGCTGTGAATTGGCAACGATCCCTTCATAAGCTTCCTTTGATAATGACTTATATTGTTCTTCATTAAGCGGTTGACCATCCTGGAGGGGAATGCTCATAATTCCCTTTTCCGTCATGGTAAACATGAAGTTATAATTCTGCGCCACATCATTGAGACTAGCAATGATTTCATTCGTGCTGACATTGTAGTCTTCAATGAGTTTTTGTCTTGCATTCTCATAATCCCGACTCGAAAATACCTCGAGAATGCCCTTGCGGAGGAAGCGAATAGCCCGATCGACATATTTGATAAATACCTTGCCTTGTCCGTGCGCAATCTTGATCGCCAGCGGATGATAAGTGTCCTTAAAATTATTGACATACAGCCAGTCAGAAGGTGCCGGCATCTTAATCGCCTGCTCTTCGGCGAGCATGTTGACAAAACTGTTGCGACCGGTACCCCATTGTCCTGATACATAAATGTTATAGCCCTTTTGCGTGACATTCAATCCAAAACGGAGTGCCTGCTTAGCGCGCTCCTGCCCGATGATTCCGCGCATAGGGGGCAATTCTTCAGTAGTTACAAAAGTGAATTGATTTGGATCACAGCGATTGCTGAGTTGTTCTGGTTTTAGTTTTAGATGATTCATCTTTGCCTCCTTAATGCCTGCTATACCATGCGTGTTCTTATTCATTTTGATCATTGCTATTCTACACTTATATTCTACACAAATCGTTCATACCCTTTTTTTTCAAAAAAAAAGCGCACATTCAAAAAGAACATGCGCAGCTTTCATTAAAATTTTAAATTTTTTAATTTGTCACCAAAGAGATCGCTGAGTGTCGCCGCTTGAGGTGCCTCTTCTTTAGCCACTTCAAAAGTTTCCGTTTCATCAATGAATGCCACGGCCTTCATACTTAAGCTGATTTTTTCTTTAGCAGCATCAATTGAGAGGACCAATACCTCAACCTCATCGCCTTCATTAACGACGTCGCTAACTTTTGCAACGTGATCTGTTGACAATTCCGAAATATGAACGAGTCCTTCGATCCCTTCTTCAAGGGCTACGAACGCACCAAAATTCGTAATGCGCACCACTTTTCCCATAACGATATCGTCAACTTGATAATGGGCATCAATATTTTGCCATGGACTTTCTTCAACCGTCGCCAATTTCAGTGAAATTTTTTCTTTTTCACGGTCTACGCTTAACACTTCAACTTCAACGACATCCCCTTCTTTAACGACTTCAGAAGGGTGTTTGACACGTCGCCAAGACATTTGAGACACGTGAACGAGGCCGTCAACATCTCCTAAATCTACAAAAGCACCATAATTGGCCAGTCTCACAACGGTTCCCTTTAATTTGTCTTTTGGTGCCAGTCTCGCCAGTGTATCTGCTTTTCGTTTCGCCCTTTCAACTTCTTCAATGGCTCTTCTTGAAGCAACCACTCGCTTTTTATCCATATCGAGTTCGATAATTTTCACCTCAAAGCTCGTGCCCGCATAAACCGTTAAATCTTCAACGTAGTGCAGTGCCACCTGAGATGCCGGAATAAAAATGCGTGCGCCTTTATACATGCCCACAACACCGCCTTTAACGGCTTCCTTTACTTTTAAATTCAAAGGCTGATTCGCATTGACAAGCCCTTGAAGTTCTTCCCAAACCATTTGTGCTTCAGCCTTTTTTAGAGAAAGCTTAACATTGCCCTCTCCATCATTGGTTTTGACGATATAGACGTCAACAGTGTCGCCAACGGCGATTTCAGCGGTGCTGCCGCCTTCTATTTCTTCTTTTGATAGGATACCGTCAGCCATGTAATTAAGATTTACAATCGCTTCTTCTTCATTGACACTCATGACTGTGCCTTTGACAATATCCCCGGTTTGCAACGATTCAAGCTGATCCATTTCAGCCAGTGCCGCTGCCATTGTTTCTTTTTCTTCCATGTCTTCCTCCTTTGTTCACACCTTTGCGTCATCATTGTACATCTTTTGTTTTTATTCATCACTCGCTTGCGCTTTTGTAAAAATTACCTTAATGAGAAATTTCGGCAGAATCATCATACGCCCAATGCGCGTCGGTTCCTTAATCAATCGATAGAACCATTCGAGTCCCATCTTCTGAAATATTCTCGGTGCTCTTTTAGCCGTTCCAGCCCATACATCTATGGAACCGCCCACTCCCATGGCAACCTTTACATTTAACAGTTTTCGATATTTGTAGATCCATTTTTCCTGCTTTGGCGCTCCCAGTGCCACAAAGAGGATATCCGGCTTCACTTCATTAATTTTATCTAATATACGCAGTTCATCCCGTTCATCATAATAGCCATCCTGAACGCCCACGATTTTAATGTTGCCATATTGCTCAGCGATTTTTTGAGCTGCTTTTTCAGCCACACCCGGCTTGGCGCCAAATAAAAAGATGGATTTATTAGAGCGGTTGGCATATGCCAGCATTTTCGCCATCAGATCAATGCCCGGTATACGCTCAGTAAGTTCTAAATGGTGAATACGCGAGGCTAGAATAATACCGATCCCATCGGGAACTGTAAGATCGCCTTCATTGAGGATCTGTCTGAAAGCATCATCATCCTGCGCCATCATGACGAGTTCTGAGTTCGGTGTAAAGATCATTTTCGTCTCATCCTGCATCATGAACGTTGTAAAACGCTGATAGGCATCATCAAAATCGAGCTTATCGAATTTGACCCCCAGTATTTTTACAGTTGTTTTGCCTCTAATGTGATTCATTGACCCTCCGATCTCAACAATTGATTTAGAATAGTTTCATTGATGGTGAGTCTTGCTTTTAGCATCGCTTTTTCATTTTGAACAATCCGGCGTGATTCATCATAGTGTTCAAAAATGGATTCAACATGTGACAATACCGCTTCAGGATTAAAATCCTCAATACCGCAAACAGCATTCTGCGAAATGGTCTCTAAAAAGTTGTCAATTTTCGGATCATAACTAATGCCGATAAATGGCACCTCTGCCACTAGTGCAAAAATAAGTGAGTGCAGTCTTGCGCCAATGAGCAAATCCATGTTTTGTACGAGGCTCATAAATTCCTGCGACTGATACTTTTCGACGACAAAATGAACGTGTTCGCCGACTTTATCGTGCAGGTCATCATATATTTTCGTATCATTTTTATAATAAAAAGGCAAATAGTAAACTTCATACTGCTTCGCGAGTGCATCTGTTAATGTCAACAGCTTGGTACGCCTTTCTTCATTTCGAAAATCTTTTTGTCTAATCGCAATCGCCACGCGCTTTCGCGATGTCTCCCACGCACCGATCCTCTTCAGAATAGCGCTCCCAATTTCCGGATCAGCCATTGGCATCCCCATGACGGGATCGGTGGTAATGCTGACGCGTTTCATATCAACGCCTATACTTTCCAGTAATTCTGCTGACTTAACATCTCTGACCGTTATGACATTTACGCGATTGAGGACACTGCGCACACGGTGTCTGTTTTTGGGCCTTATAAGCGGTCCTACACCATGGCTTAACAGTATGACGCGCTTTCGAAAGAAAATACCTGCACGTATAATACTCAGGTAGTAGTGAATACTTCGAGCACTGGTAACATCCTGCAGTAGACTGCCGCCGCCGCTGATGAGCATACTGCACTTCATAATCTCCGTAAAGACGCGAAAGGCATTGCTGCGATCGACGGCGCGCACATTAAACTTCTGGCGCGTCTCCTCCGGATGATTGGACAGAACCGTGATTTGAACCGCAGGGTCAATGGCTCTAAGTTGGGTCGTCAGCGTTCGCAATATTGCCTCATCGCCAATATTGTGAAAACCGTAGAAACCCGAGATTACGATTTTATTCATACTTACTGCTCCCAAAATAAGCAACGTAAATTCTGCTCAGAATATTCAGGATTGCCAAGACGACAATACTGATAATAATGCCGATTCCCAATGACAGGAATGTACGAACTGTCGACAGATAAATCGGACTTCTCGCATGGCAAAAGGTGTTGACGATTGATGTAAATCCCAGTGATGCTACTAGTGCCGCCGGAAAAATTAGGCGGTTGTAGAATCTCGCTGCAAAGAAGACAGCTGCCGAGAGTGCCGGAAAAGCCATAAGGATTTCTTTTGTCCTCGGTCGCGCAAGCAACACATTTTCTAGAAAATTACGGAAGATCAGTTCTATATTCAGCGCTTCGACACCAGATTCATGCCCCGAACGCCCAATGTAAATATAGCCGACGACAGCAACGATAATGGCAATAAAAAAGTAGTACATCTTAATATCTTCCAGCAGAAAATGTTTCACGTCCTGAATAAAAAACGTATTTTCTCTAAGTTCGTTAACATCGCGTTTATAACCCAATTTTATGAGATACACGACGACAAATATGATAATCGGAGCAATTAAGCTAACCTTAACCCCACGATAATAACTCATTTCTACAAGATAATCCGCCCGCGACATAATAGCCGCCACTGTCAATCCCCCCATCAGGCTGATGAAACCGGTTGCACAGAGCGCGACAACTGCTTTAATGACGATATCTTTAAAACTGTAAACTTTTTGGCTAAGCCGCATATCTTTCAGATATTCAATGAGAAATATAATCGCCAGTACTGGATAAATCAATGCGCCTGCTAATGCAAAGAGCTCAATGCTCAAATTTGGCGCGAGAAAATTAATGCCGGCGATACCGACGATGCCAACCCCAAACAGAATCCACTCAAAGGTCTCAGCGATGTCAAAGACCAATTTTAGAATAACGAGTCCCAGTACCAGCAGTCCCCAAGCTGAAAGGATAACCAAATGTGGGGATACGGCATTATACGGCATAACTGAAGCATCGCCAAGCGTTATCCCATGCGGTTCCAGCCGTCGTGCCAAATCTTCAAACATCGTTTTGTATTCATCGATATGATCATAATACGTATAACTACTGTCTTTAAAAGGCCTAAAGTAAATAGATCGAATATTCCGCTCCGTGATCGCACGGTAAAGCGTATTTTCAATCTCAATTGGCCCTTCATAATAGCCTAGGTAATTGTAGCGCTGCTGAATGTATTCAATTACCGGAAATACACGCACGACGTTATATTCTAAGTCTTCAGCCAGCTGTTCAATGCCCTTTTGCTCCGTATAGCCTCTTTGCACACTGGATTCAATCATGCCCACCGGTATATCGCGCGCACGCATTACATCATACAGTGCCTGTTTATAATTACCCGTATCTTTTGAATAGCTCAAAATTTCCCTGCCGTTAAAAATAATGGCATTTGTACTGGCATTGTATTTTGAAACCTCGTCAAAATACACATCAACGAGTTTTTCATTGTATTTGTAATAATTTGAAGGCCTTAAGTTCACGGTGAGACCAGCAGACTGTACCGCTTCGACCTTCGCCGGATCATAGCCGAGTCCCATATCTTCAATGGCGGATGATGCCACTTCCCGCGGTGCTTTAACACCCTTGGTGAGTACGTCGACATACCGCGTATCCTCAGTATAGTAAATATCGTCAATCGTCCCTTTAAAAACCATCGTTTTAACCTCTGACGATTCAAAAAACTGATAAAACGCTTCATCATAGCGTGCTTTGACACCTTCTTTTAAGCGGTCAAAGAGTGCCGTGTCCCTCGTGCGCATGACGACGTCATAGTCCGACGCCATAGAAGTAAGATAATCCACCGCCTCGTCGCTATACTTTTTATCCCAGTCAATGTCATGCTTGATGTTTTTAAATAACGCATATTCAACAGGTTCCCCATTGACCACAAGGTCATAAAGCGAATCTTCCTTAATGGCTACGGATGTAAAATGAGCCTCTTTTAATGCTTCAAACGTTTCACCCGGCGTCATATCAAGCTGTCTGCCGAATTCAACAAATTCTTCATAATCTGCAACAATCTCAGCAGATTTCGATTGGTTTTCAACCTCTATGCGATTAAACAGCAGAAATCCCGTGCCGATTAAGCTCACGAGAAATACTGCCAGATAAATTTTTCGCTTTAAATTCATATGGCCTCCATCAATATAGCGAGTATGCAATTGTATGCTTTTAATTACTGATCAGCTGTGGTATAAGTTCCCTTTACCATCAGCCAGCAGTCTGATGTCAGCTGAATACCCCGACCATCGTCACTCGGTACGAGCATATGATGATCGACCGGTACAACACCTTTGTCATCCACTTTTAAGCCGGAGGTCAAATCGGGTATTCCGACATCATTGGGATCAACAACGACGGCAGTCCCCACTCTCAGAATAAATTCTGTACTGGCACCAAAGTAAAGCGTGGTGCCATTCGGTACATTGATTACCTCAAATAAAGCGGGGCCACTCACATCCATTTCGCTGATCTTTTCATTGACATCACCAGTCATCCGAGCCTCAAGTGCCGACATTTGCTGATTGAAGTAACTGAGCGTTACCAGTGGATCATTGGATGTACCCGCTGTATTATCCGCTCCCGATATGCCAAAACTCAGTGCAACGCCAATAACGATGCCGAGTGCCGTATAACTAAATTTATCCAAATTAATATGCTTCATAAGCGCCTCCTGTCACACCTTCAACACCCATTTTAACATAAATATCTGAAAAAAAAAATAAGCATAAAACAACCTGATGAGTAACCTCCCAGCAGTTTTTATGCTTCTTCACTTAGCCCTAAACTTATGACAAGGGCATGATCAACGCGTTTCATAACACCTGCATCCAAATGACCAAGTTTCTGGATAAGACGCGTCTTATCAATTGTCCGAACCTGTTCCATCAAAACAACGGAATCCTTTAATAGACCCACTGTGCTCGCTTCGACTTCAACATGGGTCGGCAACTTGGCTTTAGCGATTTTTGCCGTTATTGCAGCGACGATGACGGTTGGGCTGTACCGATTGCCAACGTCATTCTGAATAATCAAAACAGGTCTTTGACCACCCTGTTCTGATCCCCTAACCGGTGACAAGTCTGCGAAAAAAACGTCGCCTCTTTTAATATTCACTTCAATTATCATCTCCATTCAAAAGCGCTTTTAATTAGATAAGGTCGATAAGTTATCGAAAAGTCTCATTACTGAAAGATTTAAGTTGATTGCTGCCATTCGCTCATAGCCTTTTCGCATATCATCACTGATGTAAAACCGCTTGATGTCGTATTTTATGTGTACCTTCGTGTAAAGTGTCAACCCATTGGCATGCTGTAAACACATGCACGCATCTTTGAAACCTCCGACGTTTCACAGATAAAAAAATATTGCATCCCTTTTAAAGTATCACCTTACCCAATACACATCTACCTAATGCCATTGCAGATGTCAAATATGTAGTATCAACCTGTGCTCTTCTCTCTGTCTACGAGCTAATAACACTATTTTACCATAAAAGCGAAGCCAATACCATAAAAACGCATAGCCGTCTTATGGCGCATTTTGCAGTGTTATACACGTTATTCAGTATATTGTCGGTGCAAACGCAGTGAAAATTGACATGTAATCTCATAGCTAATCGTTCCCAGTGCTTTCGCATACGCTGCCACAGACACCATTGGATGTACGTTGCCACCTAACACAACGACTTCATCACCCATTTTAGGTGTTTTTTCTCCAACGGCGACCATGCACTGATCCATACAGATAGAACCGATAATTGGACACGGCTCACCATCCACCAGCACATGCGCTTTACCGCTTAATCCTCTTAGCAATCCATCGGCATAGCCCACGGGAATCGTTGCAATATTCATGGTTTCCGGCAAATGGTATCGGTGGCCGTAACTGACACCATCACCCTTGTCCACTGATTTTACCATGGCAATGTTGGCTTTAACGCACATCACTTCACGAAGTTCAAGTGCTTCCAGTGCAACTGCTTCTGATGGCGGCTGTCCGTACAGGACAATCCCCGGTCTAACCATATCAAAATAATATTCAGGAAACCTTGCTGAGGCAGCACTATTGCAAATATGGCGAAGTTTAAAAGTCACACCGCGAATCGACAGTGCTTCAAGTACAGCAATAAACAACTGCCCTTGTGCATGGACGGCGCTTGCATCAATTTCATCAGCTCTTGCAAAGTGCGAATAGATCCCTTCAACTGCAAGTCCCTTTAAGCCGTGAAGGTTTTCTATCGCATTCACGCCTGCCGCATTAGCAGAAAAACCCAGTCGACGCATACCCGTATCGACTTTTACATGAACACGCAAAGGCCTATCGTGTTTTAACCCTGCAAGGTGAAACGCTTTTCCCTGTTCAACATCATAGAGTGTTTGAATCAAATTCTTTTCGATTAGAACATCCGCTGCCTCTATTGGTGAATAGCCAAGAATGAGAATATCGACATCCGGCAGTGCCGCCCTAAGGGTCTGCGCTTCAATAATGGTTGCAACTGCAAAAAAATCAACGCCCAGCGCGTGTAATTTTTTTGCCACGGGTATCATGCCATGTCCATAGGCATCTGCTTTCACCACGGCACAGATTTTCGTGCCGCCGTAAAGGTCTGCTAATTGCTTATAATTGTGTGCCAACGCTCCTAAATCAATTTCCATCCATGCCGGACGATATTCATATGCCATTGTCTTGCCCCCTACACAGTACCTATTGCTTCAACTTTATACGGCTTAAACGACAGTCGTGTATCATACGATGTTATACGACGTCTTAAAGCACCGACTTAAAATAACTTTTTAAATCGATGCTTTCATCTAATCTTTCTTTAATATATTTTTCCAATATCAGCAATCTTTATAATAGCCGGCAGCACCGATCGCATCTATATAGACTGCTTTAAAAGTGCATTGAATGCCTGTGTAATCCCTTCTATTAAATCACCGGCAATCAATCCGTGTTCACCTCTTTGAACCGCCATAATATCACCGGAGTAACCATGCAGGAAAACACCTGCAATCGCAGCATTTGCCAATGTCATTCCCTGTGCAATCAAACTCGTGATAATGCCGGTCAGTACATCACCGCTGCCAGCAGTTGCCATACCCGGATTGCCTGTTAGATTAACATAAACAGAGCCATCGGGCAATGCCACAACGGTCCTAGCGCCTTTTAAAACGACGACGATCTGCCACTTCACGGCAAATTCGGTCGCCGTATCAATGGGATGCTGGTTAATCGCTTCTATGGTCAAACCCGTTAATCGGCTCATTTCTCCCGGATGCGGCGTAATAACGATACCATTGACACGGTTGGCGAGCAGTTCAACATTTTTCGACAGCGTATTGAGCCCGTCTGCATCAATCACCAGCGGTTTGTCCACTTGTGTGATCAATTGCCTAACGACCTCAATCATTTCTGCATTCTGTCCACAGCCAGGTCCAATGGCAACGACATCAGAGCCTTTACAGTTCTGAATAAGCTTCTCCACTTGGTTAATACCAAAGACGCCGCGTCTGGTTTCCATCAGCGGTACCGTAACCACCTCCGGAACATTCGTCGTTATAATGGTATGAAGACTTTCCGGTATAACGAGCTTAAGCAACCCGATTCCCGATCGGAGCGAAGCCTTTGCTGCCAAAATTGCCGCCCCTGTCATGCCAAAAGAACCGGCAATCAGGCTCGCTTTGCCATAGGTACCTTTATGCGAATTCATTTGCCGCTTTGGTATAATGCGTCTGACATCACTTTCAGAAATCGTCTGATATGGAATGCCCATTTCACCAATCAATTTATCGGAGAGGCCAATGCGCTTCACCACGAGTTCACCATTATAATCAGCACCCGGAAACATGATATTGCCAACTTTCGGCAGACAAATGGCAACGGTTTTATCCGCACGGACTGCCGTCTTCATAACACTGCCATCACTGGCATTAATGCCGCTTGGTATATCACAGGCAATGACATAGCCCTGAGACTGGTTAATTTCATTGATTACAAATTCGCAGACGCCGTCAACATCTCGTTTTAGTCCAATACCGAACAAACAGTCGACGACAATATCATCCGGCCAAATCATCTTGCCCATTTTTTTGACGCCATTGATTTCGTTGATTGCTTCCATTCGAATATCAAGCGGTTTCAACATCTCATAATTCAATGCTGCATCCGGCGATAATTTTTTCGTATTACCCACGAGAAAAACAATGACTGTTTTCCCCTGATTGAACAAGTGCCGCGCACAGACCATGCCGTCACCGCCGTTGTTTCCCATGCCCACGACGATGATAATCCGCTGTTTTGGCGAATGGTATTGTTTTTGGACTTCCTCAGCCAATGCAATACCCGAATTCTCCATTAACACAATAGATGGTACATGATATTTTTTTGAAGCTGTGTGATCAATTTTTCGTATATCTTGTTCTAATGCAATTTTCACCCTAATGCCCCCCAATTGCGATGACAAACGCGACGACCATTTTTTTACTGTGTGACAATGAAAGCTGAAGTTCAGTGATCTTCAAAGATTCTGCCAGCGTTTTGGCCTTCCCGTGCAATATAATATAAGGTTTGCCCAGTTCATCTCTGAGCACTTCAATTTCCTTGAGTTCAAATCCGCGCACACCTGTGCCAAAGCACTTTGAAACAGCTTCTTTTGCCGCAAATGTCGCAGCAATTGTTTCTGCCTTCATATGTTTTAGCTCAAAATAAACGCGTTCATTTTCTGTAAAATAGCGTTCAATAAAATGCGGCCGCTTTTTGAGAATTGCCACTATTCGCTCAATTTCCAATAAATCGACACCATTGCCGATCAATCCCATTTCATCACGCTCCATTACACATAATCGTACACATTATACTTCGAATATAGTTATTCGTCAATGATGCTAACCCCCGCTAAACCTTTGCACGAACACGAATTTTCATTTTCGGAAATGCTTTTGCATGACAATTTGCAAAAGCCTCCAGAACCGATTTTGAATACGTTTCAAAATGACAATCTTCAAGCTGGTTTGCCGTGTACTGGTACTGTTGCAGCGACCAAGCCTGTGCACCTGCAATTCGCCTGCCCATTTTTTCGAGAACATCCTCTCGATGGTACGGAGACAATACAGTGGTTCTAAATTCATGATCAATTCCGCTCCCAATAGTCAAGTCAATTGAAGCATTCAGCCATGCAGTCGACGCCGCCAAGACCGGATCTGCTATAAAAGGTGCATAATCCGAAATCAACCATTTATAGTCCATGGCAACATAATCAAGCAGCGATTCTCGAAGCAGGTGTTCAAGCATCTCTGGATTTGAACCATTCGTATCCAGCTTGACTGCATAGCCTTCATTTTTCAGCATTCGAATACAATCCGGCAAATCACGGTAAAGTGTTGGTTCCCCACCCGAAATAACGACAGCACGAATGTGCTGTCGTCTTTGATCAAGCTTAGTTAATATCGTATCAAATGTCTCTGTCGCGGGGGCTCTTCCACTTGCCAAGTCCCCATTGTGACAATATGGGCATTTAAAATTGCAGCCATTGGTGAATATAACACTAGACAAATGGCCTGGGAAATCACTATAAGATGTTTTTAAAAAGCCGCCGATGTTCAAAACGTTGTTGCTCCTTTAATACAGTCATTATTAGGGTTTATTATTGCGTTATCTTATTTTGCACAACATAGATCATAGCTGTTTTTCTTTACGCTGCCATTATCTAACGACAAAGGCTTTTCGATCAATAAATTCAGACTGCTTACCAACATTCCACGACTGGATCGGTCGATGGTAACCGACGACGCGCGACCAGATTTCCGTGGTCTTACCGCATGTTGGACAGGTTGCATGTTCCCCAGCAATATACTTATGGTCTTCACAAATGCTAAAAGTCGGCGTGATCGTAAAATACGGCAGTCGATACTGCTGGGTCACATCTTTTAAAATCGTCTTTACGATTTCCACATCCTCAATTCGCTCGGGAATAAAGCCGTGAAACACTGTGCCGCCAGTGTATTTCGTCTGCAATGAGTCCTGTGCATTTAACGCTTCAAATAAATCTTCTGTATAGCCAACCGGAAGCTGTGTCGAATTCGTATAGTAAGGTGCTCCGACGCCTGCTGTGACGATATCCGGGAACATCGCCTTGTCAATTTTAGCAAATCGGTAAGCAGCGCCTTCAGCAGGACTTGCTTCCAAATTGTAGAGATGGCCGGTTTCGAGCTGAAATTTCAGAAGCACTTCGTTCATATAATCCAGGATAGCCTCTGCCATTTGCTTCCCTTTAACCGTTAAGATGCTCTCACGGCTCCCGGTGAAGTTTTGAATACATTCATTCATGCCGTTTGGCCCAATGGTAGCAAAGTGATTGTGCCAGTATTCGCCCTGGGTATCGTAAACATCTTGAAGGTAATATCTCGAGTAGGGATAAAGCCCGCGCTGCATATTTTCTTCGAGAATTTTCCGCTTGGATTCGAGCGATTGTTTTGCAATATCCATCAGTCTTTCGAGGCTGTCGAAAAGCCCTTCCATCGTATGATTCATATAGCCAAGCCGCGCCATATTAATGGTTACAACGCCAATGGAGCCCGTCTTCGGATTAGCGCCAAACAATCCGCCGCCTCTTCTGATGAGCGCTTTGTTATCAAGTCTCAAGCGACAGCACATGCTGCGGACATCTTCCGGATTAAGGTCTGAATTGACAAAATTACTAAAATACGGCGTACCGTATTTAGCCGTCATTTCCATAATGATATCTGTCACTTCATTTTGCCAATTCCAGTCATCTGTAATATTGTAGGTCGGTATCGGAAATGTAAAAATACGTCCTTTTGCATCTCCAGCCATCATCACTTCGCAAAATGCTCTATTAATCATGTCCATTTCCGTTTGAAATTGTGCATAGGTTTTATTGAAATCATGTTTGCCGTCGACGATAATCGGCAAATCACGATGCGTAATCGGCACTTCTTTATCCATGGTGATATTGAAAAACGGCGTTTGAAAACCAACGCGCGTCGCGATATTCATATTGAAGATAAACGTTTTCATATAATGTTTCACGGTATTATAATCAAGACCGTCCTGCGCGACAAAAGGGGCGAGCAGTGTATCAAAATTTGAAATTGCCTGCGCGCCGGCCGCTTCGCCCTGCACCGTATAAATAAAGTTGACAATTTGAAGGAGTGCCGTATCAAAATGCTTTGCAGGCGCTGCTTCAACTTTCCCCGCCACGCCGCCGAATCCTTTCAACAGCAAATCTTCGAGGCTCCAGCCGCAGCAATAGGTAGAAAGCAACCCCAAATCATGAATATGCAGTGCACCCGATTCATGTGCATCTGCAATTTTTTCATCATAAACTTCATTTAGCCAAAATGATTTTGAAGCTTTTGAAATGATATGGTTGTTGAGTCCTTGCAGGGAAAAACCCATGTTGGAGTTTTCTTTGACGAGCCAGTCGTTTTGGCCTAGATAATCGTCAAAGAGCGATAAAATATCCATTGCCGTCTGACGATGCGCACGCTTTTTCTTATGCTCATAACGGTATTTGATATAATTTTTTGCCGTTTGATACTCGCCCATCTGCATCAATGTATTTTCAACGACGTCCTGAATGGATTCAACTGTCGGTTTTTCAGCTTTTTCAAGTGTAATGACAACATAATCCGTGATCACTTCTGAAAGTTTTACCATGTCTTTTCTAAGCCGATCAGGTTTTGTTGCGGCCAAAGCCTTTAAAATCGCCTGTTCTATTTTTTTCCTGTCAAAGGCGACGAGTGCGCCATTGCGCTTTTCAACATTCATTTGCATGCGATCCCCTCCTCTTGCTACATACAGTATATCCATATCAATTATACACAATATCTTGTTAGGGTGCCGATGTTTTTTTTATGTTTTTTTCATGGGACCTATGTCCTGGTGCTATCGTCTCTAGCTTCATTATGCTAAAATAGGAATAGATGGGAGGCGATACCATGATCTTATACCAAGCGATACATACAGCCTTAAAAGCACACGACGGCCAAATACGCAAATTGGATCTCGATCTCTATGCGGCACATCCAATTGAAGTGGGGATGATCTTGTCGAAATATGGCTTTTCAGACGATGTCATCTGTGCGGGGATTCTTCACGATACCCTCGAAGATACACCACTCATTTATGACGATCTCATAAAAGCATTCGGCAAACACGTTGCAGACCTTGTCAATGACTGTACCGAGCAGGATAAATCACTCGACTGGCAAACACGTAAAAAACGTTACTTGGCGCATCTCGAAACCGTTTCAGATGAAGTGAGGTTTATCGTCTGTGTTGACAAGCTTACAAACTTGAAGAGTATCCACAGACACCTCAGTGAAATGGGCGATACGCTGTGGACAAAATTCAACGCGGGATTCGAGCAGCAGTCATGGTACTATCACGCCGTATTAAAGCGCCTGGCACCTATTCGGCACCACGCGCTCTATCGTGAACTTGCATCTGAAATTGATCTCGTCTTTCCGGCTAATGAAACAGAAACACAAGTGAAATGAAGCAATGATGCCCTTTCCTTAATACAAGTATTTTCTGACGCTATTTGCGGTCTAAAGCTGATAGCCCAATGCCGCCATCATTTTTAAATCCGCTTCGACCACACTGCCAATCGTCGTCAAATAATTGCCTACCATTAACGCGTTGACACCACCTGTCAGCGCGTTTTCAACGTGTCTTCCCAGCTTGGCTCTCCCACCTGCAATGCGAATATCCGCCTCCGGTAAAATCAGGCGAAACATCGCAAGTGTTCTTAAAATCTCATCCGTAGAAAGTGGGGCATTCATCGCCATTGGCGTTCCTTCAATCGGCATCAGTATGTTCATGGGAACAGATTGTATGCCAAGCGCCTTGATTTCAAAAGCGAGGGAAATGCGGTCTGCCATCGTCTCACCAAGTCCCATGATCCCTCCGCAGCAGACATTCAAGCCTGCTGATTGACATACTTTCACGGTTTCAATACGCTCATCATAGGCATGTGTCGTACAGATCGTCGGATAAAATTTTCTCGACGTTTCCAGATTGTGATGATAAGTTGTAACACCGACCGCTTTCAGCCTTTGCGCTTGTAAAGCCGTCAGCATGCCATGTGAAGCGCAGAGCGAAAGTTGCGTTTCTGCTTTCAGCCGTCTGTAAACCGGTTCAAGTGCTTCCAGCAGCGAATCGCTCAGATACCCACCGCTTGTCACAATCGAAAAACAATGAACGCCTGATTCTTCTGCTGTTTTTGCAGCCTTTAAGATGTCCTCCGTTGGCATCATGCCATAAGTCGTCACATCTGTCGGATAATATTTTGACTGCGCACAAAATTTACAATCTTCACTGCACTTGCCGCTCCTGCCATTGACAATGGTGCACAGCGATGTTTGCGTTCCCTTAAATTGACGTCGTACAGCATCTGCTCCCATCATCAAATCCTCCGTTTGAACCATGGGATTCTCTGCAAGATGGCAAACCGCTTCATACGACCATGAAGCCACTGCCGTTTCTTCCTGTAAAGCCTCTTTCCATTCCATCAGCGGCATCCCCCTATCGTACACGGTAAGCTTTCGTATAGCCCATTTGTCTAAGTCGCGGCAGAATAATAGCGGCAACGGATGCCGTAATAACACTCATAATCAGATCAGGTCCTATAAAAGGTACAAAACCGCCTACGACGGCATTCATGAATGTATAAGTTCCCGTTGCCAAATAGACTCTGACAATTAAATATAAATAAGGAACACCGACAATATAAACGACCATCAGACCCGCTACTGTCGCCGCCAATACTTTGGGCAGTGAAACCTCCGACATGCGTTCAGTCGCCCAACCAATGATATAGGCGCATATGATAAAGCCTAAAAGGTAACCAAATGTTGGCTGAAAAATATAAGTTGGCCCGCCGCCGTTTGTAAAAACCGGGATGCCGATCAGACCCATGCCGACATAAAGCAGTTGCGACAACACACCGCGTTTAGCACCGAGTAAAGCCCCGGAAAGTGCGCAGAAAAAGAACTGAAATGTAAAGGGCACAACGCCGATCTGTATTTTGATAAACGCTCCAATCGCCGTCAATGCGGCAAAAATAGCAATAATGACCATATCTCTCGTCTTCATGAAATTTCCTCCCAATCCTATTTGAATAATTCTATTTTAAATGTCAACCAAGTAATTGTCAACAGTTTACGTAAACTTGGTTGTCAATCGAGGTTAACAATACAGTCAACATTATTTTATCAGTGTTTCAAGAACCAAAACAGGCACATCACTTTGATTGTCTTCAAAAAATAAAAAAAACACACCTCCTGCCAAATTAGAGATGTGTGAAATCCATTTACATTCGAATAAAAGGGGGAAATGTAAATGTTTAAAAAGAAATTTAACGTGTGCTTAATGATATCAAATCCAAGCTTGACAGTCAATTAAGTTTCTATTAATAAATGCTTTAATATTGTTAAACTTTGTTAAAGAAAAATCAGTACTTCTGTAATAGCGCATATGCTTTGGCAATATTGGCACCTACTCTAGCATTGTTGTAAATGAGTTGAATATTTGCCGCTAAACTCGTCCCCTCCGTTAAACGTTTAATTTCGGACAATAGATACGGCGTCGTCTCCTTACCTTTAATACCGCGTTCAGCTGCATGTTTTAAAGCCGATTCAATAATACCGTCGATAAATTGTTTGTCCAGTTGATCTTCTGCCGGAATAGGATTGGCAATCACCAGTCCGCCATTCAGTCCAAGATTCCATTTATGATGTATCGCAGCAGCGACATCCTCCGGCGTGTCCATACGATAATCCACATTAAAGCCGCTTGAACGCGTATAAAAGGCAGGCAGTTCCTCAGTGCCATAACCAATAACGGGAACCCCCAGCGTCTCGAGGTGTTCAAGGGTCAGTCCCAAATCGAGTATTGACTTCGCACCGGCACAAACGACGGCAACAGAAGTCTGTCCCAATTCCGTCAAATCCGCAGAAATGTCAAAGGTCTCTTGAGCACCTCTGTGAACACCTCCAATGCCGCCTGTCACAAAGACGGCAATCCCAGCGAGCGCTGCGCAGATCATCGTCGCCGCCACTGTCGTCGCACCGTTTTGCTTATTTGCGATCACAATTGGGAAATCTCGTCTGGAAACTTTAACGACGTTTTGTGCCTGCCCTAAATATTCAAGTTCATCATCTGTAAGCCCCACTTTAATAACACCGTTCAAAATGGCAATCGTCGCCGGCACGGCACCCTCGCGACGAATAATCGACTCTACTTCACGGGCCGTCGCCACATTTTCAGGATAAGGCATACCATGACTGATAATCGTCGATTCCAGTGCGACAACGGGCTTGCCGGCTGCCAGCGCTTCTTTAACTTCAGGTTTAATGTATAATACATGCTTTAAATAGGCTTGATTCATATGATTTCATCCTTTCCTCACTGCGCATCCCCTGCGCGGTTTCAACACTTTGAAATTTATTGGCGCTCTCATTGGAGCGCTAAGCACATCCTCTACAATGATGCAATCGCTTCAGACAGCGGCATCTGTGGCTGAGATATTTGATGTGACGCACACCTTAACGCCATGTTAACACGTGTTTCCAACGGTACATCGAAAAAAATGCCATGAACATAACCTGCAAAAAATGCATCTCCCGCACCAGTTGTATTTTGAACGGCTACGCGATGACTTTCAAAAAAACGCACTTCTCGATGATTGCCGACAACGACGCCATCAGCACCCAGCGTCAGTGCTACTTCCCCAATGCCAAGTGATACAAGCGCCTCGCACAGCCTTGTTGCATAATCGCGTTCCGATTCATCTGCCATCTGTTCCATCTCCGTCAGTAATGCCGCTTCGATCAGATTAGGCTTTAAAAAATGAATTTTATCCAAATGGCCTTTTAATTTAGCCGCTTTTGCCGTGGATACCGGATCAATGCAAATACGTCGATCTGAATACACGGTTAAAAGATATTGAATTGCCGCTTCACTTAAGTTCGTATCAAGTACCAACAGCCGAGCACCTTCAATCAATTTCCCCCATTGCATCAAATAATTGACGTCAATGGCATCTGCAATGTGCATCTGTGAAATCGCCATCGCCATATCATGATCGACATCGTTAATGCAAAGGTAGGTCGATGTCGGCAGCGACGAATGCATCATAACGCCTGCGGTGTGGATTCCCTTTTGGTTGAGCGCTTCTAAAAGCTTTCGCCCAAAATCATCTTGACCAACCGCCGAAATAAAGTGAACCGGATGCCCCAGTGCCGAAAGATTTTCAGCAATATTGCGACCAACGCCGCCGGCACGCGTCATCACCGTCCCAATATTCGAATCCCGCGGAATAAGCTTTTTATCGGGTGTTCCAATAATGTCCATGTTGCTGCCGCCGATAACGACAATATACGGAGACGAATCGACAATATAGCCGCGCCCTTTAATGTAGCCTTTTTTCATGAGATTCGAAATGTGAACGGCAACGGATGATCGCTGAATGCCCAGCCGTTCTGCCAACATTTCCTGCGTAATCAGCGGTTCGCCTTCAATTAATCTTAGAATTTCACGCTCGCGTTCTGTCATAGCCACCTCAATTAATAAACATTTGTTTATATAGGATAATTTTGTTTATATATTTATCATATCAGATCGCCCTTTAAAGTCAAGTCATCATCACCCACTTTTTTGCCTTTAATCAAAGAACGCGCATTTTACAATCACTTCAGCTTTTTTTATGCATTCGATTGCTGTCAAAATATCCTTGTGCCCCCACTGGATGCTAATCGTTTTCTATTTGTTTTCTAACCTTGCTTTGGTGTTGTTCTAATGCTGACGGCCTATAATGAAATCATCCAAAGTTCATCAAAAGTGATCCGCCATTCGACGGCGAAACAGTCGAAAAAGATTCTTTCCAAATTTTAACCATGCTTTTGCACCTTATTAAGAAAGCGTGCGTATAATGAAATTAACCGTTACGATTAAAGGAGGAACGTACAATGTCAGTGAGTTTAGAAAAAATCGATATGCTTATGGAAAGAGCGAATATCAGTTATAAAGAAGCTAAAGAAGCCCTCGAAAAATTCGACGGCGACATGGTGGAAGCCCTTATCTACCTCGAATCCAATCAGAAAACTGCAAAACACACCGTAAGCAGACATCCACGTGAACACAGAGAACAACGCAGACAACAGCGCAGAACACAAAACAGAGACATCTTTGAAGACATCAAAGGATTTGTCCAAAAACTTCATAAAACCAGTTTCATCGTTTCAAAAAAAGATAGACGCCTTTTGGACATTCCATTAACAGTCGCCGGCATCATTATCCTCGTAACATTGCCAGCATCGCTATTCCTGCTCATTCTGCCATACTTCTTCGGTTACCAAATCCGAATTCTCAACGCAGACGGCAGCAAGTTCAAATTCGATGAAATGGCACCAAAACAGGAAACACCTGTTGACGAAGACCGTTACGAATAACGTAAAGACGAAAGGGTGAATGCTTAGGCATTTCACCCTTTTTTACGCAAAGGCTTTTATTTCAATGGTTGAAATGCTATATTAAGATTAAAAAGTATCGTATGGGAGGATATATGCACAAGATATTAGTCGTAGAAGACGATCTCAAAATAGCACGGTTTATCGAATTGGAATTAAAGCATGAAGGTTTTGAAGTCTCAACGGCAAACGATGGCCGTACCGGTCTTGAAATGGGACTCGAAGGCGGATTCGATCTCATTATTTTAGACATCATGCTCCCAGGACTCAACGGTATGGAAGTTTGTCGGCGCATTCGCCTGAATTCCGAAATTCCCATCATTATGCTTACAGCAAAAGATGATACGATGGATAAAGTCATGGGACTTGATTTTGGCGCCGATGACTATATGACCAAGCCTTTTGCCATTGAAGAATTGCTGGCGCGAATTCGTCGTATTTTTCGAAAAACAGTTGCCGTCCCCACTGTACAAGCCAATTGTTTTATATCCGGGAATCTTAAAATTGATTACAATCAATACAATGTCACCTATGATAACCATCCCATCGAATTAACCAAAACAGAATTCGACCTTTTGCACTACCTTGCAGAAAATAAAAACATTGCGCTTTCCCGCGAACAAATTCTAGATAAAGTCTGGGGATATGATTACTTTGGCGAAACAAAAATCGTCGATGTTTACATCAGATACCTTCGCAGCAAAATTGATGATGTCTTTCAAACCAAATTTATTCACACCGTTAGAGGGGTAGGTTACCTATTTAAAGATGAAGATCATAAGTAAGGATCGCATTGAAGAACTCCATAGCGAACCGCCCAAGGCGCCTAAGAAAAAACGTGATGTCGCTGTAAAACTCGTGACTAGCGAACCAAAACCGCTGACTAAATCTGAAAAAAAAGCGGAGGCAGAAGCCCGAAAGCGAAAAATGCGTCTTCAGCACATCGAGGATGAGCGTCGTCGTCGTGAGAATATTAAACGCAAACGGCGCGAAAAAAAACAATGGCAGAAAAGCGAGTCGAAGTCTAAGTTGAAGTCAATGCCGAAGGCAGAATCTACGCAATCGCTTTCACCTGTCACATCGACGGCATCTATTGTTTCAAAGCAGCAGTCTCCAGTTAAACAGGCACCTTCTAAGGCTTCTGCGCCCAAGCGCACATCTAAGCCTGCATCAACTGAAAGCAAAAGTATTCAGCAAAAGCACGCAACACCTAAAGCCAGTGATATATCAATTGAACGGCATGCTGCTTTTGAAAGAGAACGGTCTTATATCGGTCAGCGCATTAATCAGCTCTTATCCCTGCTTCGTTTTAATATCACTTTTAAATTGACCATTGGCTATGCCTTTCGCCTTCTCTTTATCTTTGTTCTTTTGTTAGCCCTTATCTATGCCGCTTTTTCGTACTATTTGTTCTATACAGGCGAAAAACGGCTGGATGAAAACCTCAGTTATATTCAAGCGATGATTCAAGACGGCACCGCCTACGACGCACCACTGTTTCAAGCTTATTTAGCACAAGATCACTTAAAACTATACCTATACGATCAAAGCGAAGTACTCCTTTATGAAAGCATTGACGAAACCGCACCTGTTTTAAATCAAATTGTCGCACCGGTAACATTCGATCTTGCCGATTTTCCAAATCTGCCGGATTTATGGACGGTTGCCGTAGTTGACGGCACCACTACTGTCCATACACTGGCGCTTCAAAAGGATATGAGCTATACGCGCAGTATTCTTGAGACGACATTCCCAATTGCCATTGTTCTGGCAATCGTCTTTATGCTTTCTTCAATACGAGCCGCTTCACATATGGCGAATAAACAACTCCGCCCGATTCACACCATGACGCAGCAAGTACAGGAAATGTCAATCAGTACACGACTCAACGTCAGTGGTACTAAAGATGAACTCAAAGACCTCGCGATGACATTCAATAAAATGCTGGACGATATTCAGCAAAGCTATGAACGCGAAAAGCAGTTCGTTTCCGATGCCTCCCATGAACTTCGGACACCGATTGCCGTTATCAAAGGCTATGCCGGCATGTTAAACCGTTGGGGAAAAGATGATCCTGCTATTCTCGAAGAGAGTATTCAGGCGATTTTAGGTGAAACAGAAAACATGCACTCCCTTGTTGAGAGTCTGCTCTTTATCGCACGAAACGACAAAGGTACACTAAAGATGGATATGCTGACTTTTAGCTTATCCGAACTCATTCAGGAAATTGTCAAAGAAACGCGACTCATTGATACACAGCATGATATCTCTGAAAACATCACAGAGCGACTTATTCAATATGGCTCCATCGATAAGCTGAAACAAGCCTGCCGCATCTTTATCGACAACAGCATCAAATACACCCCTGAAAACGGAAAAATAAACATTGACCTGACGCCTAAACCCCCGTATAACGTTCTAACAATTGCCGATAACGGCATTGGCATTTCAAAAGAAGACCTTCCGCATATTTTCGATCGCTTCTATCGTGCTGACAAATCTAGAACAAAACTTAAAGACGCACAGCATGGCGGTACGGGACTCGGTCTTTCCATTGCCAAGATCATTATCGAACAGCACGGCGGCCAAATAATCGTCGAAAGCGATCTCAATCAGGGTACGACATTTACATTAATGCTGCCGATGCAAACCCCTGCCGGTGAAAACGGCCTTTAACCGCAAACGCATACCTCATTTGCAAGCGATCGCTTGACCTATCTTCAAATAAACAACCCCCTTGTACTGAGCCCGCGGCACTTAAAAGTAATCCACGGCAACTCAGTACAAGGGGGTTTTCGCTTATGGGCATAGCCCCGTTCAAAGCGAACAACAATCAACACTCAGAAAATACCTTCATCAAGATAGCAAATGGAATGGATGAGAACTAACCATTGGTATGCCTTAACAAACTACTGGAAATAACTCGCAAATAGCATGAGGTTTAGAATCGTCAGCACTATGGCCACTGCACCGAGTTCGACGTTGTGAAGCAGTGTATTCTTAAACTTGCCCATCACCTTCTCTGATGATGTCAAGTAAATTTGTAGAAATACCGTAATCGGCAATTGAATACTCAGCAGCATTTGACTGTAGATAAGGCCTTGAAAAGGATCAGAAATTGCAAAGATTAGCACCGTTGCCAAACCTAAAACACCGACGACACCAACTTTGGTATGCCGGTCTGCTATATCATAAGGCTCGCCAAAAATACCTGCAAATATTGAGCCGCCTGCCATCCCTGCCGTCATTGTCGACGCAATACCGGAAAAAAGCAATGCAACGCCAAACACCAGTGCTGCCATATTACCAACCAGCGGTACGAGCATTTGCTGTGCCTGCGATAATTCGTCGACGGAAACATGCGCTGTAAAGAAAGTCGTCGCCGCCAGAATAATCATGGCACTGTTAATCGCCCAGCCAATAATCATTGAAAAGAGCGTATCTGCAAACTCGTATTTCAACTGTCGCTTAATGACAACGTCATCTTCAAGCTGCCACTGCCTACTCTGAATAATTTCAGAGTGCAAAAACAAATTGTGCGGCATGACGACAGCACCTAAAACAGACATGATAATCGGCATGGAATTCGCTGGAAATTGAATGGTCGTCCAGCCTTTAATCACAGCCCCCCATTGTATATCAACCATATGCAGCTCATAGAGAAACGCTATCCCTATAATTGATACAAAGCCAACGATCCATTTTTCCAGTTTCTTATAAGTATTTGAAAACAAGAAAAACAAGATCAACAGCAATACCAGCACAGAGCCAACCTTGATCGGTATGCCGAAGAGCAGCTCCAAGGCAATTGCCCCTCCTAAAATTTCCGCCAGCGCTGTTGACACAGCAGCAATCATACCGGTCCCCAAAACACTTCTCGACAACCACGGTTTTAGATGCTTCTGCGCCGCTTCCGAAAGGCAATCGCCAGTCACAATGCCCAAATGAGCTACATTGTGTTGTAGAAGAATGAGCATAATGGTTGAAAGTGTCACCATCCATAAGAGTTTATAACCATAATCGCTTCCCGCAGCTATATTGGATGCCCAGTTTCCCGGATCGATAAACCCAACAGTTACCAATAATCCCGGTCCAATATAGCCAAGCATTTCGCGTATCCCATGTTTCGGCTTATGACCGCTTGTATCCAATATATTTTTTAATTTCTCCATCTTTTCGATGCCTCCATTTATTATAAATGATGCAATTTCTCGCAGTGTATAGTGTGTGATGTATGATGTATACTCATTGACGCAAAGTTTTCTGTTTTGCTAGACTTTTTGTCAATATCCCAGCTACAGCCTTTTTCAATTAAAAACCCCATGTGTTCACATGAGGCTATCCACATTGATATGATTAGTGTAAAAAAAAGTCCTTAAAAAATCAAGTAATATCGTTCCTAATTAATCCGGTAATCATCTATTGCCCATAATCGCGCATTCATATTTTCAAACCATCAAAAATGAATCATCACATTTATTTGAAAAAATTGCATTATTACCTTTTCAATAGCTTACAAAGAACAAAACAATATTAACGCTGCGCTCCGCTTGATGTCTAATGAGAAAATTGGCAAGCTGATATCCCTCTTCATATTGATAATCCATTAAAAAGAGCTGTTCTTTTGGTAAAATCAGCAATCCTTCCGGGTGCAATATTTCAATGGGTTCTTCAATGCAATAGATCCCCATTGAAAGCCGTCGCTGGTAAAGCGGGAGACGTTCATCAAAACTCTCGGGAAATATCTTGCTAAGCACAATTTCCTGATCTGAAGGCACTTTATAATGTTTCAAAATACCATAAGCGCCTTCTTTTAACATTAAATTAAAGTCATTTGTCTTACCGTAACTGACCGTTTCCCATTCCCCTTTAAAGCAATGCGCCTCATAGGGCTTAACTGAAATGTCATAAAGCGGCTGCATATCGTTCTTGTGCATGAGCAGAAGCGGTGATTCAAGCGGCATAATCCATCTTTTAACACCATAGAGCGGCGTAAAACTCGTTTTATCGGCATCTACGGTAGCATAACTCACGCGCCATAAAAAGTGTCGTTCCAAATAATTGGCGTCCTCTGGATAAATATACAATTCGGTACTTTTGCCGCCGGACCATTCACGATACTTATGCTGTTGTCGATCAATGATGCGATACTTCATGAAATGCCTCCAATCTCATTCTGAATGTCCAATCATAGCGCATAATGAACCCTTGCATTATTATATGCTCTATCAAAAGGGATGTCCATGCAAAAAAATGTTCACATTTTGATACAATTCTATTGTATCGAATATGAACATTGATTTATACCATTATTCTTTAAATTCATGTAAATTATAGCGCATTCAATATTGCTCGTTCAGCAAAACAATTAATCAAAGTGAATACTTTTGACGCCAGCTCTTTGGAAATTTAATGCCGTTGCCATACAGATAGCGAATGAGTTGACCATGATGCTGAATCTCATGTGTCAATAAATCAATAACCAAATCAACTTGCTTATCTGAGAGCGTTTTGCCGCTTAAAAAGGCAATGATATCGGATTGTGTCAGCTGCAGCCGTTCAATAATCTCCGGCTTGCTGGCAACATTAATCAATGAACAGTTAAAGCCTGCCCACTCACTTTTCTGGATCGCCTTAAAATAACTCTCTCTTGCGCCAACGACACACCAAAGCTGCTCACCGATTCGATTGGATGGAAGCTCCCCAAGTCCAAGTGATAACTGTGATGCTTCAAGTCCTTCTACCAAATCACTGGTTAATTGAAATGCCTGCTGTAACTTTTCTACCAAAACCTCCATTTACACCTCTCCTTTTAATCCCAATTTCAACCCTCTATTTGCCGTCAGTGGACAACCCGCCAACGATTGACAGCAGTTCTCCTATGCGATGTATTTCAAAGTCTGCCGATGCGGATGCACCAGCAAGCCGGATATCATAATTCATCCAACAAGTTCGCATCCCCAAGGCTTTTGCCCCCAGAATATCTGCATTTAAATTATCACCGACCATCAAGACAGATCCCATTGGGCCATGATAATCTACGCGCTTTAACGCCGCTTCAAATATTGCAGGATCGGGTTTATTAACGCCTACTTGTTCGGATATAATCACTGCATCAAAAAGCGATTCGATCCCAGCCAGTTTAAGTCTGCTGAGCTGCACGGACTCAATGCCGTTTGACACAGCTGCCACTAAATACTGCGCCTTCAGCTGCTTGAGCACGTCAAGACTGTCATCATAGAGAATACAGGCCTTTGAAAGATTTTCGAGGTAAATATCCGCGACCTCTTTTGGAATCAGGTCGCTGCCTATTTGTTTTAAGAAATCCTCAAAACGCTGTATGCGCAGCGCTGACTTTGTAATTTCACCGCGTTCAAGCTTTTCCCAGTACGCTTTGTTGATCTGCTGATAGATCGGGTAGGATGACGACGGCAAATCAAAAGCCGACATCGTTTCATCAAAAGCTTGCTTTTCACCTGCGTCATAATTGAAAAAGGTATTATCCAAATCCAGCAGAACAACGCGCAAGCTCGTCAACTGAGATGCAGAAGATGACAATAGCGTCGTTGTTTCATCCAGTGTCAGTGCATGACGCCAGACACCGACATTTGGGAACTTATAACATACCGTTCGGTAGATTTCATCTGCAAAGCGACTTGGCGCTTCATACCATTTTAACACTTCAATGGTCCCATACTCTAATTTTTTATCCTCCGGCACCATTTGCGCCGATGCCAATGCCTGTAGACTGGGCACCGTTACCAAGACTTCTGCGACAACATCCATCTCAGACAAAGCTTCAAAAGCATAACGCCGCTCGTTCAGCATCGTTTCAGGCATATAAGCGATCCTTTTGAATATCAACATAAAGCCTCCTCATTATGCTCATTATATCTTAAGCATGCCGAGGAGGCAAACGCCTACTGCGAAAACAGCATCAAATGCACCATCTGTTATTTGAGCGCCTCAATCTTAGCCGTCAATGTTGTTTTAACAGTTGAAAAGCTCAATCCGCTGTTCACACAAAAATCTTTTATCGTCATCGCAGTCGAGGGTATTTCGCCGCCAATAACCGCTTCGATATCTGATATTGAGAGACCGGCATCCAACGCCTGCATAAAAGTTGTATTGCCGTTGATCACTGGTTCATCTTCTGTCGTTTCATGAGCAGTCTCATTCTCAACAGCATCCGATGCGTCATTCACGAATTCGGTGGTTTCATTATCGATTGTTCCCGTCAGAGTGTTGTTCTCACCATCTGGTGTATCACCATCAGCAGACGCCTGTGCTTCAAAGATGCTGTAACGCGTTCTCTCAATAGCACTTCGCAGCGGCTCATCGAAGTCATACGACTGACTGAGAATAATATCAACCGCTGCATCCGGCAGTATTAGCCCTGTTAACTCATATGGAATCCCCTTATAGAGTGATACAAACGCCTTCATTGCGTCATTCCCAATCTCTACCTCTTCAGGGTACAGCGTTTCAAGGTCTTTGCTCTTAAAAGAATCTGCTGAAACACTCTCATCAATGCCAAAAGCCGTCTTTAAAATCGATTCGGGAATTTCAAATATAGATGCTATTTCAGCAAGTGTATAAGAACCTCTAATGTCTTCCGGATTGTACTCGCCTTCAAAATCACCTGTCTCGAATTTTACGGGGACTTTTGTCGATTCCGTCGACCATATACCCGTCGCCATGGTCACACCGATACCGCCGAGTATAATGACGAGTATGGCAATGAGAATGGTTTGCTCACGTATGCGCTTCATCATTTTCGGCCTCCTTGAAATTGAACGGGTTCTATTGTTACGGTATCAGAAACTGGGCAGCTGTTCTCCGAGGTACATTGCATACATCTGATACAACTAAGGTCCGTAATGACGTCTTTGCCTGAGACTTCAATATTCATCGGACACACATCATCACATTTTTTACAGTTTATACAATTGGATTCAGTCCGTTTAAGTTTAAAAATACTGATTTTATTGGTGATGCTGAGTACGGCACCGTATGGACATGCGTACTTGCACCACGGTCGCTCGACAAACAAGCTCATGACGAGTACCACTAAGAGAACGATTATACTGAGTATTGCTGTTTCGCTGGACCAGAAATTGTAAAGTGCATGATATGGATCAATCTCTGCAAAGACCAGATAGCCCGACATCGCCGTCATATAAAGCACCCTTGCAAGAATCACATAACGAAGCCATCTGAGTACTCTATCAACGCGTTTAGGGATAAATTGATTATAGCGCTTTTTAAATATCTTCTTGCCGATTTTCCCAAACCATTCCTGTATGGAGCCTAGCGGGCAAACCCAGCCGCAAAACACGGGGCCAAAGAGTACCGCCAGTAAAAAAACGAGCCCCATTAAAATAACGGAAGAAATATGAATTTTCTGTACAAAGGTTCCCAGTGTCACCAATTGGTAAAGCGTTACAACGCCGCCAAATGGACAAATGGCATGTAATGATGCCGACGAAAGCCATGTGATTCCCCCGCCGCTTTCTGCCAGCGTGTGATTAACGGCAATAATCCCAATGAGCACGAAGAAAAACAATTGCAGCAAATGTCTTTTTTTCAGATGCTTAAACATAATTTCACCTCTAAGTTTTTTCTTTATCTTAGAGGTGAATTGTGTAGTTCTTATGGAGTTTTAAAGAATTTTGCGAGGATTTTAACAATCAAAGCCCGCTCTTGATGTAATGCCCTTTTGGTAATAGTGTTTAATCTGCGTCATCTCTGTCACAACATCAGCATATTCGTATAGCGGCTTGGGGCAATTAATGCCCGTTAAAACCAATTCTACATTTTTAGGCTTTGCCTTAATCAGTGTAATCACTGAATCAAGTGTAATGTGATTCATCATGAGCGCGATGGTTATTTCATCTAATATGACCACATCATCCCCATGTGCTGCGACGTTTTGCCATAGCTGTTTTAGTCCGCTCGCCATCTTTTCAGGGGTTCCCCACTGCTCAATGTGAATCCATTTTACATAAGATTCAATCCGCGTTTCATGATACTTTTCCGTCTTGGCAAACTGAACGATATAGACTTTTAAATCTGCCATAGCGGCCCTTACAGCCAGACCAAATGCCGCTGTCGATTTACCCTTTCCGTTTCCCGTGTAAATATGCGTCATATAATTCTCCCCAGCAATATGCTGTTCTCGTTTTGCCATCGTTTATGCAAACCGTTTATGAAAGCTTCACTTCGTTAGCAGAATCATTTACAATGTAAAACCCCCGGTTATAAGGACTGCTTTCCATATAGTTAATGGGTTCACCATCCAAGCGTTTCATGATCCCGCCGGCTTCCTTAACAATACAATCAAGTGCACAGGTATCCCATTTCATGCTGGTGCCAAAATTATAATAAATATCAAATTCACCTGCTGCTATGAGACACCCCTTAATAGAACTCCCCATTTCCTGGATACATTCAATACGTGATTTCAGTAGGTCGATGAGCTCACTCGTTCGCGGCGAAGGATGAGAACGACTAATGAGCAGCCTAACGGGATTGCGTCTATGAGAGACACTTAACTGTTCCAGTTTATCGGCACTTTGCCGATACGCGCCCTGCCCGCTAACAGCGTAATAGATAGTTCCTGTCACCGGAATATAGACCACGCCCAATACGACTTTACCGCGATCAACAAGACCGATGTTAACCGCAAATTCATCATTTTTTTTAACAAATTCCTTAGTACCGTCTAAAGGATCAATGACCCAAAAGCGCGTCTTTTGATGGCGACTGCCGTCATCTTCCATCTCTTCAGAAAGAAAGCCATCCTCGGGAAAATGCGCTTTAATAAACTTTTCAATCGCAAGTCCAGCAGAAACATCCGCTTCCGTTACAGGTGATGAATCCTCTTTATACGCTACTTCAAAGGCTTCATCGTACACTTTCAGAATCCGTTCGCCTGCTAAAGCCGCCGCCTTTATGGCGACGTCGAGTTCGGTACGATAGACCATAATCGCCCCCCTTTCAATTGCTACTAATCTCTATTTATCTTATCATATGTTTTCACTGTTTTCACTGCGAGATACGGCGATCACTTCACCGGCCATTAAAAAAACTAGATAAGCTGCTGTCACTTTTTTACCTGTTAATGCTTCAAGCGCTATACGGTAATAATCAATTTGCTGTCGATACTTTTGCCACATTAAATCGTCCGAGTCAGGTACGCGGTAATCCGTTTTAAAATCAACGAGTAGCAATTCAGACGGCAGCTCTGCATAGAAATCGATAATCCCTTGTACCATTTGCGTTTCTATTCTGTGTATAAAAGGGATCTCATGATGATGTTTTTCAATCGCTCTCAATTTCATACCCAAAGGCGAGGCTAAAAACACGCTAATCTTTTGAAGATCAATCACATCCGCTTCATCTTCAGTAAAGATACCAGATGAAGTATATTGATGAAGCTGTTCTTTTAGCGTTTCAGGCGTTTGTATTTTATGAAAATCAAGTCGTTCTAAAAATGCATGTGTCAACGTACCACGTTCGGCGCCGCTGATTTGAGACGTATCTGAAAACGTTGGCACTTCTGACAGCGTTGGCGGCTTATAAGCTGTCTGCATACTCGTGACAGAGGTCTTTGCAGGCAGTCCATCAAGCACTTTTGGATATTGATACGATAGAATCTTTTCAACGATTTCGCCTTCTGTCCCCTGCTCTGATTTGATTGCTTCTGTTCTATCCGGAAACTGTGCTTGAACCATCACATCATCCGGTGACGTTTCCCGCCTGCTTTCACGCCACTGCAATAGCCGCTGCATCCAGTCTCGGTGCTGATCTACAGCCTCCATCTCAAAATGTGCAGCATCTAAACAGTTCACTTTCACCTGCGGAAGATCCAACCAATTAGGCATAATCCAGTCCATCAGTCCCTGTGGGTTCCAAAACAGCTGTCGACTGGCACCACGACGCCATACACGCATTTTTTTAGGCAGTGCCGCATAAGTGCCAAAAAGGATTAAGCGATCCACCGGACGCGTCAGCGCAACGTATAGTACGCGTAGTTCCTCGGCATAAGTCTCCCATTGAATACGATTTTTGATCACCCACTGCGGCAGCGATTTACTGCGTGTTCGCTTATCGAGATCGACATACGCCAGTGCGATGCCTTCATCTTTATGCATCAGCAAATCACCGTAAGAATCCATGAGGTTAATGCGCCGTCCCAATCCGAGCAACAAAACAACCGGAAATTCGAGCCCCTTTGACTTATGAATACTCATCAGTCGAATCACATTGTCATTTTCGCCAATTGTCTTGGCCACCCCCATATCTCCCGAAGCATTATGCAGCGCTTCAATAAACTGTATAAACTGATTTAGTGAAATAATCTGGGATTGGCGCAGTTCTGATGCACGATCAATGAGCAGTGTTAGATTCGCCGCTCTAGCTGAACCGCCGGGCATGGCAATACAATAATGATAAAGCCCCGAATCACGTAAGAGCATCCAAAGGAATTCATCCAGCATCATATACGTAGAAGCTTGACGCCATGTTTCAAGCCGTTCGGTAAAACCCTTCAGTTTTTTGCCGGTTTCTGTATCAGCATCATGGCCGGCTTGAACACCATCATAGAGATAATGTGCCCTATCTGCTGCTTTTTTAACGCCAATCAATTCGGAAATCCCCAACCCTACAATCGGCGATCTCAATACTGTCAACAGTGCAATATCGTCATAAGGATCTGCAATAACCTTTAAGAGCGACAGGATAAATTTAATTTCAAGGGTATCAAAATAACCCGTTGGGTTATCTGCAAAGAGCGGCAATCCCTCTTCCATAAAGACGGTTTCGAAAATGGGAGTCCACGACCGGACACTTCGAATCAGTAAAACAATATCCTTATAGGTGCAAGGCGCCGTTATTTTTTGTTTAGGATGATAAATGGGCGTTCCCAGTATTGTCTTAATCTTGAGCACAGCAGCCCTCGCCTCAATTTCATCGTTTTTCATATCTTCAAAATACGATTCAAGCGTCTCTTGACTGCCATCAGATGCATCATTACTGGCAAGAGCTGTCGATAAATCACGTTCTTCATTTTCGAGCAATGCCTTTGAAATCAAATTCACTTCCACTTTCGAATCCATTGCGGGCTCAAAAGTCATGCCGGGATAGAGCTTTGCATCGTCATCATAAGCAATTTCTCCGAGTGGCGGCTGCATAACAGCGCTGAAAATAACATTAACCGAATCGAGTATAACATCACGTGTTCTGAAGTTCTGCTTCAGATCTACCCGAACCAAATGCTCAGTATGCGCAGCTGTTTCTGCAAAAGATTGATTCAAATCGGCAATCGCCGATACCGAATCGATGCCAAATGCACTTAACTTATGAAAACGATTATACTTTGAAACGAATATCTGCGGATCGGCAAGTCTGAACTTGTAAATACTCTGTTTGAGGTCGCCCACCATGAACAGCGCATTTTTGCGTTTAATGCTCTTGATAATCTGCTCTTGAATACCGCTGGCATCTTGGTATTCGTCAACAAAGATAAATTGAAAATGCTCGCGGTAGCGCGATGCAATGCTATCATCATCCAGCAGCTGGACAGCAAAGTGCTCTAGATCTCCAAAATCCAATACATTACGCTTACGCTTTAAGGTATCAAATCGCACAGTGAACGTACGAATAATTTCAAGCATCGTGCCAAATAAAGGTCCTTGGTCGACAATCTCTGCTTGATAGCGCGCCGCCGTTTTATAATTGTAAAACTGTTTTATCTTCTCAAAAATCTGTTTTTTAATAACTTTATCGCGAATCTCTCCTTTGACTTCATCTATAACGGCAGGGTCGATCTGCGCTTTCATC
This sequence comes from Fusibacter paucivorans, assembly GCF_018390735.1. GTDB lineage: Bacteria > Bacillota > Clostridia > Peptostreptococcales > Acidaminobacteraceae > Fusibacter > Fusibacter paucivorans. The sequence goes on from NZ_JAHBCL010000015.1 coordinate 105,142, forward strand.
TCTTTCTTTAATGGTTTCAGCCTAGAAAACTCAAATTGGGTAATAGCGGCTTGAAAAGCGTCGCCTTCTAAAGCACACATGCGCTCGAAAGCTTGCAGATCCATCGTAAGTGTCTCACGATAACCCTCAAGTCCCGGTGTATCATCACAAATGCGAATTGCATACACAAGCAGTTCGATACCACTTTGCAGCATCCATTTATGATAGGTCTCCATATCACTAAACCATTTGGTGCAAATTTTCTCGCCTGAACTCGCGTATTGTTCAACCTGTTCAGCCAACCATTTTATCGGATAAGCCTGACTCTGTATAAATCGATAGAGCGATAGGATCAGTTCTCTCAGTTTGACATCATCACGATTGCCGGAATAACTTTCTACCAGTTGGATAAATGCAGGCGTTTCCGCTTCATAAAACAGTTCCAGCGTCTCTTCAAGTGCTTGAAATACGAGTACTTGAAGTTCACTCTCATTGGCCATTCGAAACGCCGGATCAATCTCTAGTTTTTGAAAATGCTGCCTGACGACATCAAGGCAAAAAGCATGAAAAGTCTTAATATGTGCACGATTCAAACGTTTAAGCTGTTCCTGTAGGAAGCTTTTATCACCATTTGAAGTCTGCATCGCATTTGAAAGCGCCGTCTCAATCCGCGCACGCATTTCGCCTGCAGCTGCATTCGTATAAGTGACGATGAGCATTTCATCAATGGGAATGTGATCGTCGATAACCATTCGCGTTATACGTTCTACGAGTACAGCGGTCTTGCCCGAACCCGCGGCTGCCGATACCAGTAGTTCGCATCCCCTCAATTCAATCGCAGCCTGCTGTTCAATCGTCCACTTCGTCATCGTGTTCACCTCCATACGTCGCTTCAATACACTGAACGACGTCCTCATTGCTCATTTTTGGCAATCGTCTTACATCAGCATAGTCAAATTTAATTTCAAACTGACAAATACCGCTGAATTCACAATAATCACAGCTGAGGCCATTCTTCATGCGGCAAGGCGTGATGTCAATATCGCCGCCCAGAATTTTGTCTCCAATCGACGTAATTTTACCGGTTACATGTGTCATCAATGCACGAAACTGCGTCTCGTTTAATACTTTCGAATCCTTTGTATAACTGCCGTCTTTCTTGCGCTTTACTTGTACAACCGATGAGGTATCACGCTCAATAATCGTCATATCCAGTGCCGATAACACGCGCTCGTCATCAAGTGATATCCCGTCTAACTTAAGTTTATCGAGCAGTGTCTGTTCCAGTGTCGACAAATCTTCCTGAACCGTATCCAGCAGCGGATCGTCTATGCGGTAATAGTAAAAACCGCCGGGGCGCAGCGCAGAAGTTCTAAAATAGGATGGATTCGATAAACATGCGTACATATAGACGCAGAGCTGCATTTGCAGCCCATAATAAATATCTTCAAGGCTTAACTGTTTAGCACCTGATTTATAATCAATAATTTTAATGTATTGAACACCATCTTCATCCAATATGTCGACGCGATCGACGACGCCTCTGAGCATGATCTTTTCGTGATTGGACAGTTCAATAACAATTGGCGGTACGCCAAAAGCCGCATCTGTAAACGCGAGTTCAAAAGCCGCAGGTTTAAACGTCCCTTGTTTTAACTGCGTCGTCAATGTCCAAACAGCGCGTTTTGCCACACGACCGAGTTTTCGAATCAGAGCTTTGTACTGAAATTTTGATTGGTAAATTTCTGCCGAGACCATTTCGCCGATAATTGCATCAATCATCTGATCACATTGCGCCTGTGAAAGCTGCTCCCAAATTAGTTTTTGATCATAAACCGTTTTTCCAAATCGCTCAAGCGCCTTATGAAAGAGTATCCCAACATCGGGATACGTAATTTCAAATGGCTTAATACGCTTTGGCTTAAGGCCTTGATCGACAAAATATTTAAAAGGACATGCAACATATTGCTCCAGTCCCGAAACACTGCTCTTCAACGGTTGCTCATAGAGCAGCTTTATTTCATCATCCGCCAACTTCTGGACGTGATGATGGTGTGCAGCCGCTTCTAAAAGTCTTTCTGAGACATTGGGGGCATTTTGACGGTACCAGCCCATGACTTTATACCAAACGGGATCAATCGTCTGTCCATCTAAATGCAGTCGCATTTGCTCAGCGAGTACGCCGTAAGTTCCTTCTGGTGATGCAATATTATCGAGCGTCTTAAGATGACCATAAGGCTCTGAGGTCTGCTCACACAGAGGCAGGAGCGATTTGAACTTTGCAATCAAATAAGAAGGCCTTAGGGCAGCACCTTTTTTATCCGCCAGTGCATAGCTTAAATACAGCTTTTCCGAAGGTCTCGTCAACGCTTGGTAAATATTGAAATTTTCTTTTTTGATAAACATCTGCTGATCTGAGAGCCAGCGCAGTCCGATGTCGTTGACGCGCTGTTTTTCGTGTTCCTGCAACAGTTGCTGATCCGCACCTGCCTCCGGCAATATGCCGTCGTTAATCCCGGCAAGAAATTGTATGGATACGGGATGTGTACGAGAACGATCAAGTGAGCCAATGAGCACATGCTGTTCTGAAAGCGGCAGAAGGCCGATTTCAACATTTTCCAGGCCGACTTCCAATCGTTCCCATAGTGCAGAAGGCGCCATCGTTTCACTGCCAATCAGCGAATCCAACTGTTCAAAGACGTTAATCACCGCATTCCATACCTGCGCAAAGATTTGTGCCTGTTCTAAATCCCCTTTGTCAGTAAAGACTTGTACCGCATTTTGAATCTTGTCCGGTATCGCCAGCAGCTGCATCAGTTCAAAGAGCAGCTTTAACTGCTGTCGAACGGTTTCAGCATTTTTTAACTGCTTTCGATATTGATCAAGTGGTTCTGTCAGTTTTAATCTCAGTGCATTTAGCATCTCAAGATTATATTGCTCAGACAACACTTTTTCAAATGGCTGAAACAGGCGTTTCCCATAAATACCGTGTTCAACAATATAGTGTTCAAATACCGCTGTCTCTGTCGCTGACCATTCAAAGAACCCCGTCTTCAGCAATTTTATCACGGTATCCTGTCTAAAATTCATTTGAAAAGCTTCAAAGATATTCGTCATGAAATGAACGACCGGATGATTGAGAATAGGCCGCTTGACATCGATAAAGTGCGGTATGCCGTATTGTTCAAAAATACGATGAACCGTCATTTGATAGCCGTCGAGATCATTGGTGAGCACCGCGAAATCGCGCCAATTGTATTGACCCGTTCGCATGTGTTTTAAAAGTGTTTCTGCAATCCATACAATTTCGGATGCTTGGGATTGTGCACCATGAATTGCAATATGATCAGCCGGCGCTTTATATGGCGTAATGGGGTACGTCATCGCATGCAAACTGAAATGACGCAGATCGTCGTGCATGTAGACGTTTTTCATCGCTTCAACTTCTGCCGTCACATTTTCAAAATGCATTAGCTTTTGGAACACAGACTGCGTATGGGCAAACGTTTCCATCGGCGCATCCGGCAATGCCGTCAACGTTACGGTAACGTGCTTCGCCGTTCGGCACAATCCTTCAATGACCGCCAGTTCCTGCACGGTAAAGCTATCAAAACCGTCAATCCAAATCTGCTTTTGTTTTAAATTCTGTGACTGCGGCAGCTTTGTCAGCAAGTGTTCATACACATCGGCACCATCGAAATACTGCGATGTCTTCGCTGCTTCATAGGCATTAAAAATGAATGCCAAGTCTGCTAGTTTTGCACTTAAAAGCGGATCGTTCTGAACCGTTTCAACCGCTTCCGTCAACTGATGCGGTTCAATGCGATTTTGTTTTAACTCTTCTATAAAATCAAAACACCTTTGAAGCATCCCGCGCTTATCAAAAGCACGGCGATAATAAGTCAGTGCCTGTTTTTCGGTTTCAAAAATTTGTTTTAGCAGCATCATCTGACCAAGTGCTGTGATGACGGTTTCCCGGGCTCCTCCAAGTTCGTCAAATACAAAATGTGTTAAACGCTTGATACTCAATATTTCGAGTCCGATAAAACCGTTCAGCGCTCCCTGCTCAAGCAATTGCTTCTCTGCCTCAAGCGTGAACTGCTCCGGTACAATAAGCATGCATTCATGTCCGCGTCCCGCTCGGACAGCTTCTATCAATTCTTCATAAATTCGGTAACTCTTTCCTGTTTTCGCTTCCCCAATGAGTATTTTTAACATGGTTCACCTCTTTCTGATGCTCTCTCCATTATATCAAAGATTACCTGCTGTTACCTGCGAAAATATTGCGTACCAAACCCTTCAATATGTTATAATGGTTCCGTTAAAGTCACACACCTCAGGAGGCAATATGCCATCTTCATTTAGTCTTTCCGGCAATCAGCTCAAACTGATTGCCATATTTGCCATGGTAATTGACCATATTGGCGCCGTTTTTTTCCCGTCAGTTGCACTGTATCGAATCATTGGCAGATTAACAATGCCCATCATGGCCTATTTCATCGCAGAGGGCTATCACTACACAAAAGACGTTAAAAAATATATGCTCAGGCTTTTATTTTTCGGGCTGCTGACCATGTGGCCCTACAATGCTTATTTTGGTTACGGCCCCTTTAATATTATGTTTTCCCTGCTTGCAGGCCTTATCGCCATTGTTCTCACCGATCGTGCAACGACTTCTTTGACGCGTATCCTCGCGCTCTTAGTTCCAATGCTGATCGCAACGTATCTACAGTTTGACGGACAGTTTATCGTCGTCTTGCTAATCTTTGGCTTTCATAAACACCGTAATCACTTTCGCATGGCATCGCTCAACATGCTTTTGGTTTATATCGTCATTGAGGCTATGACACTTATGGCAGCCGGAACCCCAGGCGGTCCTCAGGGATTTCATCTCTGGGTTCAGCTCTTTGCATTACTCACTTTGCCGCTGCTCAGTCGCTACAATGGCAAGCAGGGACCTCCAGCTCTACCGCGTTACCTCTTTTATGCTTTTTATCCCGTTCATATCACGATACTGTTTATTATTCATCAATATCTGCTATAAATACAGCCAAAGGAGTCTCATATGATCAAACGTATACTGCCTTTATGTCTCTCAACCGTCACAGGCATTTTATTAACCCTACTCACCTTTATGATGCTCTTCGAAGGATTTGCACTCAACGAGTCTTTCTTTATAACGGGTTTTCAAACCTACAACGTTCAAGATATCGTTCATATTTCAGATGAAGATCTGGTTCGCGTCACCCATGCACTGGTCACCTATATTGATGATGCCTCAGGTGATTTACATGTCAAAGTGACCATTAATGACAGCGAGGTCGAGTATTTTAACGCGAAAGAACAAGCACATCTCACCGATATTATGAATCTCATCCGACATGCGCGAAAATTGCTCAAACAACTTAAGACCGCTTTTTTTGCAGTGTTAATTCTCAATATCATCTTTTTAAAAGGCAAAGCACGTTATCGCTTTCTGCCAATCAGCGTTGGCGCAGCACTGCTAAGCTTATTATCACTCGGCGCAATGTACTTTATGGACTTTAACTGGGCATTTGTTAAATTTCATGAGATGCTCTTTTACAATGATCTTTGGCTGCTCGATCCGTCCAAAGACCGGCTGCTCCAGATGATGCCCCTTGAATTCTTTATGCGCTTTACCATGTTTTGGCTCGCAAGTGTCGCCGCGATACAGCTCATTTATTTATTTGCTTACCGCATGTTGAAACGCACAGAAGAAACGGTGGCACAGCATGCAGATGTAAATTCGACTGTTAAAAAGCGTTCCAAAATCAGTAGAAAATAAGAGAAGGAGAGTCCCCAACATGCAATCACATGTAAAATTGCTATTAAGACCTTTAACCCTTGACGACCTTGAAGCATACCGCAAATGCACACATCCGTCCAACACTTATCATCAGTATAATGGTCCCTATTTTAAGCAAGCCACGGCATCAGAACACGAGGCTTCAATCAATACATTAAAAGAAAGACTAATTGCCGGCGATGACAATGCACTGCAAAATAAAAAACTGATTGTCGATGCCGAAACAAATGCGCTGATTGGCCAAGTTAACTGGTATTGGAAATCCATTGAAACGAACTGGCTGGAAGTTGGGATCGTTATTTTTAATGAAAACTACTGGGGACACGGCATTGGTTATAAAGCGCTTAAACTTTGGATTGACGAAATACTTCGGGCAAACGAAAAACTGGTGAGAATCGGCTTAACGACATGGTCCGGCAATCAGCGGATGATGGCATTAGCTGAAAAGCTGGGATTGAAAAAAGAAGCTGTTTATCGCAAAGCGCGAATCGTCAAGGGCGAATACTATGATTCCGTTAGTTATGGGATCCTGCGGGATGAATGGGAAACGTTGTATCACCAACAACCATAACATTCGTTAAATCATGTGATCATTAAAATAAGGCATTTACATCATTAAAAAAGGGGCTGTCGGGAAATAGTGAATTTTGACAGCCGATATCTCCGAAACAATAAACTGCTAGAAATCGGGATTCCGAAGATCCTGAATCTAGCAGTTTTATTTTTGCATTAATCG
>NZ_JAHBCL010000016.1 GCF_018390735.1 Fusibacter paucivorans
CAAGGAAGCTACAGACATCACTCTATCTAATAAATTAATTATACATGTAAATGTATAATTGTTGATAGCTTTAAAGGTTATAGGTCGTCCTTTAAAACCTAAATACATTATATAAGGAAGACTGACATGTGAAAGCGGGTGATCATTTTGCTTTTGGGATGTCAGTCGAGGATCGGGTATGTTGTTTTTTGCAGGTATTATTATGTTTATGAATGTTTTGTTGTTGACGGTTCTGGTGCCGGGCGGACCAATTGAAAACAGAGATTTTAGTGCACTAAAAGGCATTGTATTTTGGGGATTTAACGTTTTTCTCATTACTTTGGGGCTTGCATCTTACGGTACAAGTTATTTATTGCTAACGGCAAACCACTATGCTGTGCGGGCGGCACAAGTACTTGCCGTATTGTACTTTGGTGTTTACATGGTAGATTTAGGAGGCATTTTTCCAAAATCACCGACGAAGATGTCAAAAGTGCTGATGCTGATGGAAATTATCAACGCATCCATGGCTGTTTTGCTCTTTATTTGTGTTACAGCTGTCGAAAAGGGTGTGATGTAAATGCTGGCAAAGGCGCCCATTTCCATTTATTATTTTTCAGGGACAGGGAATACACTGCTCATGGCAAATGCGATTAAACAGGCATTTGAGCAAAGAGACTATCGAGTGACATTAAAGGATATGATGCGCTCAAAAGCGATTGAAGCAACGGAAGCTGGCTATTTAGGCATTGTTGTTCCCGTAGCGGTGCAGTCGACATTTCCAATCGTATGGGATTTTATTGAACAATTGCCGCCTGGAAAAGGTCGAAAAGTCTTTTTTGCCGATACAATGGAAAGTTTCTCCGGCGGCATTGTCGGACCGATGAAAAAAGCATTGACGGCAAAGGACTATATGTGCATTGCCGCACATGAATTCAAGATGGCGACGAGTATGCAGACAACACCGAAAAAAGTTGATGAAGGTGAGCGAAAAAATGCAAAAGCGCTGGAAGAAGCAGATGACTTCGTTCAGGCGATCGTGACTGAAAAAGCAGTGTGGCGACGTGTACCGATCTTTTCAGATGCAATGCGTGCCATATCCAAGGGACGCGGCATTTGGACTAAGACCAGTGAACGTATTCAAGCGGAAACAGCGCTATGCGTTCAATGCGGCTTGTGTCAGAAACACTGTCCTGTTAATGCCATTACAATGACAGCGGACAGTGTTAAAATTCAACATGAAAAATGTATTGCCTGTGTGCGCTGTGTGAATTATTGTCCCCAAAATGCTTTCACGCTGGGCGGCAAACACGTGATGCAGAAAAAAGTGATTGCCATTCAGTCTCTTTGATACCAGAAGGTGTCGACGGTGGCTGATTACGATTATCACGTAATGTAATGATGAGATGCGAAATGCCTTTGTCCGATAATGAATGCGTCGGGAGGAACAGCATCTTTTTGTTTTTTGAGGAAAGCTTGTAATGTTTTGATATTGGTGTGATTGCATCTGATTTTTTTGCTGACGGGATGGTATAATAGGGAATAGAAAGGATGGTTGCCATGAAACTCAAGGGAGATTATCATATGCACTCTAAATACAGCGGTGATTGTAAAAATGAGATGGAAGCAGTGGTTAAACAAGCCATTGAAATGGGACTGTCGGAGATTGCCATCACAGATCATGGGCCGATGCATTCAGGGTATGGCATCAAGGCATCACAGTATCCGGAGATGCGTGCAGAGATAGATGCTTTAAGGCAAAAGTATCCGCAAATTAGTATTTTGCTTGGTTTAGAGGCCAACCTTATCGGAACAGCTGGGGAGATTGACCTAACGGATACCATGCAACCACTTTGTGATTGGCTTAACGTTGGATATCATTTTGGCAGCAATCTCGGTCGTGATATGGGACTCCATATTCGCAATTTTTTAAGTAAGTTCAGCAAGCGCATTTATGAACGCGCCAAGAAAGACAACACAATGGCCATGATCAATGCGATGCGCAAACATTCGATTCGCATGCTGACACACCCTGGTGCCAAAGGCCCTGTCGATATTGACGCTGTAGCGCGCGTTGCGGCAGAAACGGGTACGATGCTTGAAATCAACAACTCACATGGTCATTTGACAGTAGAAGAAATTAAAATTGCGATGCAGTACGATGTCGTTTTTGTGGCAAACAGTGATGCACACCGCATTGAACGAATCGGCATCGTCACGGACAGCATTCAGCGCATTGTCGAAGCGGGGTTGCCGACTGACCGCATATACAATCTGGATGACGCATGCGTTTGAAACCATCACGGCTGTATCAATGATCACGTACTAAAACAGCGGCGCTTTACAATAGTCGTGTTCTGTAGCAGCATTGTTTTGCAGCAATTCTGTTTTCTACCGCTGTGTTTACGGAAAGGCTCCGTGTATGCGCTGTGTTATATTGAAATAAAATGCCAATAGAACCCATGATTAAGTTTGATAGGAAGGTGTCACGTGAATTTTATTATCATCTCCGGACAGTCCGGTGCAGGCAAAAGTCAAGCGAAAAAGGTCTTTGAGGACTTGGGGTATTATTGCATTGACAATTTACCGCCGTCGCTCATTCCCAACTTTGTGGAGCTGGTAGAGCAAAACTCTGAAGGTATTCACAACATTGCTCTTGTCATTGACATTAGAGGCGGCAGATTTTTTAAAGATCTGGAAGATCATCTCGAAGGGCTCAAACAGCGGCATTACGAGTATAAGATATTTTACTTCGAAGCCAACGATGATATTCTGGTGAAACGGTTTAAAGAAACGCGGCGAACGCATCCGCTTGACCCAACAGGTCGCATTGAAGATGCATTGGCTTCTGAAAAGCAGATTTTGGAGACGCTAAAAGATCAGGCACACTATGTGATCAATACGTCCAATCTGACACATGCCGAGTTAAAAGCAGAAATTACACGGTATCTTGACTTGTCAGAAGGCGATCAAAGTCTGAATCTGACGATTATGTCCTTTGGGTTTAAAAAAGGACTGCCGCTCGATGCGGATTTTGTCTTTGATGTGCGTTTTTTACCAAATCCTTATTATATTGAAGATTTGAAGCATCGTACGGGCAATGAAGCGGCGGTGCAGTCTTATGTGATGGGATTTGAAGAGAGTCGCCAGCTGATGACGCATATTCAGTCACTGCTTGACTTTGCCATGCCCGGCTTTATGAGGGAAGGGCGCAGTCAGTTGGTGATTGCCATAGGCTGTACCGGCGGACAGCATCGGTCTGTGACCTTTGCGAACTTACTAGCCGCTTATTACCGGGAACAGCATTATCCCGTCAAATGTGTTCACAGAGAACTGGATTAGACAAGATGACAATGGTATAAGGGCTGAATAAAACGTAAGACGATTTGAAGAAAATCTATAAAAGGAGATGCAACACTTGAAAATAGTAGCAATAGGCGGTGGGACGGGTTTATCCATTCTCCTAAGGGGGCTTAAGGAAGTTTCACAAGAGATTACAGCAGTTGTGACCGTTGCCGATGACGGCGGTGGCTCGGGTGTATTGAGAGAAGACCTTGGCATGCTGCCGCCGGGTGATATTCGCAACTGTATTTTGGCGCTGGCCAATACCGAACCTATTTTACAGGACTTGCTGCAATACCGTTTCTCAGAAGGTCGTCTGAAAGGCCAAAACTTCGGCAATTTAATGATTGCCGCTATGCAAGGAATTTCAGAGGGGTTTGAAGATGCGATTCGGAAAATATCAGATATTTTCGCCATCACTGGGAAAGTACTGCCGGTTTCTGTCGTTCCAATGGTGCTCTATGCACAACTGACGGATGGCATCCACGTTAAAGGCGAATCAAATATTCCGCTGGAAGTCGTTAAACGCGGCGCAGGTGTCAAGAAGATCTGGGTTGAACCGCACGATGTGGAGAGCGGCGATGAAATTATTGAGGCGATTTTAGCGGCGGATGTGGTAGTGCTGGGACCAGGTAGTTTGTTTACCAGTGTTATTCCCAATATGCTCGTCGATAATCTGATGGCGGCGCTTAATGCAACCCATGCCAAGCGCGTCTATATCTGCAACATTATGACGCAGCCGGGTGAGACCGACCACTTTACCGTTGGTGATCATGTCAAGGCGCTTTTTACCCATACAAAACTCAAAGCACTTGATGCCGTCTTTATCAACGAAGGAACGCTGACGGAAGAACAGATGGCGCGATACTTAAAAGAAGATTCTAATCTTGTTGCCTTCACGCCTGAATGTGAGGCGATGCTGGCTAAAATAGGCATAGATGTCTATAAAGATGACTTAATCGAAGTGGTTAAAGGCTATGTCAGACATAATGCGGGATGCATTGCAATGAAACTGGAGGCGATCTGCGAACGTGCTTATACGCCGATTAGTCATGATCTAAAAGTGTAAACAGTGCAAATATCTTGCTGTGTCTATTTTTTGCCCCTCAATGATTTGCATTCCGACGGTATGATGATAAGAAGAACATCCATAAAAAGGCTATCAGTAGATGCTATTATTGTATACAAGAGAGATTGGCTTCAAAATAAACTGGAAATCCGATATAATAAGGATGACCACGAAATTTTGAAGCCATAAAAATTTTTTGGAAGCTGAGAAGGAATGACATTGTGATTTGCAAAGGCGTCTAGCGATGCCTTTTAAAAATTCACCTTATATCATCACATAAGGAGGATTAATTTTATGGCAAAGCGAGTACCAGAACCATTCAGAATCAAGATGGTGGAAAGCATGAGCATTATTCCAAAGGAGGTCAGAGCACAGCGTCTCGTCGAAGCGGGCTACAATCCATTTGCATTGCGCGCTGAGGATATCTACATCGACCTCTTAACGGACAGCGGCACAGGCGCTATGAGTGACAGACAGTGGGCCGCACTGATGCTTGGCGACGAATCCTATGCGGGGAGTCGATCATTCTATAAGCTTGAAGCGGTGGTTCAAAAAATTACGGGTTACAAGTACATCATACCATCACATCAGGGAAGGGGTGCCGAGCAAGTTGTCTTACCTAACGTCATTAAGAAAAAAGGCGATTACGTGTTGAACAACATGCACTTTGACACCACCATGGGCCATGTGCTCATCGCTGGCGGCAAGCCGGTAAACCTCATTCATGAAAAAGCCTATCATACAGAAGTCTATGATGACTTCAAAGGCGATTTTGACTTGGAAATGTTGGAAAACTTTATCGTCGATAAAGGCGTGGAGAACATATCCTGTCTTATTATGACTGTGACATGCAACTCCGCAGGTGGTCAGCCTGTTTCCATGGCGAATATGAAAGCGGCTAGTGAAATTGCCCATCGTCATGGGCTCAAGGTCTTTATTGACGCAGCGAGGTACGCAGAAAATGCTTATTTTGTTAAAACGAGAGAAAAAGGCTATGAAGATAAAACCATTCTCGAAATAGCACAGGAGATGTTCGGCTATGCAGACGGTCTTATGATGAGTGCTAAAAAAGACGGGATTGTCAACATGGGCGGCCTTATCGGTATTAAGGACGATGAAGACCTCTATAATGCTTGTCGTTCAACGGTTGTACCAATGGAAGGCTTTCCGACTTACGGCGGTCTTGCAGGCAGAGATATGGAAGCACTTGCCGTCGGACTCGAAGAGGGACTTGATTTTGATTACCTTGAATACAGAATTGGTCAAGTCAAGTATTTAGGCGATCGGCTGAGAGAAGCCGGCGTTCCGATTCAATATCCAACGGGTGGACATGCGGTTTTCGTAGACTGCAAGAAACTTTGCCCTCAAATCCCATTTGACCAGTTTCCGGCACAGGCTGTCTGTAATGAAGTTTATATTGACAGCGGTGTGAGGGCTGTTGAGATTGGTTCTTTCTTGCTTGGCAGGGATGATGAGACTGGTGATCCGCTGGAATCACCACTTGAACTGATGCGGTTAACCATTCCAAGACGCGTTTATACGAACGATCATATGGATTATGTTGCTGACGCAGTCATCGAGGTGGCAAAGAAAGCAGATACGCTCAAAGGTTTTACTTTTGACTATGAACCAAAAGTGCTGAGACATTTTACGGCGAAGCTTAAACCCGTTGAGTAGAGGGCATATTGTTCAAGTCAATGTTATAAGCGTGAGAAATGTTTTGACATAGCAATATCAGTGCTGCTACAGAAAAGAGCACGTGAGGTTAAACGGATGCAAACAGTTTAGCAGAGCATAAAAAAGAGATACTCAGCAATGGCAAAAATCGAAGGAAACGCTGAAACTAAAGAAGTCAGCACACGGCGAAGCAACGCGCCGTGTGCTTTTTTTATGGATGGTTTCGCGCTGAAATTTGGTGCCGAATTACCAGCGTATTTATGATATACTAATAGTTGAACCAGCTGTGTTTAAACGGTTTTGGTTTGTGAGTTAAATGAATGTTAGAAGGTGAATGCTTGAAAAAGGTATACAGTGCCGGCGGTGTTGTCTTTCTTAAAAACAGCGTTCTCATGCTTCAAAAAATTAACGGTGATTGGGTCTTGCCAAAGGGAAAAATTGAAACCTATGAGCATAGTTCAGATACGGCGATTAGAGAAGTGCGGGAAGAAGCAGGGATCAAGGCAACCATTGTACAGCCAATAGGTGAGACATCCTACAAGTTTAAAAATTATTGGTCCAATAATCACGTTATTGAAAAACGCGTCGCATGGTTTTTGATGAAAGCCGTATCGACACAGGCAAAGCCGCAGCGTGAAGAAGGGTTTATTGCCGCCAAATTCATTCACATTAACAACGTTCAGCAACTGGCGAAATACGATGATGAGCGAGAGATGCTTATCAAGGCACTAGAAGTTATGAAATCATTGGAAGGTGTTTAATGTCCTTTTCTTCAAAATCAAAAAATGAGTTGACCCGTATTGTCACCGAGGGTAAATGCTGTCATCGCGCAGAGCTCTCAGGCATTATTCGGGTAAGTGGTGCGCTTGAATTTGCAGGCTTTCAGAAAATAAATTTGAGGATTACAACCGAAAACCCGGCAGTGGCTAGGCGTATTTTTTCGTTAATCAAGAAAACCTACAAGCGCCAAACAGAAGTATTGATGAAAGAAAATAAGATGCTGAATAAGCATCATCTATATGAAGTGCTCATTCAGGATGTGGATGATATCCTCAGAGATCTGGAAATCTTTGAAACAGATGAAGATCATATTGTTCTAAATGATGTACTGCCCGCAAAACTTTTAAAAAAGCAGTGCTGTCGAAAAACATATCTGCGCGGTATATACTTAGGCGGCGGCTCGCTTAGCAACCCAGAAAAGAGCTATCATCTGGAACTGATTACACACAATGCGGATTATGCTCAAGCGCTGTCCGACTTTATGAACCACACTTATGAATTGGGCGCGAAATGGACGGCACGAAAGAAAAATTTTATCGTCTACATTAAAGAAAGTGAGAAGATCGTTGACTTTCTCAATATAATCGGTGCACATCAAACGCTTTTGGAATATGAAAACGTGCGTATATTAAAACAGATGCGCAATAACGTCAACCGCGTTGTCAACTGTGAGACGGCGAATCTAAACAAAACCATTGACGCCGCTTACGAACAGGTTGCCAAAATTGAGGCGATCGAAGCTTCCGTTGGCATTGATACTTTGCCTGAGAAACTACAGGAAGTTGCACGTGTTCGCCTTGAAAATCCCGATGCTACACTCCGCGAGTTGGGAGAACTGATGGATCCGCCGATAGGCAAATCTGGCGTTAACCATCGACTTAAGAAAATCATCGAAATTGCAGATAAATTGCCAAATGGAGGTAAGCCGTTGTGATAAGACGTAGGACATACAAGATAAAGGCCAGTGCTTTGCGAATTGGTATGATACTCATGACAGTGTATTTTCTGTCAGGTTGTACACTGTCTGAGCGTATTCTCGCCAGTAATGACAGCGAATCTCAGGCGTGGGAACTGATTACGGACAGTGCAAATCGAACCGAAGTCGTCCTCTGCGTCGATCCATCCGATGAAGCACTGATTGACTGGCTTAAAGATGACTTTGCTGAACGCATGAAAGTTAACTACAATGTGACGGTAACCGTACTGGTACAGTCAATTGCAAAAACCTATGAAAAACTAGGTGATGACCAGCTAAATGAACGTGAAACAGGGCAATTTGATGTTGTGTTTCTGAATGGCGATACCTTTGATATTGCAATGAAAAATCAGTACCTTTACGGTCCTTTTGAAGATCAAGTGCCCAATGCGGTTTCGTACCTCAATGCCTCGGATCTTGAAATGCAATACGATGAGGCGCGCGCCATCAATGGTTATGAACTGCCCTATGCGAAAACACAGCTTTACATGATTTACGATGAAAACTATTTTTACGATATCCCCGAAAGCAATGAAGCGCTTTTAGCACTTTTTAAGTCTTTTAAAGGTCAATTTACTTACCCTGACCCACGAACCAGCGATGTTGGCGAAGCTTTTATCGTCAGCCTGATGCTGCCGTATCTCGATATTGAAAAACTCAATACAGGAGAGTTGGATGACGCAGCGCTGCTGGAAGCTGTGACGCCGGTACTGGATGCTTTAAAGGCATTAAAGCCTTATCAGTATGGTGAAGGAACCAGTTTCCCACAGACAGCGGCGGCAATGGATCAGCTTTATCAAAATGGCGATCTTGTTTTTTCCATGAGCCTCGTCAATAATTATGCAACGGATCAACTGAGGGCATATGAATATCCCGAGGAATCAAATGTCTTTGTTATGCCGGAGGGCAGTACTGGATTGACGGACTACGTTGGCATCGCCAACAATGCGCCCAACAAATCGGGTGCTATTGTCGTAATCAATGAACTGCTTTCAGCGGCATCACAGGCAGACATTTACAATCCGAAATTCTTGGGCAAATTGCCGGTTTACGATTTGACGACGACACCGGATGAGGCCTTTACTGATTTAAAATCCGTTAAACTTAAATCGACGACGCTTTCCTATAGTGAATTGCTGGATATGCGCTTTCCGGAAATTGCACCGGGGATGCGGCAAAAAATGGTGAACCTTTGGACAGCGCATGTCTTAAACGATACGACAGGGGAATAGCCATGGCAACATCTGATTTTGTACATTTGCATTTGCACACCGAATACAGCCTTTTGGATGGCTTTGCACGTATGGACATGCTCTTTGACCGCGTCAAGGAGCTTGGCATGCAAGCCGTCGCCATTACGGATCATGGGGTTATGTTCGGTGTTGTTGATTTTTATAAGGCGGCAAAGAAAGCAGGCGTCAAGCCAATTATTGGCTGTGAGGTTTATGTTGCGCCGAATTCAAGATTTGACAAAGTTGTTTCCGAGAAAAATGCCGGTCATCTCGTGCTGTTGGTTAAGAATGAAATTGGCTATCAAAACCTCATTAAGCTAGTTTCACAGGGGTTTACAGAAGGCTACTATTATCGGCCGAGAATAGACTATCCTTTGCTGGCGAAGCACAGTGAAGGGCTCATCTGCCTTAGTGCCTGTCTCGGCGGGGACATTCAGCGCATGCTGTATGAAGGCGACGATGCGGGTGCAAAAGCGCTGGCGTTGAAACTTGAAGCGATGTTTGAACCGGGTGACTTTTATTTGGAACTTCAAGATCACGCGATGCCGGAACAAAAGATAGTCAACCGAAAACTCATCAATCTCCATTTGGAGACGGAGATCCCACTCGTCGCAACCAATGATGTACACTATATTAATAAAGATGATGACGGTGTACACGATATTTTACTCTGTATTCAAACGGGCAAGACGCTGGGAGATTCCGATCGTATGCGTTTTCCCAGCAATGAATTTTATTTGAAATCACCGGATGAGATGACGGCGCTTTTTAAAGGTCGTCCTGATGCCATTGAAAATACAGTGGCGATTGCAGCAAAATGCAATTTCGATTTCGATTTTTCAAAGACGCATTTACCGGCATACCCATTAGAAAATGATCCGATGGCAGTGCAGTTTTTTAAAAACCAAGGAGAGCCGCCGGCGATTGCAGATGATAACCGATTGCCTGCGGATGAAAAGAATCGGGAACGAATAAATTCGTCGATGACTTATCTCCACTGGCTATGCGAACAAGGCATCTCACAAAAGTATGATCCCGTGACTGATGTTGAACGGTCGCGAATGCGCTATGAACTCGATGTGATTCACGAAATGGGCTATGACGATTACTTTCTCATCGTATGGGACTTTATTCGTTATGCAAAAGATCACAATATTGCTGTGGGACCCGGTCGGGGCAGCTGCGGCGGCAGCATCGTCGCCTATGCACTCGGGATCACTGAAGTTGATCCATTAAAATATGATCTTATCTTTGAGCGATTCTTAAATCCTGAACGCGTGACGATGCCTGATATAGACATTGATTTTGAAGATGACCGCCGAGGCGAAGTGATTCAGTATGTCATTGAGAAGTACGGCAAAGATCATGTGGCGCAGATTATAACCTTTGGAACCATGGCGGCACGGGCGGCAATAAGAGACGTGGGACGCGTGATGAACCTCTCCTATCAGGAAGTGGATCGCATGGCAAAAGAAATTCCTTACGAACTGGGGATGACCATTGAACGCGCACTTGAAGTCAATCCAAAGCTGCGGCAGTTAAAGGTCGAAAGTGCAGAAGCCAGTGCGTTAATTGAAGCTGCCCTAAAATTACAGGGCGTACCGCGACATGCATCAACCCATGCGGCGGGTGTTGTCATATCCCGCAAGCCAGTCGATTCATACGTTCCGCTGTATATGCAGGACGATAATATTTCAACACAGTTCAATATGGTGCTGTTAGAGGACTTGGGACTTCTTAAAATCGATTTTTTAGGACTCAGGACATTGACAGTTATCAAAAATGCTTTAAAATTAATTGAAGAGCAACATCATCAACAGTTGAATATTGCTGACTTTCCAGATGGTGATCCGATAACGTATCGCATGATTGGGAAAGGTGATACACTGGGGGTTTTCCAGCTTGAGTCCGCTGGATTTCGCAAGTTTATGCGTGAGCTAAAACCCACAGTGCTTGAGGATATTATAGCCGGGATATCATTGTACCGGCCGGGACCAATGGATTCCATCCCACTCTATATTAAAAACAAGAACAACCCTGCAGGCATCGCCTATTTGCATCCGAAACTTAAGCCAATTCTGGAAGTAACATACGGCTGTTTGGTTTATCAGGAACAGGTTATGCAGATTGTCAGAGATTTAGGCGGCTATAGTTATGGTCGATCTGATATTGTCAGGCGCGCTATGAGTAAAAAGAAAATGGATGTCATGCAGCGCGAACGTACCTATTTTAAGTTTGGCAAGCATACCGGTGAGGAAGACGATATCACAGGGTGTGAAGGCAATGGCGTTTCTGCTGAAATAGCAGATCAAATTTTTGATGACATGATTGACTTTGCCAAATACGCATTTAATAAGTCACATGCTGCGGGATATGCAATTATTGCCTATCAAACGGCATATCTCAAGGCGCATTACACTGTCGAATATATGGCGGCGCTTATGACGAGCGTGACGGGCAGCCATTCCAAACTGGCACTGTACATTCAGGATGCGAAAGATCACGGCATTGAAATTTTGCAGCCGGATGTTTCAAAGAGTTATAAATATTTTTCGGTCGAAAATGGAAAAATACGCTATGGACTTGGCGCCATTAAGAATGTCGGTTCGGGCATTATCAAAGCAATTGTCAAAGCACGTCAAAAGAGGCCGTTTCAGAGTTTCTTTGATTTTTGTGAAGCCATTGAAACTTCTGAACTCAATAAAAAGGCGGTTGAGAGCCTTATTAAAGCAGGTGCCCTTGACAGTGTCGGCGGGTATCGATCACAGCTGCTTGCCGTCTTTGAGCGAACGGTAGATGGTGTTCACAGTCAGAAGCGGCGAAATGCAGAAGGTCAATTTTCCATGTTCAGCATGGATTTGCCCGATCTCAATTCTGAGGCAATGGGCAACAAACTGCCTGAAATGCCGGAACTCAGATTCGATATATTTTTGCAATTTGAAAAGGAAATGTTGGGTATATATCTCACGGGACATCCGCTGGATCCCTATAAAGCGCGATTAAAGCACATTTCGACACTTAATATGAGTGAGCTGCAAGAGACGGTAGAAGATCAGCTGTCACCGCTCGTGAAAGACGGCGATATGATTTCGCTAGGGGGCCTCGTCGTATCAAAGCTAGAGAAGATCACACGAAATGGTCAGAACATGGCCTTTATTACCGTTGAAGATCTTTACGATCAAATCGAAGTGATTATATTTCCTAAAGTTTATCAGCAATGTGAGGCACTTATTCAGAAGGATAGCTTTGTCGCAGTAAGAGGGCGGTTGAATTTGAAAGAGGATGAACCGCCGAAATTAATTGCCGATCGAGTTGTCGCAATTGACGATAGCGCATTTTCAGGCATCAGGCTTAAAGGAACCATTCGAAAAGAGACGCTGTACATTCGTTTTAGCCGGTTTGATCAAAGGATGATACGAGAGGTTGAAGCCATCGTGGATAATGCACGTGTTACAGAGCAGAACAATAACCCCGCGGCCAATCGTACAACTGCCGATGTGGTTTATTATATAGAACCAAAGAAACTGAAAAAGAAAGCAAAAGGACAAATTGTCGTGTCACAAAAGCTCGTCGAAAGTATTGAGCGTATTGTCGGCACGGAAAACATCAAATTACAGTAATGCAGATTCACGGAGGAGTGAAGGTAGTGAAAAAAATTGGCGTACTAACAAGTGGCGGCGACGCACCGGGCATGAACGCCGCTATTCGAGCGGTTGTTCGAACCGCAATTTACAATGGGATGGAAGTTGCCGGCATCTATAGAGGCTATCAGGGGCTCTTAGAAGGCGATATAGAAGCACTGACAGTCGCTTCGGTCGGCGATATTATTCACAGAGGCGGTACGATGCTGAGAACGGCGCGCTGCCTCGAATTCAAGACAGAAGAGGGCTTTCAGAAGGGCTTGACAATGCTTAAAATGTTCAAAATCGACGGATTGGTCGTTATTGGCGGCGATGGTTCATTCAATGGTGCAAAGAAGCTTGCGGAAGCAGGTTTTCCAACTATTGGCGTACCGGGTACCATTGACAACGATTTACCTTATACCGATTTCACACTCGGCTTTGACACGGCACTGACGACAGTTGTCAATGCAATTGGCAATATTCGGGATACATCATCCTCACATGGCCGTATTAACATTATTGAGGTCATGGGGAGAAACTGTGGTGATATTGCACTGTACGGCGGTTTAGCCGGCGGTGCGGAAGCAGCCATTATTCCAGAAGTACCAATGGATATCAACGATATCTGCAGTACGATACTCAGAGGTAAAAGACGCGGCAAGTTACACAGTATTTTACTGTTGGCGGAGGGCGTGGGGAAACCCTACGAACTTGCCGAATCCATTACTAAAATTACCGGTGCAGAAGTGCGCGTAAGTGTGATTGGACATCTCCAGCGCGGGGGAACGCCAACACCAAATGACCGCATTCTCGGCAGTCGGTTCGGCGCGTATGCCGTTGAGCTCTTGAGAGACGGCAAGGAAGGACGTGCTGTCGGTGTAAAAGGCAATGCTCTAATAGATCTCGACATTTCTGAGGCATTGGCGATGAAGAAAACACTAAATCAGGAAGTCTATGATTTAGCGCAGATTCTGGCAATTTAGAATAGGTGTGACTAGAAGCACCAAAGCGCATCGCATAAGTGAAACGTTTGGCAGGCTGTATGATGAAGCTGGTTGAAGTCAAACGATCTACTCGGATAATTGGAAGTTTAAAATTGTGAGGGAGCAAGTTAAAACCGAAAATTAGGAGGAAATTATGTTAAGAAAGACGAAGATTGTATGTACCATTGGGCCTACCAGTGAGAGCAAGGCGACTTTCACAAAATTGGTTCATGAAGGGCTAAACGTCGCGAGATTAAATTTCTCACACGGCTCCCATGAAGAACATCTCGCGCGTATTGAAATGATTAAGGAAGTACGCGAAGAACTCAATGCACCCATTGGTATACTGCTTGATACGAAGGGGCCTGAAATTCGAACCGGCAAATTTAAAGAACCCGTTTTTACGCTGGTTGAAGGACAGGAATTTGTGCTGACAACTTCTGAACGCGTTGGCGATCAGGACGGGTGTCAGATTTCTTATAAAGGACTACCTGCCGATGTCGTCAAGGGAAATCGCATTCTTATTGACGATGGGCTCATCGAACTCGAAGTGCTTTCCACAACGGAAACGGATATTGTAACCAAGGTCTTAAACGGCGGAGATGTTAAAAATAACAAAGGTATTAACGTACCAAACGTTAAAATTAATTTGCCTGCCATTACACAGAAAGACATTGATGATATTGTTTTTGGCATTCAAAATGACATCGATTTTATTGCCGCTTCTTTTATTCGGAAAGCCGCTGACGTTTTGGAGATCAGAAAAATTTTGGAAGCCAATCATGCACATGATATTCATATTATTTCTAAAATAGAAAATCAAGAAGGTGTTGACAATCTTGAAGAAATTCTTGAAGTTTCGGATGGACTCATGGTTGCTAGAGGTGATCTCGGTGTGGAAATTCCAACAGAACTCGTACCGCTTGTTCAAAAGCACATGATTGAAATGTGCAATACGGAGGGCAAGCCCGTTATTACAGCAACCCAAATGCTCGATTCGATGATGCGGAATCCTAGGCCGACACGTGCAGAAACCACAGATGTTGCCAATGCGATTTTTGACGGTACGGATGCCGTCATGCTTTCTGGCGAAACTGCTGCCGGGAAATATCCCGTTGAGTCGGTTAAGACGATGGCGAAAATTGCACTGGCGGCAGAGAGCTCTATTAATTATCGTGAAGCGCTTCAAAAGCGCATTGCGATGGCTGATGAAGCTGGTGTCACTTACGCAGTTAGTCACGCGACGGCATCGACGGCACTGGATCTCGATGCATCAGCAATTTTAACGGCGACAGCCTCTGGATTTACAGCTCGTAAAGTCTCAAAACTCAGGCCGAAAGCACCGATTATTGCCTGTACGATGTTGGAAAATGCGAAATACCGCATGGCATTGGTATGGGGGGTTATTCCACTCGTCATCGGTGAAGCGACAAATACAGACCGTATTTTTGAAATGTGCGTTGAGCATGCGAAAGAGGCGGGACACATTGAAGACGGCGATCTCGTCGTTATTACCGCAGGGATTCCCGTTGGTGTGTCCGGTGCAACAAACTTAATGAAAGTACACCTCGTTGGCGAAGTGATCATTAAAGGAACTGGACTCGTCAAGGCAATGGTTCGCGGGCGCGCCTGCATCGGCAGTACCGCTGAAGAAATTGAAGGTAAATTTGAAGATGGCGATATTATTGTCGCAACATCAACAGATCGCGATTTAGTACCGTTTATGTCACGTGCAGCGGGCGTCATCGTAGAAGAAGGCGGCTATACGTCTCATGGCGCCATTGTTTCGCTCAGTCTGAAAAAACCTTGTGTTGTCGGTGTGGCGCATGCAACCACCCAGCTGACTGATGGTATGGAAATCACACTTGATTCTAGCAAAGGCATTGTATATGCTGGGAAATCACGCGTCCTTTAGGATGTAAAATATTTAAAACAGTATGAAATGACAAAGAGTCAGATATGATACCCTTCTTGAAAACGACTTATCGGTTTAAGCGTTTTTTAGAGGGGTGTTTTTATATAAGCGTTATGTAAGGAAATGGCATCATGTAAAAAATCCGATAAATAATTGTAAAATCCTGAGAAACAGATAAAATTAAGGGTATAACCTACAGTGATCGAAATGATTGCATCACGTTCTTTTAGTCAATCATCTTTAGGCAGAGGATGTTACATTATATTTAACGATGGAGGTAGTTCATGAACAGCTTACAACTCGAGAGAATGAAAAATGATAAAGGTTTTATTGCAGCACTTGATCAGAGCGGCGGCAGTACGCCAAAAGCATTGGCCAACTACGGTATTCAAAAGGATTCGTATAAGGATGAAGCAGAGATGTTCCAATTGGTACATGATATGCGTAAACGTATTATGCAAAGTCCGGCATTTACAAAAGAACGTATTTTGGCTGCGATCTTATTTGAAAAGACCATGGATATGAAAGTTGATGGCAAGTATAGTGCCGATTATCTTTGGGAAACGAAAGGGATCGTCCCCATTTTAAAAGTCGACAAGGGATTGGCTGAACTTGCAAATGGCGTACAGCTTATGAAACCGATGCCGCAATTAAATGAACTGTTAAAGCGGGCAAAAGAGCGCAACATCTTTGGCACAAAAATGCGTTCCGTTATAAAAGAAGTGAATGAAGCGGGAATCAAGGCGGTTGCTGCGCAGCAGTTCGAGATCGCTAAAATAATTTGCGAGGCTGGATTCGTGCCAATAATTGAACCGGAAGTCGACATTCACACAAAGAATAAAGCAGGTGCAGAAGCCATTTTAAAGCAGGCGCTGCTTGATGAACTGAAAAATTTGGATTCACAATATAAAGTCATGTTCAAGCTCACAATCCCAGAAGAACCCAATTTCTATGAAGCATTAATGGATTCGCCAAGCACCATAAGGTGCGTCGCATTGTCAGGTGGTTATTCGCGTGAAATGGCAAATGAAAAACTGTCGAAAAATCACCAGCTTATTGCCAGCTTTTCAAGAGCGCTGACAGAGGGGTTAAGCGTTGATCAGACTGATGATGCCTTTAATACGATGCTTGATCAATCTATTCAATCAATTTTTGATGCATCTGTAGCAGGCTAATCCTTATGATACTAAATAAATTCGAACGTTGCCTGCAATTGTTTTTCAAAGCTTGAGCCAATCGCAGGGAAAGATCACAAATGGGGGTTCTGCAATAAAATAGGTGCATAAGTGATGCGCTAGATGCAATGGATAAAGATAATCTTGAAAAGATGAACGGCCAGCGTGCTGTTCATCTTTTTCTATGAGCAAGTACAAAGAGCGCTTTATTTAGACGCACGAAATTATGCTATAATAAAGAGGCGAAGCGACTGTGATTTGTTCGTGAGGAGGACTAAAGGAATGATAAATAATGAACTTGGCAATACGGGGTTAAACGTATCGCGGATAGGTTTCGGCGGGATCCCTATTCAGCGATTGGCGCAAAGTGAAGTCAATAAAATCATGAAGCATTTAACGGAACAGGGCATTAATTTTATTGATACCGCGCGTGCTTATACTGTTAGCGAAAGCTACATTGGCGAAGCGTTGAAAGATGGTTTAAGAGAGAAATTCATATTGGCGACAAAAACACAGGCGAGAACATATGATGCTATGAAAGCGGATATTGAAACGTCTTTAAAAAATCTGCAAACGGATTATATTGATTTATATCAGCTTCATTTGCTAAAAACAAGGGAAGATTATGATTTAGTGATGAGTGAAAATGGTGCTTATCGAGCGTTGAAAGAAGCGAAAGCAGCCGGTAAAATTGGACACATTGGTGTAACGGCGCATAATGCAGTTTTTTTGGAAAGCCTTTTAGATGAGATGCCTTTTGAAACGATACAATTCCCATACAACCTCGTTGAGCGACAGGCGGAAATGCTGTTTGAACGCGCGAAGGCGAAAGGGATCGGCGTGATCGTGATGAAACCGCTTGCAGGCGGCGCGTTGGACAATGCGGACTTAAGCATACGTTTTATCCTTGAAAATAAAAATGTCGATATTGCAATCCCGGGTATGGATAGTATTGAACAGGTTACCCAAAATGCAGCAATTGGCGCCGGCAATCTTCCACTCTCAGAGAGCGAGTGTTTGCAGGCGGATCAAATTGCGCTTGAACTGGGTACACAATTTTGCAGGCGCTGTGGTTATTGTCTACCGTGTGCTGCGGGGATTGATATTCCGATGCAGTTTTTACTCGAGGGTTATTTAACACGTTATGACTTAAATGATTATGCGACGACGCGCTATGTCAATCAGCCAGTTGATGCGTCAGCTTGTATCAAATGCGGGCTTTGTGAGCCAAGATGTCCTTATCATCTGCCGATCAGAGAGATGTTGACCCGCGTGACCAAAGCATTTGCAGCTGTCTTGTAAAGAAAGAAACAGGTGAGAATCAAAAGTTTTTTAAAGCAGTTTTTTAAAATTAAAAGCGTTGTCATAACAATCGTTCGTCATTAAAATGACGCCGACAGTGTGACAACGCTTTTTTCAGGATGCGCATCCCGTATCTTTTCGATGCTGCAAGAGGAGGCCTGCAGCAATGAGACATAAACCGAAAATTCGCTTGACATCAAATATGCCTGCTGTGTAATAGTCGAGAACCATGCCCATGCTCATTTGACCAAGGAAGGGCAGCAGAACAATATGGAAAGCTTTTATTTTCGGTGCAATATGATTGAGCAAAAACAAGACCGCACAGCCTAGTGCACCGCCAATCAAGCCGTTTGTAAGGGTCAAAGGCGATTGAATGGCGAGGGCAGTGCCGTTGCCGCTCAGCAAACTCACTAAAAGATAAGTGATGCCTGCCGTTAAAGTTGCAAATAAATAATTATAAAAGGATGCGCCGAGATTACCTATTTTTTGGGCGTTGTTCCCATTGGCAATGGGTGTGACCACAATGAGAACGCCCATGAGAAAGGCGAGCAACAGATACATATTACCTCCATATGGATAAAATCGTGATCAGGCTGTTAAAAAGAGTCCTAAACCTGCTGCGATTAGGATAAACCCAATGCCTTGATCTCTCGTGACAGGTTGTTTTGCTTTTCCCAGCAATCCAAACTGATCAATAATCATGGATGCTGTTACTTGTCCAAAGAGGCTGAGACCAACCATCAACGCGATTCCAAGCGGTCCGATAACGGTATTGCTAAGCAAGACGGTTAAAGCAGACATGATACCGGGTATAATAAATTGCAGTGGTATGCGCTTGATTGGCAGTGAATGCGACTTAAACCAAAGGACGATACTAAAAAAGAGCAGTCCAAAGCCTTGGAAAAATAAGTTGGCAAAGGCTGCACCGGTTTCAGCAGAGATTTGTCCGTTGAAATAGACCATTAGCGCCAAAAGGGCGCCTGTAAATAGTGCTAACATAAAGCCTCCATAACAATCATTTCTAATCTTATTGTAAAGTAAGATTGCCATTAACAAATAGGACATATGTCATGTTTTTGGAAATTGTGTTATCATTTTTTATATAAATTAAGTTGGATTTGTGGAGGCTTGTATGCCGTTTACGCTAATACAGACAGCTGTAGAAAGGAGCGCTATGATAACACGATGTAAGAAAAATCGGATCATCATGCTGATATGCATTGTAATATGATTCAGGCGGATTGAGAGAGCGATTAATAGTGAGGAGGCGTAACCATGAAAATAATTGAATCCGGGAAGGCATCGCCTTTGATTAATAAAATGATTTTGGAAAACAATTTATCCGATATACTGACTGATTCGTTGTTGGAGCGTATAGAATTGTGTCTTTATGAAAGCGGCGAAAACATTATTCGCGAAGGTGAGGCAATGCAGCATTACTTTTTCTTTATTACAGGTCGGCTTAAGATTTTCCAAACATACGAGAATGGCAAATCACTGTTGATTCAATTTTATACGGCGATGGATTCACTTGGAGAAGTTGAGCTTATTGAGGAATGTGATGCCTTTTGTTCAGTAAGTTGTATCATGGATTCTATGCTGCTGCGTCTGCCGATGTATGAGATGAAAGCAATTTTATATCAGCATTTGCCCTTTTTAACCTATGTTTCGAAGTCATTGAGCAGAAAGCTTACATCTGCAAACCACAATCAGGCATTTAACTTGCTGTATCCAGTAAAGTACCGATTAGCCAGCTATTTGCTTTGGCATTGTCCCGATAAGAAAGAAGTGCGCTACGCTGAGAGCTTTCAAGAAATCTCTGAATTTATTGGGACGAGCTATCGTCAATTTAATCGAGCACTCAATATGCTGATTGATGAGGGTTTTATTGAAAAGAAGGGCAAGAGGATTTGCATTATTTCCTATGAGGCACTCGCTAAGCTGTCAGGGCATATTTACATTGGTGCATAAAGAATGGATGCACATCGCGAATCACATCACGAATACACATCAGAAGATTTCTCAAGTGAAAGCGAGTGGGGGCGGTCTGTAATGCCGGGCGCAGCATGGAGGAGGGGGGAATACAAAATATTTATACGAATAAACCATTGACCGATATTAATATTTTTCAGCGGGTATGTATAGAATGATACTATAAAAAAATGAGGCAATTGTATGATTAAATTTTAATCCTTTCACGGCAATATGTATTATTTTCGCAAGCTGAAAATTCAACTGATTTTCGTGAAGAATCAACGAATGGCAATGATGCAATTTCCTTATATAAGTGGGAATGGGGCCTATGGACAATAAGCGTATAATAATTGTAGATGATGATCCGATGATGCTCAAATCGCTGGCGAGACTACTCAAAAAAGCGCATTATAGTGTGGAAGCTTTTGTTGATCCTCGCGAGGCTGAAAATGCTGTGTCTCAATATTATTATGACATAATGATTACGGATTACAGTATGCCGTATTTAACAGGGATAGAGCTGATACGACGCTTTAAGCGGCGTCATGAAAACAGTGAGGCGATCCTCGTAACGGGGCTCACTGAATTCGGACTCGCAGTCAGTGCTGTCAACGAAGGGAATGTTTTTAAATTTATTACAAAACCATTTGAAGCCAATCGTTTGATTAATTATGTGGAAGATGCATATCAGCAAGTAGAGAAAAATAGCATATACAGGCATTTTAAAGACTGGTCTTTTGAGACGTTGGGCAATAATGATTATGATGATGTCGTTGTTGCACTTCAAAGAAATGCGATTGATGGTCTTATGAATCTCATGAAAGCAAAAGATGAGGAGCTGTATGAGCATTCGCAACGCATTGGCAAACTCTGTCTCTTATTTGCCAATGAAATTGGCTACCCGATAAATGATGTTGATAATTTATACCATGCTGCTTTACTTCACGATATCGGTAAACTGGCGATTAAAGATCAAATATTAGATAAACAAAGCGGTCTCAATGCGCTTGAATTTAATGAAATAAAACGACATCCAAGCGTTGGTGCGGATCTTGTTAAGAAACTGGGGGTCAATCATGTAATTCAAGATTATATTCGTCAGCATCACGAGCGCATTGACGGTAAAGGCTATCCCCTGGGATTGTCGGGGGATGAGATCGCACAAGCAGCCAAAATTATTGCAGTGGCAGATGCTTATGATGCGCTGAGTTCAAAACGTGCTTATAAAGCAGCCTTAGATTTTAAAGAAGTTCAACGCATATTGATTGAGATGAGCGTGGGGACGTTTGATCGAGTTCTCGTAGATGCTTTTCTAGAAATGTTGACGCGGAAACATTTAAGAATTGTTTAAAGGAATGGGACATGATGAAAGCCAATAAATGCAGTAACCATGCGTTACGCTTTATTGGCTTTTTGATAGAAATAAAAGTGCTCTTCTAAGTGCTCTTCCGGATTATTCAGCATACGATAATGACATCCTTTAATGACGGCATAAGAAGAGATTATAGTGCCATTGCATTCTGATTAAGAAATGCTGGGATCCATATTGATGTAGAGCGGTTGTGTGAACGGCTTTGAGATATCAACGCCATAAAAATCGTCGATGATTTCATGGTTGACAATTATTTGTACACTGTCAATATTTTCATAACTGCAATAGGAATAAACGATACTGTCAATCATTCGCTGTGCCGCATTTGATGCGATTTCATCGGAAAGAGTGTCAAGACAGCTTTCGAAATTATCACTAAAATCCAAAGTGATGGTGCCGTTTTCGTTTAGATCGGTTCCGAGCAATGAGACTTGCGCAGGTATCGATGGTGATAAACCATCAATTGCCTCTTGATCCCGAAGCGCCAAGGCGCCTTTTAGAATACGAAGCATTCTTTCGTAGGTAGAATCGTCAGCGCTTTCAAAAGCATCAATTGATATCGGCATCATCATGCTGTAATCACTGTTCAAACTGTAATTGAGATAGGCCATATTCGCTTTTGTTGGTTCATAATGTGCTTTCAGATCGACATTGCCAAATGCTTCATCATCCTTATTGTCAATATAGAATTTCACGGATGAGATAAATGACAGTGATGTCATTGAGTTGACAATAGATTCTGTCACCTGCTCAAAACGATCTTCGTAACCGACTTGTTCAGGCGAATAAATGTAAACTGAAGCGACGCCATTGCTGATATAAATACGAGAAGCATACGGAATCGTCGGTCCGGGTAATAGTCCCAGTGTTTCTGTTGGTCCAGCGTGCAGTGCTTTAAAAAGCGTTCTGGATCTGTTTTCCGGATAGGCGACGCGTGTCGAGATCGGAACGAGATGTTTATAATCATCAGTTGGACAATACAGTGTCATGGACAGTCTGCCGTTTTGCTCTGTATCCGATGTAGTGAGATACGTTTTGTCGAAGTTTAGTACGGAGAAATTCGCCATAGCTTTGACAGTTTCACTGTTTGATGCATCAATCTGATAATACCCCGGCGAAAGTGCATTTGAAATTTCACTGAGGTTAATGACAATTGAAGTTATTAACGGATCATCAGTGGCACTGATGGTATAATTAAGTTCTGAAAGTTTCAAAACCGCAGGAGACTTTAATGGCGAATTAATCGTAACTTGTAGGGTATTTAAAAATGAATCGGTCGGCTGCGCAATATCTGAAGCTAAAATGGCAAGTGTCATGCGTTGTGGGTTGACCGGATCTATCTCAATTGAATCTTCTAGCGTAAATTGAACGGGTTTTTCTGTAATCGTCGGTGTTTCAATAACGGGCTGGAAAGGATTGATGTCTAGGATTTCCATATTCATGGGCATTCCGGACAGAAAGAAAAAGAGCATGATAATAAAGATTAGATTTGTGAAAAACTTTAACATGCATTGCCTCCTGCAATCATTTGCCAAGTTCAGAAAACTTCTATAAAATAAACGTCAAGCGTGTGATACAATCATATTGTGACCTATTTGAAAGTGTTAACAAAAGATGATTAAAATCATTGTAAATGGCTTTATAACGCCATTCATTTCAACATAACGTAGGTGAACCATAGAATGATGTATAAAAAGTTATCATAAAATCACTATACTCTATTCTATAATAATATAATCACACATTGATTGCAAATGAGAAACGGCAATAAACGAACAATTGCCATGAAAAATCCATTTTGAAATAGAGGAAATTCATATGAAGTCAAAATCATCCAAAAAACGTTCGAAAAAAGAACTCAAATCATCGGAGGCAAAAGTACTTGACGATAAAATCCTTTACCCGATTACGATAGAAGACATTACCGAGGAGGGTGAGGGCATTGGCCATATTGACGGCATGACAGTCTTTGTTCACAATGCACTGCCGGGAGACCATTTATTGACAAAATTGATAAAAGTGAAGAAGCGTTATGCCATTGGCATTATTCATCAAATGCTGGAACGATCGGAAAACCGCATTACCGCGCCATGTCCCTATGCCAGACAGTGCGGCGGCTGTCAGTTGCAGGAATACGATTATGCGGCACAGCTCGCTTTTAAGGAAAACCATTTAATTGAAACGTTAAAACGCATTGGCGGTATTGAAACGTATCAGTACGATGGCTTTATTGGCATGGCGTCGCCGGAACATTATCGCAACAAAGGTATTTATCAAATGGCGCTTGTTAAAAGCAGCGGTGCCGTTGGCTTTTACAGAAAGCGCAGCCACGATATCGTTGACGTCAAACAATGCATGCTTCAAACGCAGTCAACCAATGATCTTATCTACCTGCTCAGAGGTTGGATTGAACGCAGCGGCATTGCCATTTACAATGAAAAGACCGCGGAAGGTATTTTAAGGCGCGTGATGGTGCGCGATACGCAAAAAGGCGACGCCATGATGGTGGTTTTTGTCGTGACAAAGCGTGATAAAACTGTCGATCGCCTTTTGGCTGCTGTGAAAGCAGAACTGCCGCCGACGCTAAAATCCGTTTATTTGAATTACAATGCTGATTTAGGGAATACCGCACTTTCCTATGATTATGAACACGTATACGGTGATCCTGAAATTATAGATACCATCGGGACGGCGTCTTTTAAGATTTCGCCGCAGTCGTTTTTCCAGATAAACCGCGTCCAAACAGAGCGGCTCTACGACGTCGTCGTGCGCTATGCGAGTGACATTTTTGGGGAAAAGCAGGCCATAGAAGTGGCGCAGAATTTTGAACAAATGCAGCCTGCAGCGAAGCAGCCTTGTGATGAAACCATCGTGAATACAGTGAATACTGGCGCTGAAACATGTGATGCTGCAGCAGGGGACATTGAAAACGCTAAAAACATTGAAGACGGGGATAACGGGGATAACGCATTAGAAGGCTTAACGGTGCTTGATCTCTACTGCGGCATCGGCTCCATTGGCATTTATCTGGCGAAGCATAATCCTAGAATAGCCCGGATTATTGGTGTGGAGGTGGTATCGAATGCCATTGAGGATGCACGTGTCAACGCGGCCTTTAATGGTCTTGAAAATACCGAATACCACGTTGGCAAAGCGGAGGCAGTGATGCCAATGCTCAAAGAGCGTGGCATCACCACTGATCTCGTCATCCTCGACCCACCGCGAAAGGGTTGTGATGAAGCACTCCTTTCGACGCTCGTGGCAATGGCTGTTCAAAACATTATCTATGTGTCCTGCAAGCCATCCACTTTGGCGCGCGATCTTAAATACCTTACAGAAAATGGTTTCATCGTCCAAAAGGTCACAGGTGTGGACATGTTTCCGTGGACAGGGCACGTGGAAGCGATAATTCTGATGACGCGTAGTGGTTCAGGTGAGAAAAAGTAGATGTTGACCACAACATATAGTGGTTTTGGTCTAAAATTTGGGCAAAAAACAGACGAAAAAATGACGTTTTTTGACCCCGGAAAAAGGGCTAAAATATAGATGACATAGCGGATTTTATGAGTTGAGAGTATAATAAGAGCTTAGAAGCATATGAAATAAGAAATTAAAAAGTTTGAAGGAGGACAATGGATGAGTGAAGAAAAATGTTGCTCTTGTTGCAGTACTGATAGTAAGGATCCTGTAATTGGTGAATATGTTTGCTATTGCAACCATGTAACTGAACAAGATATTATAGAAGCAATTGAAAATGGAGCATTAACTGTAAAAGACGTGATTGATAAGACTGGCGCTATGAAGAACAGCAATTGCGCAGTCAATAATCCAAAAGGGGTATGTTGTTATTCTGATATAGTTTATGTTTTCAATAAACATATGGAAAATACAAAATTATAGATTGTAATGAGTGAAATTTATTGAACTTAAATAATCAATAAATGATAATTTGAAAGGCGAGGCAGAGTTTTTAGATCAACTAAAATGATCTATAGACTCTGCCTTTTTTATGTCCAAAAACAGAAAGTGAGGAAAAAGAGATGGCTAAATTTCTTATGTATGATTCTGGATTACAGGAACTAGAGCAGTTGATGATGCTAGTTCCAAATTTTGTACCAAGAGGAAGCGGTATGGTTGTAGTCCGCGGATTTGTAAAGGAAGATACACATCAAGTATTAAAGTCACTGCCTAACTTATTAACCAAGTAAGCGTTAAATCAGATACTGGATATCTTGATTAATGTTGGAATTGTTAAGCAAACATAAACGATGGGAGTTCTGAACAAGTAATATTAATCCAGCTAAAATTTAATTAATTGAATAATCAATGGCTTAAGCGTATAGTATGGCAATTAAACCGTACATTTTTTTTACTATAACCCAATGGGTCACTTGAAAAACTGCAATATGCAGTGAATCAAGCGGCCTTTTATGCCCAAAATCAGAAAGCTGAAAATGGTCACGTTGAATTAAAAACAATGACTCAGTTCTTCAGTAACTTGAGTACCTAACAGCTCTTCTTATTCCCAATTTTTACCAAAACGAAGTAGTGAGCTTGTTATGTAAAGTATATAAATATAGAAAGGTAAAATGATATATGAGTGTGCATTCATATATGTTGACATTTTTAATATAAATGGTAAAATGAAATTATAATATATGAACGTTTGAACATATAATCATACGAACAAGAGGTGGCATAGTGATCAAAGATTTCGAAGCAGAGCGATGTGACTGTAATGTGCTTCATGAAGATGTGGTGAAGAAGGTAAAATTGAAGATGCCTCAGTACACAGATATGAATGATTTAGCAGAATTATTTAAGATCTTTGGGGATACAACCAGAATTAACATTTTATCTGCATTATTTGAAGAAGAAATGTGCGTATGTGATATCGCATATTTATTAAACATGACTCAGTCTGCGATATCTCATCAATTAAGAGTCTTAAAACAAGCAAGAATAGTGAAGAATAGGAAAGATGGTAAAGTAGTCTTCTACTCTTTAGATGATGAGCATGTAAAGAGAATAATTGATCAAGGCTTAATTCATGTTAATGAAAACAATAAAGGGAGGGCTTTAAATGAGTAGCACAATCAAGAAAGAACTGATACTGGAAGGCTTAGATTGCGCAAATTGCGCAACTAAGATTGAGGATAGAGTGAGTAAACTAGAACATGTTACTTTATCTTCAATGAACTTTGCAACCAAAACACTGACGATTGAAGTTTTGCAGACTGGTGATATCGATCAAGTGATGAATGATACCACTGCCATTGTTGCAAAACTGGAGCCAGATGTAGTTGTTAAAGAGAAAGTTATTACTAAAGCAGAAAAAAAGATTTTGATGCTTATGGGTTTAGGATGTGCAAATTGTGCCTCTAAGATTGAAAAAGAAGTAAAAAATATCGATGGGGTTGTGAATGCAACAGTGGATTTTGTTTCAAAAAAACTCATTATAGAAGTAAGACATAAACGAGAACTACCAAGAATTGTTGAAGAAGCAACAAAAATAGCCGTAAGAATTGAGTCAGGAATTAAAGTGGTTGATATGGAAGTGCACAAGAAAAAAGAAGTCAGTGAAGACAACAGACATGAAGAAAGTGGACATGAAGAAGATGGTATCAATAAAGTAGAGATAATCCGTCTCGGCTCAGGTTTTGTTTTGTTCTTAGTAGGTCTACTGATGAATTTCTCACCAATGATTGAATTGGTAGTTTTTTTAACAAGTTATCTTTTAGTTGGTGGAAGTGTCGTTCTAAAAGCTTTGAGAAATATATCAAGAGGACAGGTTTTCGATGAAAACTTTCTGATGGGTGTAGCAACCATAGGCGCATTTGCTATTGGAGAATATCCAGAGGGTGTTGCAGTAATGCTCTTTTACCAAGTGGGAGAATTTTTCCAAAGTATGGCTGTAAATCATTCAAGAAGGTCAATAACTGCTTTAATGGATATTCGACCTGACTTTGCAAATCTCAAAATTGGTGATAATGTCGAGAAGGTTTCTCCTGAAGATGTAGCAGTTGGAGATACTATTATTGTAAAACCGGGAGAAAAGGTTCCACTAGATGGCAAAGTACTTTCTGGAACTTCTATGTTGGACACTTCAGCAATCACTGGTGAATCGGTTCCTAGAGAAGTAGAAACGGGAGATGATATTCTTTCTGGAACAATTAATAAAAACGGACTTTTGACAGTTTTAGTGACGAAAGAATTTGGAGAATCAACGGTTTCTAAAATTCTTGATTTGGTTCAAAATGCAAGCAGTAGAAAAGCGCCTACCGAGAACTTCATCACAAAATTTGCTAGATACTACACACCAGCCGTTGTTTTTATCGCTCTTGCACTGGCTATAATTCCACCACTAATGATTCCGGGAGCAACTTTTAGCGAATGGATTTATAGAGCACTTGTGTTCCTTGTAGTGTCATGTCCTTGTGCATTAGTAATATCAATTCCGTTAGGTTTCTTTGGTGGTATTGGCGGTGCATCAAAAGCAGGCATTTTGATGAAAGGGAGTAACTACCTTGAAGCCTTGAACAATGTTGATACAGTTGTTTTTGATAAAACAGGAACTTTAACTAAAGGCGTTTTTAAGGTAACAAAAATTGTGAACTTAACAAATCAATTATCCGATGAAGAACTTCTTGAATACGCAGCCTACACTGAAAGCTATTCAAATCATCCAATAGCTCAATCAATTTTGAAAGCCTATAAGAATAATGTTGATAAGAGCATGATTGAAGAGTACGATGAAATTTCTGGATATGGTATTCAAGCGAAAGTTAAAGGGAAAACCGTACTGGCTGGGAATCTCAAACTGATGAAAAAGGAGAATATATCCTTTGATGAAGGTCGTACGAAGGACGAAGTTGGTACGATTATTCATATGGTTATCGATCAAAAGTACTCAGGATTTATTGTTATTTCTGATGAGATCAAGGAAGATTCAAAGCGAGCAATTCAAGAGTTAAGAAAATTAGGCGTTAAGAAACTTGTAATGTTGACAGGTGACAATAAAGCAATTGGTGAAAAAATAGGTCAACAACTTGGATTAGATGAAGTATATTCAGAACTTTTGCCACATCAGAAGGTTGAAAAGCTTGAAATGCTGGAAGGCCGAGAGGGTAGAAAAGGTAAATTGGTGTTTGTAGGTGACGGTATAAATGATGCCCCAGTTTTAACACGGGCAGATATTGGTATAGCAATGGGTGGGATTGGTTCTGATGCTGCAATTGAAGCTGCGGATGTCGTAATCATGACGGATGAACCATCAAAAATTGCAAGTGCAATACGCATTGCAAAACGAACGAAGACCATTGTGTGGCAGAATATTATATTTGCTTTCGCAGTTAAAGGAATTGTACTGGTTCTTGGCGCTGGCGGACTAGCCACAATGTGGGAAGCTGTATTTGCAGATGTTGGTGTTGCTGTTCTAGCTGTTTTCAATGCTATGAGAGTACTTAATTCGAAAACTCAATAAACGCATTGTTGAGTTTCAGGAGGTAACATGCTAAATGTAATATCAAGTGGGTGTCTGCTTCTTTTTGGTAGTGTGTACATTGCGAAATTGTTGCTTTTAAAGTATAGGGATAAAATCCTCGCCAATTCATTAGGTGATAAGGGAAAAGAACGAAATTTGAGCAGAGTTGAAAGACTGGTTAAATGGTCTGTATATACTTGGATTGCAATTTGGATTTTGAATATTTTCGGAATTTCGATTTATGCACCATTGTTGATGAATATGCCACTTAGGTACATTGGTGTGGCATTGAATGCACTTGGAGCAATCTTGTTTTTCATATCCGTTATTGTTATGAACAAGTCGTGGCGAGTAGGTATTGATCACAATAGCACTGCTAAACTAGTGACAAGTGGGATTTACAAATTTTCTAGAAATCCTGCTTACGTTGCCTTTGATACTATGTTTTTAGGAACGGCAATTACTTTTGGAGATTTTGGATTGTTGTTGATAGGTATAGTTGCTGGATTTAGTTTGCACAATTTGATATTGAAAGAAGAATCGTATCTTGAAGAAAAATTTAAAGGTGATTATATAAAGTATAAAAATGATGTTGGTAGATATTTATAAAGAATAAACTTATTAAAATCCCTGAACGCTATGAATCGACAATTCAATTCAGGGATTTTAATTATTTGGTTTATAGGTTAGTAAGCATGAATTGGTTTGACAATTACGGATAATGTGCTATTATAAAATTATATTAAATAAAAGTAACAGTGAAGAGATACTCTTTTCACGATAATGGCAAACCATTGGAAACGGTGGGACGCAAAGCTATAGGGCCTTTCGAATGAATGGCAGCCTAGCCACCGAATGAGAAGATTTTCTGTTTTTTGAAAACTTCAATAAGTCCATATTGTGATGAGTAACTCTCAACGATAATAGCAAACCATTAGTAATGATGGGACGCAAAGCCATAGGGCCTTTTAAAAAGAGGCAGCCGTGCTACCGAAAGGAGAGTTATTATGAAAAAAATAATAAGCATTTTAATGGTTTTAATGATTTTAGTTGGAAGTTCAATACAATCATATGCTTCAACACAAGCGCTCCAAGCTGATACTGATAATGGATTAGTAAGAGTTCAGCTTGATGATGTAGACGGTGCTAAAATGCTGTTATTAGTTGAAAAAGATGGTGTACGATACTCTTATCCAATTACTGATACAGATATCAATCAATTTCCACTTCAATTGGGAAATGGCAACTATCTCGTTAGAATTATGCAAAATACAACCGGCAACAGTTATAAAGAGTTATCCAGAATTGATGTTACATTAGAATTAGAAAACAACAATAATGTATTTCTAGCATCTATACAAGACATAGAGTTTGATGATACTTCATTACCTATCGTCAAAGCCAAAGCATTAACAAAAGGATTAAAAAATGACATCGATAAAGTTAAAGCAATATATAATTATGTAAATCAAAATATTAAGTATGATTATACAAAAGCAAAAAATGTTAAAAGTGGTTATTTTCCAGATATCGAGTCTACTTATATCACAAATACAGGTATTTGTTATGATTACGCTTCAATTGTAGCTGCGATGCTTAGAAGTGTTGGTATTCCAACAAAATTGATAAAGGGTTATTCAATTCCAACGAAAGACATCTATCACGCATGGAATGAAGTATATGTCGATGACGAATGGAAAATAATAGATACTACAGTTGACTCTGCATATGTTCAAGCAAATTTGAGTACAAAAATGTTTAAATCATTTACTGATTACAAGGCATCTAAAATGTACTGATATAATCTTCGATTTTGATTTTTAAGAAGTCATTGTCGTGTTTATTAGTCTCTGAAAATCGTAAATGGATGAGCTATCGGAAACAAATTTGATTCAATAAATTCATATTATTACTTGTCGGGCCCCAAAAGTCAATTATGCAGATTTCTGAATTAGGGATTTGATTTTTGACAACAATGAAGATTTATGAAAGTATATTGATAGAGCTCACATTAGCAGAAAAGCGTGAATGCTTTGAATTTGATTTGAATTGAATAGTCGAATTAATATTTGAAAAGTTATGAGGCAATTGTTTAAGGTCAACTATAATGACCAATAAGCTATGCCTCTTTTTTTATTTTAAAAATCTGTGAAAAAGAGTCATTCATAAACAAGCCAATTGTTTATTTAGCTTATGTAAGAATCAAAGTTATATGAATTTAAAATGGATTTGAAGCCGGGGTCAAATAGTTGATTCCGGTTTTTTCATATCAAAAATTAAACGAAAGGATGGAAAATTTATGAGACAGAAAGAAAAACGCATTGGTATTGTTGCACTCGCCTTCTTGATTCTGCTATGTAGTGGAATCTATATTGCTTACCGACTTCATCCGGAAAGTTTTATAGGAAAGGACGAAATTATCACACGTGGCGAATACGCTGCGATTCTAGCAAATGAGATTTCGCTTGATATCTCAAATTCAGAAAAAGAACCACCAAGTTTTCACAGACATCGATGATCATTGGGCAGAGAAATACATTGAGGCTTTAGTAGATGCAGGAATCTTTGATCTAGCAGACTATCCAGATGCTTTCAAACCCGATGAGCCAATTACCCGTGCTGAAATTATCAAGCTTCTAGTGAAAATTAAAGGTTTGGAAGATGAGGCAATGAACACTCAAGGGCACAGTGGCTATAAGGATCAAGAAGTCATCAAAGATGAAGACAAAGGCTTTGTAATCATTGGTCGAGAGAATGGAATCATTGGAGATGAGGAGGATGATAAAATCAGGCCAAATGATCAGGCGACCAAAAGCGAAGCGGAGGAGATGACAGAGAGTATTAATCAAAAGCCGATTGAAGAAAAGCCTACAATACCATCACAAACGCCTGATACGACAACACCAGAACCAATTAAACCGACTGAACCTGAAACTCCCACAGACCCAACGACAAATCCAGAAGAGAACATGCCACCTATAACACCAACTCCAGACTCTAGTGGTGGAAGTTCTCACGATAAATCTGATAGAGATTCTTATCATCCTACAGCAGAGGTGAAGTTTGAATTACCCGAAGTAGTCCACACAGACAATGAAATTGAAGTGATGCCTATGTGGAAATACATGAATAGCTATACTTGGACACTGTCTAAAACTGATGTAGATGGCTCTGAAAAGTCTATTGAGATGAAAGATGCTGTTACAGGCGCACTTGGACTGGAGGGTGGCACCGTTAAGTTTATGGAGTACGGTCAATATACTTTGACAGCCACCGCTAAAAATGCCAGAGGAAAAGAAACTGTACTATCCATGCAAATCAAAGTATACCCAGTTATCAATATGAACTTTGATATGCCTGAAACAACGCACACTGATAAATCAACAACCATCACATACTCGTTAGAAAATCTATATGGAAACAACATCGAGTGGTCAGCGATAAAAGATGGTGAAGTAGCAAAAATAGCTGACATCTTTGACGGTGAACTTGGAAATGAAGGTGGAACCTTTGTTTTCAGGAACAAGGGGGAATATACCCTAACTGCATGGATTAAGGACGCTACTGGCCGTATATTTTCACATACGGAATCCACAAAAGTTTATCCTGTTGCGGGAATTTCATTTAACCTTCCATCCGTGTCTCATACGGATAAGGAACTTAATCTTTCAACGGTCCTAATTGAAGCAAATAACATGAACGTTGATTGGATCCTACTGAAGAATGGCGAGGCAGTTGAACTTTCAAATGAGCTCGAAGGTAAGCTAACCAATGAAGGTGGAAATATTCGTTTCAAGGATAAGGGCGTGTATATGCTCATTGGAAAATTAATCGATGAAACCAATAGAACATTTGAAGTTTCACATAGCATAACAATCTATCCCATTGGTTCTGTTGGATTTTATGCACCTGAAATTACGCATACAGATAAGACAATCCACGTAGAAACCCGATTTGAAAATCTCGGAGATGCATCAATTCAGTGGTCACTATCCAAAGATGGTGAAACAGTTGAAGTTAAAAATGCAATTCAAGGTGAACTTGCTGATGAGGGAGGCTTCATCAGCTTTGTAAATAAAGGAGAGTATGTTCTTAAAGCATCCTTCACTGATAAGGCAGAAAGAAGTTACAGTTACTCAGCTCCAGTCAAAGTGTATCCAGTCCCGAGCATCTCGTATACTTTGCCTAAAACGGCTCACACAGATACTGTAGTCCAAGTGGTTCCTGAAACCTCAGAGATGGATGGCCTTAATGTTCAGTGGTTACTTGAGAATGGTTTTGGATTCCA
The DNA here is from genome assembly GCF_018390735.1 of Fusibacter paucivorans. GTDB lineage: Bacteria > Bacillota > Clostridia > Peptostreptococcales > Acidaminobacteraceae > Fusibacter > Fusibacter paucivorans. The sequence continues at coordinate 33,171 of NZ_JAHBCL010000016.1, forward strand.
AGATTTTGGAACGTATGTTAATGGAACGCTTGATAATAATGGTGGTTCTATAAGTTTTAAACATGCTGGAACTTACGAATTGATTGCTCGCATTACTGATGAAACAGGTCGAGTATTCCTATTTGAAAACGGTGGTAAGATTGAGGTTCTGCCAGTGCCGAACATTTCATTTGAACTTCCGGAAACGACACATCTCGACCGTACCTTAGATCTTAGAACAAGAGGAAATAACAATGTACTTCCGGTGAATTGGTCAATCATGAAGGATGGTGAGTTAGTAAATTTATCTGACGTTATTGATGGAGCCATTAATGCCTATGGTGGACAAATTCGTTTTACTCAGACTGGAGAATATACACTTACTTCCTCAATGACAGATGCTCTGGGAAGAGTATTTTCTTATACAGCATCAACTACAGTCTATCCAGTTCCGGAGATTTCACTTTCTGTGCCAGAGACTTGGTATGTAAGTGAGATGGGGGCAATCAGTGTTACCGGTACTTATATTGATAACCTCATTACAGAATGGACTATTATAAAGGATGACGGTGGCTCTGAACCTTATTCCAATTTTGCAACTGGTGAATTAAACAAACAAGGTGGCAACCTAACATTCCCTTCAAAGGGCCAGTATGAACTAACCCTAACAATGGCAGATACTTCTGGTCGAAGTTATGTAAATAGTGGTAGGTTTACGGTTTACCCAATCCCTAGCATGAGCACTTCACTGACACCAATCAGTTACAGTGGTGATGCCATTACCGCTACAGCACTTGGTTCAGAACTTGATGGTATGGACATTGAATGGCTAATTTCTGTTGATGGTGGTGAGGAAAAGCCATATGCACAATGTGTAACAGGCTCGCTAGGTGAAAATGGAGGCAGCTTTACAGTCACTACAGATAAAACAATCTCTATTAAGCTGGTTGCTGAGGTGACAGATGTTAATGGTAGGAAATTTACTTTCACATCTAATACTGCGACAGTCAAGCCGGTAGCAAGTTTTAGTTTCTCAGCTCCACAGACTGTTCACGTTGGTGATAGCATAAACGTTTCTATGCAGTCCTTATCTGGACTTGAGGGTAGGAATCTTAATTGGTCTCTATCTCAAGATAGCAATCCAGAGAATTATTCTGGAACATTATCAAATAGTGGCGGTAGCATTGTCATAAACAAAACCGGCAACTATGTTATAAAAGCTAGTACTATTGATAGCACCGGTAGAGAATTCAGTTTTTCCAAGAGCATCGCCATAACAAACACAGCACCTAACAAGCCAATCGCTAGTGCTGTTGTAACAAGAACTGCACTGAACTCTAAGCTAAAGGTCAATATTTCAGCCACAGCAACTGATCCAGACTCAGATGCATTCACACTTGAGTATTCAGGCAGTACGGCAGACAATTATTATCCTGTAGGAACTCATACTGTAAAGGTTAGAGCAAAGGATAAATGGGGTCTATATTCAGAATGGACAAACATCACTTTTACAGTTACAAACTCTGTACCTACTACACCAGTGATTACACGTACACCAGACGGAAACAGTGTCGCTCCCGGTGTACCAATAACCATTACAGCATCGAGCAGCGATCCTGATGGTGATGCCATCACATATGTTTGGGAGGGACGACCTTCACAAACAAGCACAGCTTATCCACTGGGTAAAAATGTTGTTCGCGTCAAAGCAGTAGATTCTACTGGAGCAGAATCGCCATGGGCAGCTATCGTATTCTTTGTTGCTGATCCTAATAGTGGCGGTGGTATGACGCTAAACGGTCCTGAATCCGTTATTCTTGAACAGGGGATTGCAGGTGCGACCATTACAAACTATACCTTTACAGTGCCACCGGTTAGCGGACATAGTGGTCAAGATTATGGAAGAGTACGTGGATATAACGTTTTAGCTGGACAGTGGGATCAACTTGACTATGCAACGACTACAAATGGCATTACATTCAGTAGAACTCTGTCGCCGAGTGTTTACAGCAAATTGGAGTTTTATTACTACACCAATCACGATTGCATGTACAACAAATCAAATATCACCTATTCAGTAAGCTTCTATTTTCAATAACGATTCAGATTTAAATAACAAAACTTGAAAGAGAGGTAGATAACCAATGTCAAAATTATATATGTACGGTACAGAGCTTGGGGAGCTGGAACAATTGATGATGCTAGTGCCCAATTTTATGCCAAGGAAAAGCGGAATGATTGTTATGCATGGTATTAATAGGGGGAAAGAGGCATCGAAATGTCAGCCATGCTTGTATGAGGAGAGTAGCTCCCAAATAAGTGAAATTGGAAATGTGATTAATGAAATAAATCGATTAGGATTTGACAGCTATAAAGACATCACTTTCACTTGTTTTAAAAATCATAGGTCAATTCGACTCAATGAAAGACTTATCAATTTAGCCAGAAATTATGATGGGGAAATATTTTTAAATGAAATTCAGCGTTCGAGATTTTATTCAGTGTGCAGGTTGCAAGGTGTATCCACTAAAGATAGAAATTCGTTTTACCTTGCCACATTGTTTTTGCTTACTGCGGATGATAAGTTGTGGAGCGTTGCAAAAGATCATGTTTATTTAGACAGTTTTGAATTTAAAAAGATGCAGCTTAGTGGAATTAATACTGAAGGATATGCTCTCTATCAAACCGCCAGAACCATTTGCATGGGTAGAGAGTACATCAAACTGGATGAGATTGCAGACAAGACGTTAATCGGTGATAGGGCTTTTAAAGCGATTATCAATGCAATACTCATTTCAAAATATGGATTACTAGTGCTAAACCTAAATGACTAGAAGAGTTACTTTCTTACCGAGATGACTGTCTCAATAAAATAGAAGGTAGTTCTTTTTTATTGGCTCAAACTAGAAAGCGGGTTAGCTTATGAGATCATGAGAATTGGTCTCTGAAGACCGCTGAAGAGCTTGGAGTAACAGAATGTACAGACAATGGAGGGATAGGTATATGCATGGTTTTAAATCTCGAAACGAAGTTGAAAGAATCAAGGAGCAGTATCCTGTAGGCACTAGGATAGAACTTATCCAGATGGATGATCCATATGCACCTGTTGAGTCTGGTATACAAGGAACTGTTGAAATCGTTGACGATGCAGGCACTCTTCATATGAAATGGGATAACGGAAGAACTTTGGGCATCGTCCCCGGGGAAGATCAGTTCAAGGTAATCTCAAAACCTGCTGAGGAAACAATGGACAATGATCAAAAGCAAGGCATGGGAGGATTGAATATGTAAAGACAAGAACAAAAACTGCTACAAGCAAATTAATTGAATAATTCAAGGCATATATGTACGGAAAGTAAACCGTGCTTTTTTTTATGCCTTGAGTTCTATGAGGCCGCTTGAATGACTGCAATATGCAGTGAATCAAGCGGCCTTTTTTTATTTCAAAAAAACTATCCCACCAGAAAAAGGAGGCGAGGAGGTGGAATATGTAAATCTTAATGAGAGATTTTTAAGTCACTTAAAAAGAAATCATACAGGTGCAGGGAGTGCTGTACAAAGCAAGGGGTTGGAACTACGGTTTCAAATGAGCGGAAGGAAGATCCGTGACATAGTCAATACACTCAGATGCGAGGGACATCCCATCTGCAGTGACGATGGCGGTTATTATTATGGCGCCAATAAGCATGAGGTTCTTGGTAGCATACGTCAGCTGAATAGCCGGATTGAAAAAATTGCAGAAGCTAAAAATGGACTGGTAGATGCCCTATCCCTCTATCCGGATTCAAGTAGCAATGAACAGCTTCAAATCTGGTTTGTGTGTGTGAAGGAGGGATGATTTATTAATAGTTTTATGAGTTGGATAGGCGGAAAGAAATCCATGAGGGAACTGATTGTTTCGCTCTTTCCGCTTTATTATGAAAGGTATATTGAAGTATTCGGTGGAGGGGGTTGGGTTTTATTTCATAAGCCACCGGGCAATGATTTTGAAGTTTATAATGACTTCAATAGTTTGCTCGTAAACCTTTATCGATGTGTCAGAGATCAATATGAAGAACTTCAAAATGAGCTGAAGTATGTTTTAAATTCAAGAGAGGATTTTGATGAAGTCAAAGCTGTCCTTGATAAGGCATATGTTGAAAATGACGTCAAACGTGCAGCGTGCTTTTATCAACTAATCAGATACAGCTATGCATCAGGACTTACGAGCTTCGGCAGCCAACCCCATGACATCAGAAGCAATTTTCCTATCATTGAGCAGGCTCACCGTAGACTAGCAAAAGTAGTCATCGAAAATAAAGATTTTGAAAAGCTGATTCGGCAATATGATCGCCCTGTCAGCTTTTTTTATTTGGATCCACCTTACTTCGACACAGAAAAGTACTACAAGAATGTCGGAGAAGGTGGTTTTCAAAAGGAAGATCACATCAGACTCAGAGATACACTGCTTGGTATAGAAGGGAAGTTTCTACTTTCCTACAATGACTGCGAGTATATCAGAGAACTGTACGATGCCCCTGGCATCACGATCGAGAGTTACAACCGAATCAATAACATCAAGCAAAGATATGATAATGGCGCTCAGTTTTCAGAGATTCTCATAGCCAATTATGACATGCATGAACGTGAGCGAGACGGCTTGGGGCAAATGAATTTATTTGATATCAATAACGAATTTAATAAGGAGGAAATCAGCTTATGAAAAGACTAGAACAAGCGGTAAAAGGTTTTCTGTGCCTTCCAATTACAGAATCTGCAGAAAGAAAAATTGGTGATGTCGGAAAGTTAGAAGCAACCATCATCAAAAGTGGTGTAGTGCTTACAAAGTCAGAAATGACGGCGATGGATGTATTAGAAACCATTGATGGACTTGAAGAAATACTCAAAGAATTGTACAACGCTCTAGTTGGTGCAACAGGCATTTGTTGTGAGGATTGCGACCCAGATGAAACTGAAGATGCGGTTGCAATCAAACTGCCAGAATTTATTCTCGAAGATGCAGGCATTCCAAAAGACGCTAAGCTTTGTGCGTTCACAACTGAGGCGAGTGGCGAAGTGACCGTCATGGAGGCTGAATACAAACATGATCTCACCGATGTGCCTGAAGACATGCTTAAGTTATTAAAGGACATTGGAGTTTGCTTATCTTGCCTCAATGAGTGCCTGATGTCTGAAAGAATCATTTATGGAAAGTAGAAGTAACCTAAACCTAAAATCAATTTATGTGAGCGGACATGGGGCAATGGGAGGTGATGTAAATGAGCGGAATTGAAATGAAAAACGGACTACTTGTCTTTTATGGGAATCCTGCAGGTTATGTCAAAGAGAACGAAGCAACTGTTGACACGATGTTTCAGGGTAAAGAATTTGACGAGTGGCTTGCAGAAAAAAAGTTCATTCCCAATTGGACAGAAGGCGTTTTTGAAAGGCTTTCTAAAGGTGAAAAATTAGGGGGCTCACTTGAGGCTAGCAGTCCCCTTAAAAAAGTTCGAATTTGGCAGCTTAAACCTGAGTCAGATTTTGAACTCAGATTCAGATCTTACGATGATGTAGTGACAGCCTCTGGAGAGCCATGTAAGGATAATTACGATGTTATCTTTGATTGTGAACTTGAAACAAATGATCTTGAGTCCATCTATACAAATTTCAACTTGAACCACCCATCAGATTTTAAAGGACACTCTCTTTCAATTTCTGATGTGGTGGAGCTTTACGATGAAAACGGCAGAGAATTTCATTATGTGGACCAATTCGGATTCAAGGAAATTGAATTTATGGATCAAGAAAAAGAACAGGATATAAAAATGAGCATGTAAAAAATCTAAACTACTGGAGGAACTATCAATGAAAAGATTTATGAAAAACGTAAATAACTTTGCTGTAAGACAGGCTATCAGAGCGGATAAAGCACTTAGAAATAATAAGGGAGAAGGCTATATCGATACAGCGGTTAAAATTCTGATTGCTGTTGTACTTGGCGCACTTTTACTTGCAGGACTCTATGCATTGTTTGGTGAGGTGGTCATGCCTACACTCACACAACGCATTAGAGACATGTTTAACTATGGTGGTGCAAATTAGAGAGGAGTAATGACTCATGGGAAAAACAGCGAAAACTCAGAATAAAAGAGAATCTAGTCTTTACTATGATGTGAAGATACAAAGTATCAGACCAGAAGGAACATTAAGAGCCACTGCAACAGTCAACATCAATGATGCTTTTGCCATCAGGGGTGTAAAACTCATGGAAGGATCAAAAGGGCTCTTTGTATCCATGCCGAGTTACAAAGCAGGCAATGGGGAGTATAAGGATATCTGTTTCCCTTGTACATCTGAAGTAAGAAAAGAATTTGATAAAGCTGTGATTGGAGCGTATGAACAGGCACTGACACAAGGCCATGATCAGGAATAAAAAGAAAAAGCTTCAGAAGAAGCGACTCAGGAAAATGCACAAACGATGACATTGTAAATCAAAATAAAGAAAGGTTGGTAATTCTGATATGAAGAAATTTATAAAAAAAGTGAATGACATTACTATGACATATGCTATTAAAGCAAAGGTGGCAGTCAGTAACCATAAAGGTGAGGGCTACATCGATACAGCCGTCAAAATCTTGATTGCGGTAGTGCTCGGAGCATTACTTCTTGCAGGTCTATATGCATTATTCGGTGAGGTGGTCATGCCCACTCTTGAGCAAAGAATCAGGAACATGTTTAACTATGCAGGTTAGCAGTATCATTCAGACGGTGCTGTTTTTCTGTTTGATGGGATGTGCAGTCTATACAGATATCAAAAAAAGAGAAATCCCAGCAATCATTTGGTCGTTGGTTGCACTGATATCAATATTAGATTTTAAGACTGTTCATCTGTTTGGCATTTTAGTAGCACTACCATTATTAATTGCAGCTATGATGAGTCCAACTGGTATTGGTGGCGGGGATATTAAGCTTGTAGCTGCGGTCGGACTTGTGATTGGCTTTTGGAAAACAGTGACTGGGATGGCAATTGGACTGAGTCTAGTGATCATTTTTCACGGAGTTGTAAAACTGTTTTACAGAATCTCGAACAAGGAGCATGGGCGCATGGCCTATCCGTTAGCGCCCTTTCTCGCTCTTGGTTATCTGTGTATCTATTTTTTATGAAGGAGATGATGAAGCTGTTTGTAAAAGGACATAGATTTGAAACGAGTTATAATCATGAAACCTATGCATATGCAGGCAAGTGGTCAGGATCCGTGGTACTTGCTCCTGAAAATGACGAGAATGCGGAGGTTCTCATTTATACAGAAAATGAAATTAACGAACTGATTGAGACAGGCGAATTAAAGCAGATCACAGATCAGGAAATGGTGATGCGGTAACAATCTAAAGAAAAGAATCTATATAAAACGGAGGTACGTATGAATATTTTTAAAAACAGAATGGTTGTCGGGGTGTTTTGCATTGTGCTTTCACTCCTCATTTGCTTTGGCATAACGCCATTGTTCAATAAAGGCATCAGCCAAAAGACTGAGATTGTCAGAGTGACTAAAGAAATAAAGGTAGGGGCTCAAATTACAAAGGATATGGTCCAAAATATTGAAGTTGGTGGGTACAACCTCCCAACAGATGTTGTGAGATCAAAAGAAACAGTAGTTGGAAGCTATGCACTTGCTGATTTATCAATTGGGGATTACATTTTGAATGCAAAAGTTTCAAAATCACCAGCTGCTGAAAATGCTTATTTGTACAATCTAGATGGCAGTAAGCAAGCTATGTCCATTACCATTAAGAGTTTTGCAAATGGTCTTTCCGGAAAGCTTCAAAGCGGTGATATTGTATCTATCATTGCTCCAGATTATAAAAAACAGGGGGCAACTGTTATTCCGCCAGAGCTTAAATATGTGGAAGTCATTTCAGTCACAGCTTCAAGCGGGTATGATGCCAACACAGGTGAACAGAAGGTTACCGAGGACGAAAGAGAATTACCTTCAACAGTTACACTACTTGTAACACCTGAACAAGGAAATATTTTAGCTAGTCTTGATGCAGATGGAAAGACACATCTTTCACTTGTGTATCGAGGAGACCAGAAAAATATTAAGGAGTTTCTTGATACTCAGACTAAAATTTTAGATGCTCTATATCCCAAAAACAGCACTAATGCTACAACTTTAGTTGGACAGGGGGAATAAGGATGATCAATTTTAAGAAGAATTCAATCTTCTCCCGTGATGCCAAAGAAGAATCAGTAAAAGAAGAGATTCTCCACGGCGGTGTTCTAGCTGTCTGGGGAAGCCCAGGATCCGGTAAAACAACGACTGCCGTCAAACTAGCCAAGTATCTTGCAGATAAAAAGAAAAATGTCATTTTAGTACTGTGTGATATGACTGCACCGATGCTGCCTTGCATTTGTCCGCCATCAGATTTGGAATGTGAAAAGTCACTCGGAAGCATTCTGTCTGCGACACATGTGACCGAACCGTTGGTGAAATACAACATGATCACCCACAAGAAGATGGCCTACCTAACAATGATTGGTATGCTGAAAGGCGAGAATGAGTACACCTATGCTTCGTATTCAAAAGTGCAAGCGATGGAGTTTATTGAATCGCTTAGAAAAATAGCGCCATTTGTTATCATTGACTGCAGTAGCTACATTGCCAATGACATTCTATCAGCTGTTTCACTTCTTGAATGTGACAGTGTTCTCAGGCTTGCCAATTGTGATTTGAAGTCTATAAGCTATCTCTCCAGTCAGCTGTCACTCTTACAGAACAGCAACTGGGATATAGACAAGCAGTACAAAGTCGCATCCAATGTCAAATCCAATCACGGAATAGAACATATGGCAGGAGCACTTGGGAGTCTTTCTTTTAAACTGCCTTATTCAGAGGAAGTGGAAGAACAGACCTTAGCAGGAAATTTACTTGCAGACCTGACACTTAAAAACAGCAGGGAATACAGAAAAGAAATTGAAAAAATTGCAAAGGAGGTGTTCGGATGCTAGATAATCGAAATGAAAAACTGATCGAACCAATGGATAATCGAATCGAAGAACTCATGAACACCTCAAACAAATATAAGAAAAACAAGGAGCTGGGTACTGAAAATCGTACACACTCCTTATTTTTCGCCCCTGAGTCAGAAAAGAAGGATTTTCAGACTGTCCTCAAAGAAGTGCAAGAATACATCTCTAGCAACTACTCTGTTCTGATCACGGATCAGGGCTTGGAAGATGCTAAAGAGCAGATGAAACGTTACATCAGCAAGTACGTCATGGATGAAAGAATTGCAGTCAAGGGCATGGAAGGACAAGAACTGGTTGATGCCCTATATACCGAAATGGCTGAGTATGGTTTTCTCACAAAATACATCTTTGGAAAAGGCATTGAGGAGATAGATATCAACTCATGGCAGGATATCGAGGTGCAATACTCTGATGGACGAAATGAAAAATTGAAAGAGCACTTTGACTCACCGGAACACGCCATCAATGTCATTAGAAGAATGCTTCATGTCTCTGGGATGGTCCTTGATAACGCAAGCCCTGCAGTCCTTGGACATCTTTCAAAGAATATCCGAATTGCTGTCCTTAAAACGCCACTTGTGGATGAAGACGTTGGCATTGCAGCATCTATCCGAATTGTTAATCCTCAAAGCATGAGGAAAGAGGATTTTGTCAGGAGTGGTACAGCTACGGAGGAGATGCTCGACTTCCTGTCCAACCTGATTCGCTACGGCATTTCTGTTTGCGTAGCAGGAGCGACAAGCTCTGGTAAAACAACGGTCCTGGGATGGCTTCTTACAACCATCCCAAACAACAAGAGAATCTATACCATTGAAAATGGATCCCGTGAGCTAGACCTAATCCGTCAAGATGATGGGAAAGTCGTCAATTCAGTGATTCATACCATCACTCGTGACAGCGAGAATGAAAAACAAAGAGTCGACCAAATCATGCTTCTTGATATGGCACTGAGATTTAATCCGGATATTGCAGTGGTTGGTGAAATGCGTGGGGCTGAAGCAAACGCAGCTCAGGAGGCAGCTCGAACAGGTATTGCGGTACTTACAACAATTCATGCCAACTCTTGTGAAGCAACTTACCGAAGGATGGTATCCCTTTGTAAACGTGCGGTGGATATGTCAGATGACACGCTTATGGGATATGTGACAGAAGCCTATCCTATCGTTGTCTTTTGCAAACAGCTTGAAAACAAGCAGAGAAAGATGATGGAAATCATGGAATGCGAAATTCTACCGGATGGTTCCAGGAATTATCGCGTACTGTTTCAGTACATCATTACGGAGAATCGAATGGATGAGCAGGGCAAGTTTATCATTGAGGGAACACATAAACAGGAGTATAGCATTTCCGAGAGCTTGTCCAAAAGGCTCCTTGAAAATGGGATGCCCATTGAAATGATCAATCGAATGAAGCGAAGGGAAGTGACTTAAAGATGAATGTGATACTACTAATTGCCTGTATCGGAATGATCACGGGCTTTTTTATCATCTTATCGCTATCACCAATGGAATTTACAGATAGCGTTTTCAAAAATATTTTGAACAAACCGCGCAGTATCAAAGAAGAAATAAATGAAATAACCAAACGAAAGAAAGTGTCTTACTTTAGACGAGAAGTCATTGAAGTGCAGTCAATTTTGAAGCTGACCGGACGAGAAGGATGGTTTCCAATGATCTGCGCAGTGTCGTTATTTCTTTTTGCCATTGGCAGTGGAATTGCAATTGTGCTTGGCAATTTCTTTTCAGCGCCTGTTCTTGGTATCGGTTTTATGCTTCTACCGTTTTGGTATGTGAGGCTGACACAAACCCATTTTAAAAGGGATATTGCAGCTGAGCTTGAAACAGCTCTGTCGATCATCACGACAGCGTACCTAAGAAATGAAGATATTGTGACTGCGGTAGAAGAAAATATCGACTATCTGAATCCGCCAGTTCTGTCTGTATTCAAGGGATTCGTCTATCGCATTAAGATGATCAACCCAGACATTGCAGCAGGTTTGGAGGAAATGAAAGTTCAGCTTGAAAACGCTGTGTTTCGTGAATGGTGCGATGCTTTGATTGCATGCCAGATTGATAGAAACCTAAAAACCACACTAACACCCATCGTATCTAAATTATCTGATATGCGAGTGGTAAATGGCGAGCTAGAAAATATGGTCTTTGAGCCGAGAAAAGAATTTATCTCCATGCAGCTCTTAGTGGTTGGAAACATACCGCTATTATATTTTTTGAATAAGGACTGGTACAACGCTTTAATGCATACACCTCTTGGCCAGATTATTCTAGCCATCTGTTTCGCTGCAATCTTTATTTCAGCAGCATTTGTTATTAAGCTGACACAGCCCATTGAGTATAGGAGGTAGGCAGAAATGATGATATTGATTGTGCTATTTGGACTTCTTTTTGCCGTGGGTCTGTTCTTTATACTAGCTGAGGTATTTAAGCTTCCAAGACTTGCAACGGGGAAAGCCATGATCTCTGCGGTAAGTCAGAATAAGGGTAAGGCGAAAAATCTGGATGTTTTGATTGGCAGTTTATCGGTGAAACTTGCCAAACATCTTCCAATGGATGAATACAAAAAAAGCAGGATGAAAAACACTTTAAAAGCCGCCGGCATGAACCAAAGTCCAGAAGAATTTATGGCTTTCGCACTTGTTAAGGCTTTGCTCGTGGCAATTGGTGTTATCCCATGCCTTCTGGTTTTGCCGTTACTTGCTCCTGTTTTGATGTTCCTCGCGGTGATGATCTACTTCAAAGAAATTAAAAAGGCCGATGAAAAACTGTCTGCCAAAAGAGAAAAAATCGAATCAGAACTGCCAAGGTTTGTGGCTACGATTACACAAGAGCTGAAGGCAAGTAGAGATGTTCTTGGCATACTTGAGAACTTTAAGAAAAATGCTGGGGAGGAGTTTGGAAATGAACTGGACGTTTTAACTGCGGATATGAGATCTAGTAGTTATGAAGCGGCCCTTACAAGATTTGAGGCAAGAATCAACTCGCCTATGCTATCGGATATCACAAGAGGTTTAATTGGTGTTCTTAGGGGTGACGAAGGGGGCGTATATTTTCAGATGCTTGCCCATGATATGAAACAACTGGAACTTCAAAGATTGAAAGCACAGGCAATGAAGATACCACCCAAAATTCGAGTGTTCAGTTTCATCATGCTCATGTGTTTCCTCATGACCTACATGGCAATTATTGTGTATGAAATTTTACGTTCCCTTGGCGGAATGTTTTAGGGGAGGTGGTGAAGTGTGAGGCATTTATTAAAAAGCAACCGTGGTGAAGGATACATTGATGTGGTTGTGCTTGTACTTTGTGCAATGCTCGTGATTGCGCTTGCTGTGAAGGTGTTTCCTGCCTACATCATCAAACAGCAGGTGGACACCTTTGCTGTTGAGCTAATGAGAGAAGCAGAAATTGCTGGAAGAGTGGGAACAGAAACTACACAGAGAGAACTGATTTTAAGAGAAAAAACTGGAATTATCCCAACGATTGTATGGTCAAAATCGGGTCAGATTCAGCTCAACGAAGAAATATCAGTGACAGTGACTTATCCGATTAACATAGGACTGTTTGGCGGTTTTGGCTCCTTCCCGATTACCCTCAGAGCTGATGCTGCAGGAAAGGGGGAGGTCTATTGGAAGTAAAAAAAATACTGTCAAACAACAGAGGTAGTGGTTTTCCACTAGCAGTTGCCATCACGCTGTGCTTGGTCATGATTTTCACTGGAATATCTGAATATTTTAGGCTCATGATAGTTGCACAGGGTGTTCGTGATGCACTTCAGTCAGCTGTCATTTCAACAGTCAGTGACAATTATGATGATGTTTATCATGGTGTTCGTGAAGGGTACTCAGGTGGGTATCAACCTATTGATACAGATTTTGAAGAGTCCTTCGACTATGGTGATGTTTATGATCGTTTAGATGGCATTCTTGGTCTGAAGCAACTTGGCTATGAGCACATTAAAACAACCGGTGAAGGTAAAACAGAGTTTAAAATATGGGATTTGAATGTTGATATCCAAAATGCACCACTGGCTAGCGGCGATATTAAACAGCAAAGGTTTAAGGTGGATAGTTCCATTATGCTTGAAGTACCTGTATCATTTGGTGGAAAACTTCTGCCACCCATGATAATTAAGGTCAAAAACAGCGCTGGTTACACCCCGAAATTTTAGATTCTAAGAACTTGTAAAATTATAGTAGACTATTCAAAAGGCTTGTGCTAGGGTGAGGTTTAAGAAGGACAATACTTTAAAAATTAAGGAGGCATTTCTCATGAAAAATATTAATGATAAAACGAAGAAAAGAGTAGTACTGGCTTGCGGTCTTGTGATCAGCGTGGCACTTATTGTGATGATCGGGGCTAGATTTACGAAAGCACCAGTGACCGAGGCAATCAATAATACTCAGAACACTGAAATAAGCAAGGTTGTCGTAGAAAACCCAAATGGTGCAGAAACAAATAAAAATGACGAGGTCAAGGTCGAGCCAATCGAAGTGCCAAAAGAAACTCAAGTGGATAGTGGTGCAGACGATACAGGAACAGACCAAAAAATTCAAGGTGATGTTCCCGATAAACCAACTTATACTGAAGAACAACTGACTGATCCGACACAAAAGCCTGACGGTGAAAAAGTAGATCCACAAAAATCAGAAGATAAGAATCCTACAACGACTACAACACCAAAGCCAAATAAACCGGTAACGACTACGGAACAGAAACCTTCTGGTGGGCTACCCGGATTTGATAGTGTGCCAGATGGCGGAGCGAATCAAGTGATTAACGGAGAAAGCGATGGAGATATCAACAAAGAAGTTGGATCGATGAATTAAGAATAGTAGCAAATGAGGGCACTGCATATAGCGGTGCTTTTTCTTTTGCAGAAAGGAGCACAAATGAAAAAAATAGCTAGAAGCGTTTTGATGATTCTGATGATATTCAGTCTATTGGTACCAATGAATGCATTTGCTGATGGGGACGGAAACATCGATACCGGTGGTGGGGATATGGGTTCGGGAACCAGTACCAATGTATGGAATCCCGGGAATGAAGGCGTTAGAGTTACTGTTGTTAGAAGTAGTGATCATGCAGTAGTAACGACACCGATTGATATTACAAACAAGCAGCCCAGTGCGTCCATTTATCACTTTGGTAAAGTGAGTAAAGTCCAATACAGTAGCGGTAGAGCACTATCACCAGTAAAAGGTGGATATGCTAGTGTGAAACCATCTCAGAGCATGCCTAAGATAATCAGTACGAGCGGGAAAAATAACATAACAGCTATTAAAAAATACTTCTGTTCGGAGTATCTGGTCAAGTTGATTGCCAATCAGACCGGTATGAACTATGACGTTTTAGTCAGTGGCGATTACAAATTACTACTTGAACCAATGGCATATTATAAATTTGAAGGGGTTATGATTGCAACTACAGCGACTGAAGCTGCAATGTATGATGAGAAAGTAAATGGCTTGCTAAGAAAAAGAATGGTTTCATTAACTCATAAAAACTTGCCACTAGCCATGTTCTTAGAAGTTGCGGATTTAGGATATCCTGCGTGGAGTGGTAGCACGACAACACCAGCTACAAATGCAAATATTAAATCCTCATTAGGACTTGGTATAGTCAGGTATAAGGATGAACCAACCGAAGCACCAGTAGTAAGTGCTAATGATTATGAATACCGAGTCAACACGGATGTCATCACAGCGGTTACGGTTAGTGGTGGTCAATCGGATCCAGATCACCCAACGCGGGTCAGTTTTAGCATTGAAGGAACTACCTATAACGTTGGAAATGTATTTTATCCGAGTGGTGATTCACAATTGGCATGGGTCAAATGGAGGACGCCTTCGGAACCAAAAAACATGACCATACAAGTAACTGTAAGTGGTCCCGGAAATACTTCGAAATCAACGATTCATGTTAAAATCATTGACCTTGATAAGAATCCGCCACCAAATCCTGTAGCAGATGATAGGAACGATGAGTTCACATTTTCATCAGTACCTGCAAGACAAGAAATGACAAGGGCAGATTGGAGTATTTGGCGACCTTGGTGGTTTGCATACTGGGTCGATGAAGGTCATTGGGAGAGAGACTCATGGACGGATAGCGAGGGAAACTCACACTCGAGTAGTTACTGGGTATCAAATTGGGTTGATCGAGGATGGTGGGAATTTAACCTTGATCAATATTATGCTACTTTTTCATCGACCATGAGTATCAGATGCGACAGTAAAAACCCAACAGCAAATGGCAGAACGATGAAAAGTGGATACGGAATCAATGAATCTGTAACTGCATCAATCACCAGTAACCAGAGTACTGCAGTCACACATCCTCAAAATGCAGTGGCTTATTTTCCTGAGTTTCAGTACAAAACTTACTGGAGGCTACTTGAAAAAATTCAAAGTGGATCAACGGCTAGATTTGAGTATAAGAGGAATCCATATAGCACTTACAGTAACCGAACACACTTCACACCTATATGGATGCCTGATGGAAACTACACAGTGAATACTTGGGTCATCGATGCATGGACTCCTGTTGGGATGTTATCCATGAACCTATCGGACTCATTAACAATCAGGGGCAACCTTTGGAATGACTGGCACATTGCACCGCTAAAACCTTAGATCAAAAAAAGAGAGGTGGAAAATCTAAATGAAAAAAAATAAAAAAATAGCAGTGATTATCTGCATGGTATTGCTGCTGACATTAATGTTTAGTACCACAGCCTTTGCAGGTGGTACTGGAGATGTTGCAGGAGCAATTGAGAGCACTTGGACTGATGCATCTGGGCAAATCAAAACCGTTGTGAACAAGGTAGTCTTTCCGGCAATCGACCTTATTCTAGCGGTTTTTTTCTTTGCTAAACTTGGGATGGCATACTTTGACTATCGGAAACACGGACAATTTGAATGGGCAGCGCCGGCCATTTTGTTTGCGTGTCTTGTTTTCACATTAACTGCCCCAACATATATTTGGAAAATACTCGGGATATAGGAGGCCTTGTCTATGAACTTTTTTGAACAGGAACTAAGAAAATTTTTCGCAAAAGATCACGCATTCAATGATGTCAAATTCATCGGAAAAGCCTGCTATGGTACTTTGGGTGAGAAGACTAGAATGAAACTTGAATTTGTAACGCTTGGAACTCATCAGAAATATGAAGGGATCAAGGCGACAGTCATTGATAAAAATGATGGCGTCATTGACACACTCACTTTGAAATTTTCAGATGCTTGGGGGAAGAAAAAGCTTAATAACCCCAATTTTAGAGATGGCATAGAACCATACATCTGGATTTATAACGAAAAAGCGGAGTGGTATGCTTACCAGCCGACTAATGCAGATTACAAAGTAATGGCTGAATCGGTGAGTGACTATGCTGAGCTATTCAAAGAGCAGACACAAGAGATGAGAAACAGTTATTCCCTAAATCAACAAATGTAATGAAGAGAGGCATGTCGTGACAAAAACGGCATGCCTTTTCACTTTGATGGAAAGGAGGTAGCTGTCAAATGTTTATATGGGATTTTGTAATGGGTGATGTCATGGACCAGATTATTGACTGGTTTTATGGTCATCTTGTAGGTTTTCTGGGAGATTTCTTTGCCCAGATGGGCAACATGGGTGTTGAGCTTTTTGATATGACATGGGTGCAAAGCATTGTGCTTTTTTTCACTTATCTTGCTTGGATGCTGTATGTGGTGGGGTTAGTTGTGTCTTGCTTTGAAACAGGAATTGAGTATCAATCAGGAAGAGGAAGTGTCAAAGATGCTGCGCTTAATGCTATTAAAGGATTCATGGCAGTGAGTCTTTTCACAACTGTACCAATCGAACTCTATAAGTTATCAGTAACTCTACAAAGCAGTTTAACCGCAGGCATTACGGGTCACAATAGCGGTGTTGGTGAACTTGCAAATGCAATCATTGGAGAACTGGGAAACATCAGTGACGTTTCAAGCGTAGGCAGTTCAGGTGTGTTCGGTGGACTTTCTACGATAACGAGTCCTATTATGGCACTTTTTATTATTATCCTCATGGGATATGCAGTCGTGAAAGTGTTCTTTGCAAACCTTAAAAGAGGTGGAATCCTGCTCATACAGATAGCCGTAGGAAGTCTTTATATGTTCTCGGTTCCAAGAGGATACATTGATGGATTTATTCAGTGGATAAAGCAAATCATTGGTCTTTGCCTCACGACTTTTTTGCAGGCAACAATACTGACTGCAGGCCTAATGGTGGTAAAAGATAACGCTCTCCTCGGTCTTGGACTCATGTTATCAGCAGGAGAAGTACCAAGAATCGCGGGTGCCTTTGGTCTAGATACATCAACAAAAGCAAATGTGATGAGCGCGGTTTACACCGCTCAAGCAGCCGTTAATACAACTAGAACGATTGCACAGGCTATACCAAAATAGATTAATTGGGAGGATTATAAAAATGTTACGACTGGCGCAAAGGGAGGCGTTGCCATGATTACTATGGGAAGCCTCTTTGATGGAATAGGAGGTTTTCCACTTGCAGCAGTCCACAATGGTATTGTTCCATTGTGGGCAAGTGAAATTGAGAGTTTTCCAATTGAGGTCACAAAAATAAGATTTCCTGAAATGCTTCACGTAGGGGATATTACAAAACTTAGTGGAAATACCCTTCCTGTTGTGGACATTATTTGTGGAGGATCTCCTTGTCAGGATTTATCTGTTGCAGGACAAAGAGCTGGACTTGCCGGTGAGCGATCAGGGCTTTTCATGGAACAGATAAGGATAACGAAAGAAATGAGGATTGAAGATGGAAAACGAGGCAAAACAAATGACCTTGTGCGACCTCGATTCTTCGTTTGGGAAAACGTCCCTGGAGCATTTTCATCAGCAGAAGGAGAAGATTTCAAAGCAGTTCTTGAGGAAACCGCAAGAATTGCTGACAACAACATACTTATACCTCGACCTCCGGGAGGGGTATGGAAATCTGCTGGGTGCATTTTGGGAAGTCAATTCTCCGTTGCTTGGAGAGTTCTCGATGCTCAACACTGGGGTGTCGCCCAACGACGCAAAAGAATCTTTCTTGTCGCAGATTTTGGAGGATACACCGCTCCCAAAATATTATTTGAGCAAGACCGCTTGCTTAGGAATACTTAGAAGGTCGAAAGCTAGAGATAAAGAACTACCATTTCAACTTAAAAAGGCTCTCGAAATTCAGGCAGGTATCGCTAATTTGGATCAAGATTTATCGAACAATTTGGCAACAGAACTGAGATCATATCACATCAATCAACGAAACGAGGGCATCGATCTAAATGGAATATCAGGTGCGTTAATGGCAACTCAAAATATGCAGATGCAGACCTTTATTACAGAACCTATGATTTGCCTTAACGACCAAGGTGGTAATCGGATGGATATCACTGAGAATATTACATCCACTTTGAGAGCTTGCATGGGAGGACATCTGCCAATAGTGACTCAGCGTTACAAAGAGGGTGTTGAATTAGAAAAGGAAGAAAATGAACAAGCGCTTCTATTCGATAATCATGCGAAGGACTGTAGATACACTGGCCCACTAAATGTAGCACCAACTATTGCAGCAACATACGGGACAGGTGGTAATAATGTTCCTTTGGTTTCAAAACACATGAATGACGAAAGTTATTGTATCGCAAGTAACATCATCAATCGGCAAGATAAGAATGGTGGAAATGGTTGTGGCTTTCAAGAAAATATAAGCTATACCTTGACTACAGCAGACATCCATGCTGTATGTTCAATCCCGAAAGCCTACCAGAATATCGTTGGAGCTTTGTGTGTAGGTGATGAAAAAGGAATTGGAAATCAATATGTGAGTCAAGATAAATGCATAATAGACTATCAAGAGATGACATCTGAGAAAAAAGAGGATACTGAAATTGATAAAAGACTATCCTCAATTAATCTTGTTCGGAGATTAACCCCACTAGAATGTGAAAGACTTCAAGGCTTTCCAGATGGGTGGACAGATATACCAAAAGCATCAGATAGTCCGAGATATAAAGCTCTCGGAAATAGTGTAGCAGTTCCATGTGTAGATTTTATTATGCATGGAATTGCTTGTTTTTTGAGAAAAATCAGACAAGAAGAGGAGGAGCGATAGATGTACATGTACCCTGACAATCTGAAAGCTAAAGCCACACTTTGGCTTTGGGAACTAAAAGATATTGGCATTATTGGAGTAGGACTTCTGATTTCTGTATTTGCACTTTCACAGACTGGAATCTTGGTCCCTATAGTAATAACAGCAGTTTATGCCTTTTTAGCAATCCGATTTGAGGACACGAGTATTTTGGATTTTATCCGTTATGCCTGTGCTTTTTTTATTTTAAAACCGCAAATGTATGAATGGAGGTTGTAGATTTGAAAAATAATCGTCAGAAAGAAAAACAAAAGCAGTCCACAAGGGAGCTTATAGGGATCAATGAAATCACGGACTATAGCATTAAAACGGCATATGGGGAACTAGTCTATTTCATCATTCATCCAACAAACATTTCTGTTTTATCTGAATCAACAGTCAGTGCAAGGATCTATGCCCTCATGACTGTGCTTAAAGGAATTGCTGAGATCGAAATGCTTTGTCTAAACTCGAAAGAGAACTTTGATGAAAACAAGCAATACCTGAAAAAAAGAATGGAAGAAGAATCAAATCCAGTGATTAGAAAACTACTTCAAATGGACAGTACCAATCTCGACCGAATGCAGGTTCAAATGGCTACTGCTCGAGAGTTTCTAATCATTATTAGATTAAACAGAGGCGATGAGAACAGTCAGAAAGATAAAACTTCAGATGTGTTTCCTTATCTATCAAGAATTGAAAAAAGCCTTAAGGATCAAGGCTTTACTGCTAGACGAGCAGATAATGCTGACATAAAGCGATTACTCGGAGTCTACTACGAGCAGAATGTAACGACAGAGAAGTTTGAGGATTATGATGGCGAAAGGTGGGTGATTATTGGTGATTAATGAATCGATTCCAAATCCTTTTGCAAAATATACCAAGGTGGTATAATCAATGCATTAGTATGTACAAATGATTCGTTGATTAAACTATTTTGAGGTGAGTTGAAATGAAGAAATTGCTGAGCTATGATTTCGAATATATCCAAGATATTAATCCAATTTTAGATGAATCGGGTAAGATTCAAGAGTATTCTCCGCAAGAAAATTACAGTAAAAAGGATTCTTTTGAGTTGAATAAACATGGTTCAGGTACATTTTGTAAATTTTCAATACATTCGAAATGGTCGGGAGTAGCAGGGGTATATGCGTTTTTTATCGATGACATACTTGTCTACATTGGTCAAGCAGCGGATTTTGCTCAAAGATTCAATATGGGGTACGGGAATATTTCACCCAAAAATTGTTTTATTGGGGGCCAATCTACTAACTGTAAGATAAACAAAATGGTACTCGACTCTATTAAATCGGGGCATACAGTCTCTGTGTATTTTCATAGAACTCATGATTATAATAAAGCTGAGAGGGAACTCATTAAATACTATAAACCTCAGTATAATACAGCGCTTAATAATGATTTGGATACAGCGCAAATAAATACTATTAGGAATCAGACGACATCTTCAAAACAAGCTGAAGTGGTTGAGATTAAAAATAAGTCGGTGAACCCATCTGTCTCGAAAGTGAGGGAATTCATTCAAAAAGAAATCGAAATTGCAAAAGCACAAGGAAAAAAAGATCTCGTAATTCGTTCGGGAGATATTCATCAGACGTTAAAGATGGCAAATGCAATGCCAACAGTGTGTTCCGCAATGAGGACGTTAGATGGAGAATATAAGTATGAGGTAATAGAAGAACCACCAAAGGGTAATGGATCAAGATTAGTTTTTAAGTATATTTTTAATTGAATGCTATCAATTACCAAACCGAACTAATTTAAATACAATATATTAGGCAGCTTTGAAGAATTTTCTTTGAAGTTGTTTTTTTATTGCAAAGAAAGGGTGAGTGAATGAAAAAGATAAAAACCAATGATATGACGGGAAGTGAAGTAAAATCATTTGTCGATATGATTGCTCCATCAGTCATCAAGTTCAACGTGGACCATTTTATTTGTGGCAACACGTTCCGCTGTGTTTGGGCACTTCGAGAGTATCCGACAAGCACCAATGAGCAAGCAATTCTAGGACACTTGGGAGAAAAAGATGGTGTTACACTGCGTATCTATACAAGACAGGTGACAGCAACTGAAGAAAAGAAAATTATTCATAATGCAGCTAATAAGAACCGCATGCATTCCACAAGCACGAATGACCTTCAGCAGACCGTCACCGCAGAAAGTAACCTTCAAGATGTGGTTACCTTGGTATCTACCATGCACCGAAATAGAGAACCATTACTTCACTGTGCTGTTTATATTGAACTTACTGCTAGTGATATGGATGGCTTAAAGCTCTTGCAGACGGATGTTCTGACTGAGCTTGTAAGGAGCAAATTGAATGTGGATCGGTTGATGCTTAGACAGCAGCAGGGTTTTATGTGTGTTGGGCCAACGGGTAGAAATGTGTTCGGCAGTCAGTATGAAAGGGTGCTTCCGGCATCATCAGTCGCCAATCTATATCCCTTCAACTATTCGGGGAAGACCGATAGCAATGGCTTTTATTTAGGCAGAGACAAATATGGATCCAATGTCATTGTAGATTTTGACAAGAGAGATGATGACAAAACCAATCCGTGTATCCTCATCTTGGGGAACTCCGGGCAGGGCAAGAGCTATCTTTTGAAACTCATTTTGTGCAACATACTGGAATCTGGCAAGAATGTCATCTGCCTTGATCCTGAGCATGAGTATGTGGAGCTCGCTGATAACATCGGTGGATGCTTTGTAGATTTGATGTCTGGTGAGTACATGATCAATCCGCTTGAACCCAAAACATGGGATGAGGGTGGATCGCCACAAGATAAGGATGCACCCATTGCTTTTAGACAGGCAACAAAACTCAGTCAGCATATTTCATTCTTAAAAGACTTCTTTAGATGCTATAAGGATTTTGATGATAAGCATATTGATGTCATTGAAATTATGCTTGGCAAGCTATATATCAAGTGGAATATCAGTGACAATACCAATTTTAAAAGCTTAAGTTCCAATGACTATCCGATCCTTTCAGACCTTTACCAATTGATAGAAGAGGAATATCAAAACTATGACAAAGGCAAATTTCAACTTTATACGACAGAACTGCTTCAAGAAATACTTCTTGGGCTCCACTCCATGTGTCAGGGTGCTGAAAGTAAATTCTTTAATGGACACACCAACATCTCATCGAATCGCTTCATAGTGTTTGGTGTAAAAGGCCTGCTTCAAGCGAGTAAAAATGTCAAAAACGCTTTGCTTTTCAATATACTTTCCTTCATGAGCGACAAGCTTCTGACGGAAGGCAATACAACTGCAGGTATTGATGAACTCTATCTGTTCTTAACCAATCTCACTGCAATTGAATATATCCGAAACTTTATGAAACGTGTGCGTAAGAAAGAATCATCGGTTATTCTAAGTTCTCAAAACCTTGAAGATTTCAATATCGAGGGGATCAGAGAACTGACAAAACCGCTGTTCTCCATTCCAACGCATGCGTTTTTATTTAATGCTGGCAATATCGACAAGCAGTTTTACATGGACACCTTGCAATTAGAAGAGTCAGAATACAACCTCATTAAGTTCCCTCAACGTGGCGTCTGCTTATATAAGTGTGGGAACGAACGATACAACCTTGCCGTACATGCACCGGCATATAAAGAAAAGCTGTTTGGAAAGGCAGGTGGAAGATAATGAATACCCAGAGAAATCTAGCGGAACTTAAAAAGAAGAAGGACGAGATCATTGCTGACATGAAGGCTTGCATTACCTATGCACCAGATCAAGTAAATGATCTGCTATGCCTAATGGAGCGATATATAAAAGCAGAGACAGAAGAAAGGCAAAGACTTATTGGCCAGATTAGAAGATGCATGGATGGAGAAATCTATGATAATCCTTTTGAGGCCTATTATTGTTATTCAATCGATGACATTGAAAGATTCGACCAGATCCTGAGCAGTTTTATCAATCAAAGTAAGGGCCTTGGCTATAGACAATTGGAGCTTGAAACTGAGGTGCAGCAGGTAGTAAAACAACTTAATCATTTGAATGCCAGTTGCCGTGACGAGTTAATTGATCCTTACAGAAGAGAAAAGCTAATAAATCTGTTTGAAGAAGTCGGAAAGCTTCGAAACATTGATGGCATCAAAGGAACTATCAATAATCAGCGAACATGGTAAGGTGGTGAACCATGGACCTACGAGATCAGAAATTTGGAATTGAAATTGAAATGACGGGCATTACAAGACAAAGAGCTGCCGAGGTGCTTTCAGAATATCTTGGCGGATATACGGATTATGAGGGAGGTGGGTACGGCACTTATACTGTTGCAGATAATGAAAATCGAAAGTGGAAACTGGTCAGCGATGCCAGCATTCAGTGCCAGAAAAAAGTGGGGAATCGCAAGCAGATTGCCGACCGAGATTACAGTGTTGAACTGGTAAGCCCGATTTGTAGGTATGAGGACATTGAAAAGATTCAGGAGATGATTCGAGTGCTTAGAGAGGCAGGGGCTTTCAGTAATAGATCCTGTGGCATTCATATTCACATCAATGCAGCACCCTTTGAAGCTTATCAGCTCAGGAATTTGGTGAACATTATTGCTTCAAAAGAAGATATGGTCTACCGAGCTTTACAGGTGGATTCGCAGAGAGAACGGCGCTATTGCAAGAAAATAGATCCAGAGTTTCTCGAAAGCATGAACCGCCAAAAGCCCAAAACCATAAATCAAATGCAGAACCTGTGGTACAAGGGGAACGATGGTAGCTATCAGCATTATCATGACAGTAGGTATCACTGCCTTAATCTTCATTCTGTCTTTCAAAAGGGAACGATTGAATTCAGAGCGTTTAATGGAGCTCTTCATGCAGGTAAGGCGAAAGCTTATGTTCAGTTCTGTATGGCAATTACAGCGCAAGCCTACAACCAACGCTCAGCAAGTCCTATCAAAACGGTATCAGACAATGAAAAATATACGTTCCGTGTTTGGCTACTTCGCCTTGGTCTTATCGGAGATGAATTTAAAACAGCACGAAAGCATCTGCTAGATCATCTTGAAGGGAACATCGCATGGAAGTCCCCAGAACAGGCCATTGCACAGAAAGAAAGGCTTCGAAAGAAAAAAGAGCAAGAGCTCATTGAACCTAGTGAATCAGTAATAAATCAAACGGAATATGTAGCCATTGAAGAAATTCAGCAGGAGGAAGAGTCTCCTGCTTTTTCTATGTCTATGGGAATGTAGGAGGGAAAAATGCAGAAAGAAAAACTATATATCGCCTATGGCAGCAATATGAATTTGCCCCAAATGAAACAACGTTGTCCCACTGCAAAACAAGTGGGAACAACTGAAATCAAAGATTATGAACTCCTTTTCAGAGGGTCTAAAACAGGTGCTTATGCAACAATAGAACCGAAGGAAGGTAGTTCTGTTCCTGCTATGATTTGGTCTGTGGGTCCAAAGGACGAAATTGCACTAGACCGATATGAAGGATATCCGAGGTTTTATGACAAGGAAACTGTGGAACTTGAGGTAGATGGTGAGTCTGTGTCGGCTTTTGTATATGTAATGACAGAAGGGCATTTGCTTGGCATTCCGTCTGATTTTTATTTAAAAACAATTGAAGAAGGCTATCGGACTGCAGGTTTTGATACGGAAATTCTAGAACGGGCAGTCGAGTATACCAAAGAACGAATGGAATCAGAGCAAGTTGAAGACTACGAACAAGATAATATGTATGGACTCGGGTGGTGGTGATAAAAAATGGCGGATCCGGTTTTAGTGGCTAGAGCTGTGGCAATGGCCCTTAGTGATGAAAGAATTAGAAAAAGTATTGGGTGGACAATAGTCGCCGTACTGTCTCCAATCATTGTGTTAATCGCTATCCTTTGCGGGATGCTTTCAGGAACTGCAAATCATAACAATGCAGCACTAGAACTGTGCTTTCATGGAGGTGCTATAGCGGGTAATGTACCAGCAGAGTACCGCGAGCACATTGAGAATATGCGAAGTAGCTTTGCTGTTCTTGACGATGCGATCAAAGAGGTAAACTCAAATATAGAAGGAGGAGATAGTCTGGATTCAACACGGATCAAGGCTATTTTTTATTCTCTGTATTTCGGCGCCGAGCAGCCATCCCAGGTAAATAGCAAAGCGTTTGTTGATAGTTTTGTAACTTATGAAGAACGCACAAGGTCGGTGATTGGTGAAGACGGAACAACTCATACTGAAGTTTATACCGTTACAGTTCCAATAAAAGACCATCCTACCATCTATAAAAATATAGATAAGAAATTGGGCATTACCGTCACAAGTGAAAATAAAGCAAACGCAACAGAAATCTATTATCGGATTTTATACGGAAAACCTGCGCCTACTTACGGCAGTGAGTTTGATGATTTTATTAATGGAATTGCAGTTTCGCCTGAGCCTTTCATTGGTGAGGATGGGTTTTGTTCACCTGTCGGCGCTAATTGGAGGAGTGCTGTGACAAGCGAATTTGGATATCGAGCGGATCCCTTTACCAAAAAGAAAAGAGGGCATGGCGGTATAGATTTGGGGATGCCCAAAGGAACGCCTGTTTACTCGGCTCTAAGCGGTACTGTCATGTTGGTGAGGTACTCAACCTCTGGATATGGCTATCATGTCGTTGTTGATCATGGTGGTGGCGTTATCACTTTGTACGGACATTGCTCGAAAATACTTGTTAGTGAGGGAGAACCAGTAACTGTAGGTCAAGAGATTGCCAAGGTCGGCTCTACTGGAAGAAGTACAGGAAACCATCTACATTTTGAAATCAGAGTGGGCGGTGAAAAACAAAATCCAAGAAATTACTTACCCTAGAAAGGACGTGGAGAAATGCTAAAAACAAATGCTATATTTTTTAGAAAAGTGAGTGAACTAGAAACACAGCCATGTGTAATTGAAGCTATACAGTTGATGAACCAAAGTGAATATGATGAGCTTTCAAAAGGACTGCTAAGGGACAGGTCTTTTATTTCAGATAAAAAAGAAGATATGTTCACAAACCCGTCTGGACAAACACACTGTCTGCTTGCACTGAATGAAGAAAGTGGTGATGGCATTTTGATTGATAGCAGCGGCTATAACTATGCAAGATACATCAGTTTCATGCCTAATATTAAGGCGTACATTGATCAGCAAATCTCTCAAGTAGCAGATCAAATCCTACAGGAGGCTGCCGAAAATACATCGAATGGTAGTTGGATTGTGTACTTTGAGGAAATCGCTGAACAGCACAGCCTTAATGTGAAACCGAATAACGGAATCGGGACTTTGCTTGTGAACGAGCTTCAGGGCAGAGAAGAAATGGCGGAAATTAACTTGGAGGAGGATTGCCTTGATATGACGCTTTACCTCGACTTCTGCAAAAATATCAATCCATCTGAGCTAGAACAAAATATGGGAATGTAGGGAGGACTACGATGATGAAAAACGAAAATACGATTAAGGTACTGAAAATTGAACCCGGGAAAATGCCTTATGAAAAAGAAATGGTCAATGACCTTGAAGGGATTCAAGCTGAAGTAGAGGGTATGTTTGAATGTGTTTATCTGGATAACAACTGCATTGCTGTTGTGAATGAAGAAGGAAAATTGAATGGAATGGAGTTGAATCGAAGGATTGGTAATGACATTATTGCCGGTCCTTTTTTCATTTGTGGCGATAGCGATGATGGTGAATTTATTTCATTAACAGATGAGCAGATGGAGGTGTTCGCTAGTGAATTTAAGGATGCCCCTGTATTTTCTGGTGATGAGCCAGAGGCTCAACCGAGAATGATCGTTACTAGTTTCAACTATTAGGAGGCGCAAATCATGAGTATAACAACAGAAAAAACAACGCTTCAGGTGAGCTTTCCAAAAGAAAAGTTGGAGGCGCTCAAGTTTTATATGGACGAAAAGGACACCACAGTTGAGAAAGAACTGCAGGGCCATATCAAAAGTATTTATGAAAAATATGTTCCGGCAGCAACAAGAAGATACCTAGATCGAAACGATCCTGCTGAAGGTCTACAAACTGAAGTAAGGGTTGAAGCAGAGGAACAACCGCAAGAAATAACTGCGCCAATGCCTTCTACACGTGGCAGAAGACGTAACGCCAGAGAACAAAATGAGGAAACTGTGGAAGTAAATCAATTGGTTGAATCCGAGAGTGCTGATGAAAATCAGGAGCAAGGTGAAGAACAATCACAAGAGATGAGCATGTCGATGTAGGCTTTTCTCATCTTAACATTGTGCATTAGAGCTATGAAAAATCATATTTGGAGGATGACGATTATGAAAAAAGAAACAATTTCAATCAGCCTTGAGGCTGAAAAACTGAGAGCGATTAAGAAGTATATGGAGAAAAAAGAGGCCGATCTGCAGGCAGAGATGGCGGATCAGCTACAAAAGCTTTACGAGAAATACGTGCCGGCCAATGTCAGAGAGTACATTGACGAACGAGAAGAGGACGAAATCGCACCAGAAAAGACAAAAAAGGCAATCAAAACAACTACTCAGCCGAAATCCATTCCAACATCTCATGAAGGGCAGTAGTAAATCGGGTTTTTGAGCCATTATTTGCCCCTGTGTACGATTATTTAGCATGGAGTGGAGTAACACTACCCCCTGCTAATATTTGAGCGAAATTTGAGCCGAGTTTGGCAAAATAAAATCTGGCATATAATCAGAAATCAAAGTCGAAATTAGGGGTTAATCGTGCCTGATTCTAATTATTATTCTGGTGCAGGATAAAGAGAGGTGGTCGCAAAGCGCCACCTCTCGCCCACTTCGCCCGGCAGTGCCGAGCGTTCAAAGATTTCGGGTAGGTGGTCAGAATCGCTCAAATGGGACAAACAGGTGGTCGGATGGGGAAAGAATGCCCATATTGCAGGGCCTTTCAGGTGGTCAATAGGGTGGACATAGGTAAATAAAGGCGATTTGGAGGTGGTGTGATTGAGTCAATTGCAGAATAAAGCCAAGAGCAGAACGGCAGTGTGGCTTTATCCTGAGACAATGAAGCGCATGGATGAAATGCTGGAAAAAGATAACGTGAAAAATCGGAGTGAGTTTATCGAAAAGGCTTTGCAGTTCTATATGAGCTACCTTAACAGTGAAGGTGCAACGGAATACTTGTCCAAGGTAATCGTCGCAGCAATGCAGGGGCTACTTAGAGAAACAGAAAGCAGGCACTCTGGGAATCTTTTTAGGTTATCTGTTGAGATGTCCATGATGATGAACATTCTTGCAGCAGGGCTTGAGATCAGTGATGAAGATTTAAGAAAACTCCGTGGCCGGTGTGTTAACGAAGTGAAAAAGACAAAGGGAAAAATCAGTATAGAGGAAGCGTTGAAGTTTCAACATGGAATTGAAGAATAATACATGAAGGGAAGGTGACCAATGCCAAGGATCGTTTTAAAATGCCCATATTTAAAAGGGGGCACAAAAAAGTCGGCTGCTCATCTTTCCAATCTTGTAACCTACATGGCGACTCGATGCGGTGTTGAAAAGTTACCAAAGGAAAGGAGCAGTCTTCCTTCAACATTGAAACAGGGGGATTTGATTCAGCAGATTATTAATGAATTCCCTGAAGCCAAGAAACTATTTGAGTATGAAGATTACATTGAAAGCAAGACAGTAGAAAACGCATCTGAGTTTATCACGATGGCTCTTGAGCAAAACATGGATATAATCGGTCAGCGAGAAAATTACGTGGATTATATCGCCAACCGTCCAAGGGTACAGCGAATGGGGACTCACGGTTTATTCACTGGTGGAGATGATGAAATTGCCCTTAGCAGAATTGCAGAAGAAGTGGGTAATCATCCGGGTAACATATGGATTCCTATTATTTCACTTAGAAGAGAAGATGCGATTCGAACTGGATTTGATAAAGTCAAAGCCTGGCATAATATGCTTTCCTATTTCACCCCGGAAATTGCGGAGGCGATGAAAATACCGATTCAGAATTTTAGATGGTATGCAGCATTTCATAATGAAAGCCATCATCCTCATGTCCATATGGTCTGTTACTCGACAGATCCCAATGAAGGATTTCTTACGAAAAAGGGCATTGAGCAAATGAAGTCTGGACTTGTAAAAAACATCTTCAAAGGTGAAGTACAAGAGATATATGCTCAGCAAACGGAGAGAAGGGATCAGCTAAAATGTGAGAGTAACGAAGCACTGCTTAAACTGATCGGTGAAATGAAAACAGGACATGCTCAGAATCCCAAAATCGAAGCGCTATTCTTGGAGCTATCAGAAAAGCTAAAGCATTCTAGCGGTAAGAAAGTCTACGGTTACTTGCAGCCAAGCTTAAAAAAGCTTGTTGATGAATTGATTGACGAACTTTCAAAAGAAGACATTGTGGCTAAAGCATATGAGCTATGGTATGAGATGCGAGAAGAGGTATTCCATAGTTACATGGATGAGATCCCAAACCGGCTTCCACTTTCAGAGCAAAAGGAATTCAAAGCCATCAAGAATATGATCATTGCTGAGGCAAATCAGTTTTCGTTTGAGTCATTTGAGCTTGAGGAGATAACTGCAATTGAAGAGTCATTCAATGATGAAATTCCAGGGCCTCATGGTTATGAAGTAGGTGGAGAGTTCAATGGCTTTGACTATGAGCAGGGTGAAGTGCAGAGTGGAAATGTTTTGAATGAAAACGATCAAGACTTTTATGTGGACTGGACCGATGCATATAAAATGGCTCGGAAACTTTTAGTTAGAACAGAAGACATTCCACAAGATTTTAAGATGGCACGAATTAGACTAGAGCAAGAAGCAGAAATTGGAAATGTGCTTGCGATTTATGACTTAGGAAGAATCTATTCTTTGGGTCTTGGTTTGGAGAAGAATTCGGACACTGCAGATGAATACTATGTAAAAGCTTTTACCGGATTTCAACAAGTAGAATCGAGCAAGGCATGGAAGTACACAGAGTACCGCATTGGCAAAATGCATGCAGCAGGACAGGGTACAGACCAAGATTATCAAAAGGCAGCAGAATGGTTTCAGTTATCAGCAGAGAAAAAATACAAGTATGCGCAGTATTCACTTGGAGCACTTTATAATCGAGGACAAGGCGTCGATCAAGATTTTAATAAAGCTTTTGAATTGTATCTGAAGTCCGCAAAGCAAGGATTTCCATATTCGAAATTTGAAGTGGCCAAGATGTACCGGGATGGCATTGGAACTGACAAAGATGAAACAAAATCGAGACAGTATTTTCAAAGAGCTTTTAAAGGGTTCGAAAGCTTAGAGGAAACTAGCAAGGATGATAAAATCCAGTACCGGCTGGGGTGGATGCTTCAAAACGGCGTTGGAGCAGAGCGAGATCTAATACGGGCGAAAGATTACTATCTGAAATCAACAAAAATGGGTAATGTCTACTCAAGCTTCGCATTAGCCAAGATTGTACTTAAAGAAGAAAATCCTGAACCAGATGAATTAAAAAAGGTGATGGAGTTTCTACAATCAGTGGCTGACAGTGATGATGTTTCATTGAAAGATATCAAGAACCCAACAGCCTATTCACTGGGGAAGCTTTTTCTTGAAGGTAAGGTTGTAGCTAAAAATATAGCACAAGCGATTCATTACCTTGATACATCGAATGAGTATGGCAACCCGTGGGCGAGTTATCAGCTTGGAAAATTGTATTTGCAAGGAAAGGAGATGCCCAAAAACATTGAAAAAGCGATTCAATATCTAACGAGCTCTGCGGAAACGGGCAATTCATTCTCACAGTATCTTTTAGGGAAGAACTATTTGCTTGGAAAAGATGTGCCAAAGGATAAAGAACAAGCAATCAAATGGCTGAGGCTATCTGCAGAGCAGGGCAATGAGTATGCAAAGTTCTTTCTTGATAATATTGATAAGTTCGGAGATCCATCTGTAGCCCTTGTTGTATCTCGTTTGCTGAAACATATGAGTAAGATATTCGAAGAAACTAGGATGCCATATAGAAACCCAAACGGTATGAAAATTGACAGCAAGCTACTCAGAAAGCTGAAAGAGAAAAAGGCTGCTCAGGGCCACAAAGGTGATGACCTTAAGTTCGATTTGTAAAAAAATGCTATATCGATACACAATAGTAATTTGAACTATGTTAGAATATTACTATAACTTTATAATCATTTTAGAAAATGCTAATAGAAGTTTAATTTTTAAATGAGTAGTATTTCATCACAAAGGGGGAGATAAAAGTGCCAGAAACGATAGTGTTCAGCAAAATTAGAAATGGTGGAATTTTTGAGGACGAGTTTAATGATTTGATAACGCATGGAAATGCTGAGATTGAGTTTAAGATGCAAAGCCAGTCTAGTGGCGGAATTGCAGTGCTTTATGCACCAAATGGAACTGGGAAAACTAGTTTAAGCGAAGTTCTTGCATCTGAAAACTATTCTGAAGATAAGCACTTTATTGGAGAGTATAACGGAACTTCAATACAGTGCAGTAATAATATGTTTCATGTCATTAAAGATCATATTAACCGTAATGTCATCCCGGGAGATACATCGGATTACTTAATCGGTGCCGACATAAGAAGAGAATATGAACTTAAGAAAAAAATAGCAGATGGTTTTACAAAGGCATTTGCTGAATTACCAAAGACAATTAAGAGTGATTATAAGGTAACGAAAGTTGGAGATTATCTTCTAAATAGGATTGTAAACGCTGATGCATTAAGATATATCAAAGATATTATTCCTACTAGAAGTCGAGGGAGAAATATTAATAAGGAAGAGTTTATCAATTTTATTTCTTCTACAGTGCCTTCTCTGATACCAGAAACTCTAAATGAAGAAAAATATCAATTTGTCATTGATGATTGTGGCGATAAGAAACTAATCGAGACGATTATGAGTATTTCTTTGGATGATATAGTTACTAACGCAGAAATTGCAATAATTGAGCAGAATGATGATGCTATTGGCGTAATAAAAAAATATAGTAGTATGCAATCGTGTATAGTTTGTGATAATGACGAGTTTGACGCTTCAACTTTGCTTGAACGTAAAGAAGGGAATCGAAGGCGCATATACGAAAATTTAGACACTAAAACAAAAGAACTTCTTGATAAAGTAATCAATGAACCCTCATTAAAAGTTACTGATCCATTTGATATTAGGGCAAAATTGATTATGTTTATTTCTAATGGTGAAATTGAATCCATACATGGGCTAAAAGAAGAAATTGAATTATATACTTCATTCGCGGCTAACAAGATAATAAACACCTTACTTAGTTGCTTTGAAGGGACTACAATGATTCAAGACTTTGCAACATATTCAACTCTATTAGAGTCACAGCCTCAAATTGATAGTGAAGAATTGCTATTTATTCAAGAAATAATTAGTGAAAATATAGGCCCAGAAATAACAATTGTTAGAGATGAAGAAAATGATAAAAACTTCAAGCTCATGTTAGGCGGACAAGAGTTTTTGGGTGTAGATAGGAATAAACTTCATCTAAGTACGGGGGAACAAAATTTCATTTCTTTAGCTTTTGAGTTACTGCTTGCGAGAAGAACTACTAAAGAATTTGTTGTAATGGATGATCCTATATCAAGTTTTGATTCGGTGTATAAAAATAAAATCGCATTTTGCATTGTCAAGTTTTTGGAGCACAAGAAGCAGATAATTCTTACTCACAATACAGATTTAATACGTTTATTGGATGTGCAACAGAATGGCTGTTTTAACCTTTACATTATTAGGAATACGTCTGGAGGCAATAATGGGTTTATCAAGGTGAACACAGAGGAAAAGGATATACTGATTAACCTAAATAAACTGGTTAAGTTATTCCAAAACAATAATAATGTGTTGAGTAATCATATTTTGGATGAAAAGATGTTTTTAATGTCGATGATTCCTTTTATGAGAGGATACTCACATATTAGTAAAGATGGAGATGCTATCTATACTAGTCTTTCAAGTATTATGCATGGCTATGAGTCCTCAAGTGTTGATATAACGGATTTTTATAAAAAGCTTTTCGGCTATCAATTTGCTAATACGCATGTTATCTCAGTAGATGATATATTGTCATTAGATTGTACTGATATAAATATTGTTGACAGTGAACAATACCCTTTGTTGGCGGAAACACTTAGGCAGACACTAATCTACTATTATTTAAGAATGAGAGTTGAAAAGGAACTTGTTGAAATTTTCAATGTTACAATAAATCCCAATCGCCCTTTGATGCTAAATCAAATTATTCGTAAAGCATTGCATTATAACCAAGGCGATCAGGATGAAGAATCGAAACGAAACTTTAAAGTATTCTTTACATCTAGAAAAACCCTTCTAAATGAATTTAACCATTTTGAAGGGAATATGAATATTTTCCAGCCTGCTATTGATATTGCTCCTACAGTATTAAGAAGAGAAGTGACAGCGATAGAAGAGAAACTTTTACAAATTAGGATGCAGTATAGGCCAAATTAGTCGTTTAACCTAAACTTGCACATAAAATAAAATCTAAATGACAGTCTTTCGATAATGAGGGACTGTTTTTTGTTTACAGTGATGAATATTTGAAAAGGAGATTCCAAATGAAGAAAGACTTTATCTTTAAGATAAATTCAATCTATAGAAATTTTGAAAAGCTAAACATCAATTCCTACATGAAATGCCGTCCAGTAAAAAGGACGGCGTTTCATCGTATAGGAACCAGAAGACAATAGGCGGTGCATTATGGGGACATACATTCATTTTACCGACGATCAAAAGCAAAGAGCCAATAGCGTAGATCTTGTTGAATTTTTAAAAATGCAAGGTGAGACACTTTTGTCTTCCGGAAGAGAGAAGCGCCTTGAAAGTAACCACAGTGTAACTGTGCGAGGGAATGAGTGGTTTGATCATGCAACTAAGGAAGGTGGACTTGCGATAGATTTCGTTCAATATTTCTATGGGCATACATTTCCTGATGCGGTTACAATGCTTCTTAACGGCGAGCAATGCATTCCGTACATCAAGGCAAAAAATTATCAAGAGACTAAAAAACCATTTAAACTTCCGCCGTGCAATAATGACATGCGAAGATTATTTGCATATTTAACCAAGCATAGATTAATAGATCCTGAAGTGGTGAGTTTCTTTGTCAAAGAAAGGCTTATTTATGAAAGCAAGGAGCTGACTGCTGATGAATCAAAGGAATATCATAATGCCGTGTTTGTGGGCTATGATGAAAATGGTGTTTCAAAGCATGCTCATAAGAGAGGGCTCTACTCGGAAGGAAAAGGCTACAAGGGGAATATCGACAGTAGCAATCCATGTTATAGTTTTCATCACATCGGAAACAGCAATCGCGTATATGTGTTTGAGGCTCCTATTGATCTACTGTCATTTATCACAATGCATAAAGAATCGGGCTGGAGAAAACATAGCTACCTTGCACTTTGTGGTTTATCAGAACAGGCACTTTTCAAAACCCTTGAGAGTAATGCAGAATTAACGCATGTTGTTTTGTGCTTGGATCATGATGCGGCTGGGATTGAAGCTTGCGAGAAAATTGAAGACATGCTTGCTGAGAAAAATAAAAGTTGTAGCAAATTACAGCCTTGTTTCAAGGATTGGAATGAAGACTTAAGAGCTAAACAGAACTTAGTTGCGATTCCGTCTGAGGAGCACCCACAACATCGAATGAAAAATGATCTGTGCGAAGAAATACTGATTCTCATGAAAGATATGGGATCGATGAATCTAGGGTATTCCGATGGTGAAGATATACTGAAGCAAGCTCAAGTAAAAAATGAAAATCAAGCTGAAGCCATGAAGTTGGCATCAGCTGTTTTTTTATGTCTAGCATTGAAAGAACATCGGCGATTAGGTCATCAGATGACGGCAGAAGAAATCGTTCAAAGTATGAGTGAGCAGTTTCGTGCATATCAAAATCGGAGCCGATGGGATCCTACATTCTCTGAAGTATCCGATGAGTTTTCTAGAATAAAAATGAATGCAGAACCCATTGATGAAACAGAAGTATTGAGCTATGTCATTAGATTTCAGAAAGTTGCTTTAGCCCTTCTGAAATCTACGATTAAGCGAGAACTTCTTGTGCAAAAGCAGATACAGACTCAATCACTTAATATGGCATGAAATTATGAGGTGTGGGAGAAATCTCATGCCTCATTTTTATGAAAGGATGTGAAAAATGAATTCTCAATTATACATGTTAATAGCTGCTGCAGCCGTTATGTTCTCTGTTATCGGTGGACTGTCCTTACTAGCCCATTACTATACTTTAAATGGTATCAAATCCAAAACCGTTGGGGATGGACAGCATGGTGTTGCAAGATTTGCAACGAAAAAGGAAATTGAAAGCACTTATCATCATATACCATTCAAGGTTAAAGAGTGGCGACAAGGTATCAACCTACCAATTGATGAAAAAGGCAATCCGATGCAAGGACTAATAATTGGATGCAAAGAATCAAATAACATGGTGACAGGTCTTGTGGATCCTGGAGATGTCCACTGTTTAATGATTGGTGCGGCAGGTGTTGGTAAGACGGCATATTTTCTATATCCGAATCTAGAATATGCCTGTGCTAGTGGAATGTCATTCATTACAACTGATACCAAGGGTGACCTCGCAAGAAATTATGGGATAATAGCTAAGGAGAGTTACGGCTATAATATTGCGGTCATTGACTTGCGTAATCCAACCAGAAGTGATGGGAATAACTTGCTCCATCTAGTCAACAAATACATGGATTATTATCGGGAAGATAACTGCAATTACTCAGCGAAAGCAAAGGCGGAGAAATATGCAAAGATCATTTCCAAAACGATTATCTCGACCGATGGAAACAATGCTGCAATGGGGCAGAATGCTTTCTTCTATGATGCAGCAGAAGGGCTCCTCACATCTGTAATTCTACTAATTGCAGAATTTCTCCCACCAACAATTGAGGACGGCAAAAATGTCGACAAGCGGCACATCATTTCAGTCTTCAAAATGGTGCAAGACCTTATGGCACCGAGCAAGATCAAAGGGAAAAGTCAATTTCAACTTTTAATGGATAAGCTGCCACCAAACCATAAGGCAAAGTGGTTCGCTGGAGCAGCCCTTAATTCGGCTGAACAAGCTATGGCATCTGTGCTCTCAACGGTACTATCAAGGCTAAATGCATTTCTGGATTCTGAGATGGAGCAGATCCTTTGTTTTGATACAGCAATTGATGCGGAAACTTTCTGTAACGAGAAATCAGCAATCTTTCTCATTCTCCCGGAGGAAGATAATACAAAGTACTTTATGGTGTCGCTATTCTTACAACAATTTTACCGAGAGATGCTTACTGTTGCAGATGAAAACGGTGGTAAGCTCCCAAATAGAGTAATGATATACGCAGATGAAATCGGAACAATTCCAAAGATTGAGTCTTTTGAAATGATGTTATCTGCTGGTCGTTCGAGAAGGATATCCGTGATTCCAATTATACAATCATTCGCTCAGCTTGATAGAAATTATGGAAAAGAAGGAAGTCAAATTATTACAGACAACTGTCAGCTTACTATTTTCGGAGGATTTGCGCCAAACTCTGAAACGGCACAGGTGCTCTCTAAGGCTTTGGGCAGCAGAACGGTGATGAGTGGAAGTATTAGTCGAGGTAAAAATGATCCATCTCAAAGTCTACAGATGATAGAAAGACCGCTACTTACAGCGGATGAATTAAAAGCATTACCCAAAGGAAACTTTGTTGTTATGAAAACAGGTGTGCATCCAATGAAAACAAAGCTAAGGCTCTTCTTGGACTGGGGAATTACATTTGAAAAGATATATGAAACTGAGGAGAAGTCCCATCGTAAAGTTCACTACGCTAATAAAGAGGAGCTTGAAGAAAACATCATAAGGCATACGATGGCATTGGATGTTGATGACGAGGTAGATAATAATGAGAATCCTGAAACTGCTAAGCGAGGTGGGACACTTCATTATCCTGTGATGGATCCAAGCGATGAATTTGCTGTGAAGAGAAAATCAATTATTAGAACATAGGGAGGTGAAACCGTTGAGCTTCTTCGGGAATTTATACAGAGAAGAAATATCCTCTCGAGCCAAAGCAGTATATATGTATTTGAAAGACAGAAGCAATGCAGAAGGCGAATGTTGGCCAGCCATAAAAACCATTGCCAGAGATACATCAATGTCTGTCAGTACGGTAAAACGAGCTCTAGATGATTTGTTGAAGTGTGGATTACTTCGAAAGGAATGCCGTTATAGGGAGAATGGCAGCAATTCTTCAAATCGATATTTTTTAAAATAGAAATATGAAAGTCCACGAAAAATCTACAGTTTTCCGCCAAGGGGAAGATATGCCTTTTTCGTGGACTGAGGTGGGGTTCATGATGGACTACCCAGAAGGAGTCACTTTAAGAATTAAACTAAAATCAGAAAAAGAAGAAAATATAGTGAAAGTATGTATTGGGCTTTTAAGTTTGCTTTGGAACTCGGAATGAGCATAGGTGCAAAGTTTCATTCAAAACCTCAGATAATACTTAATTACGATTATTAGATAATTTGTCACTCAACTTCAAATAATTATTCTTTTTGAAGTAATTTCTGAAATCCGTAGAATGAGGCAGTGCTCAAAATATTAACAACTTCCGTTTCAGTAAGGTTCACTCCGTTTTTTAAATACTTTAAATAAGCTGCGATTAGTCCTGCAACGTAAAACTCTACATATAGTTCAAGTTCATCCTTTTGTATATTCAAACCTTCAAACATGGATT
Source organism: Fusibacter paucivorans (assembly GCF_018390735.1). Classification (GTDB taxonomy): domain Bacteria; phylum Bacillota; class Clostridia; order Peptostreptococcales; family Acidaminobacteraceae; genus Fusibacter; species Fusibacter paucivorans. The sequence goes on from NZ_JAHBCL010000016.1 coordinate 71,057, forward strand.
CTATTGCAACGCTTTTTGCTATATCTTTGATTTCTTCCCAGAAAAAAGCATAAGAAGGCATTTTGGCAATTTGTCGATATAGATCAATATCACGTTGAATCAATACATTGAGTGATTCGAATAAAGCAAAAACATCAAAAGATCTATCAAAAAAATCATTCTTTTCTAGTATCAAAACAAAATCATTAATGAGACTTTTATAAAATTCATCCATGATTGCTTCTGGAGAATCATAGTGGAGGTAAAAGGTTTTTCGGTCAATATTGGCGCGCTTAGCGATGTTTGTAACAGTAATTTTTTGTGATTTATTTTCTTTAAGCATTGAGAAAAAAGCTTCTCGAATTGCCGCTTTTGTCTTTGTAATTCTTCTATCTTGAGTCATAAAAACCCCACTTTCATCGAATGTGTAGATTATTCTACAGTAGTCGATACACTGGCAATTGAATACCTCTCTATAGACTATTATAATGCACATATATAGAAAAATCAACAGATGAGGAATAAAAGGAGGTGCTTGTTAAATATGGATTTAAAAGAATGTGTACTAATTATTGAGAGGGACATCAAACAGATGTGTGAAGATTCACGGTTCTCACAAACGATTAAATATAGGCAACATGGAAGTGTAAATATATATGAACACAGTATTGCTGTAGCATATGCGAGTTGTTGGATTTCATGTAAATTCAATTTTAAGGTAGATTATGATTCACTGATTAGAGGTGCTCTGCTACACGATTACTTTTTATACGATTGGCATGATAAAAATAATGGATATCGACTGCATGGCTTTTTCCATCCTCGAAAAGCTTTGAAGAATGCTTTAGAGGATTTTGAACTGACAGCAAAAGAGGAAAATATTATACTTCGACATATGTTTCCGCTAACACTTATTCCACCATATTATCTAGAGAGTTGGATTATATGTGCTGCCGATAAATTCTGCGCTCTAAGAGAAACTTTATCTATGGAAGATATAAAGCTAAAAAAAGGGATTGGAGCTCATTTGTATGATTTTAAGTGAATTATTTCTTTGGTTCTTTTTCTATAGCATATTAGGATGGCTTTATGAATCTCTTTTCTGCTCGATTTTTGGAGAGCGACGATTTATAAACCGTGGATTTTTACTTGGGCCATATTGCCCTATATATGGAACTGGTGCAATTTTGTGTTGGATAGTGTTAAAGAACAATACTAATATTTTTGAGGTTTTTGTAATTGCAGCGGTTTTATGCAGTATCGTAGAATATACTACCTCTTACTGCATGGAGAAAATTTTTCATGCTAGATGGTGGGATTATAGCAATATGCCTTTTCAGCTACATGGAAGGATTTGCTTATATGGAGGTATTATTTTTGGTAGCGGTGTTGTAATTATCAGATTTTTAGTGCAACCCAATATTATGAAGTTTACCGCTCTTATAAATGAAAGCTTGCTAAACGGATTAGCACTTGGTCTTTTGATTATCATAGGGATTGACACTGTTATTACAATCGGTAACTGGAAAGGACTTAATAAACATCTGAGCATACTCCATAATGCAATTTATGATAAAGCTGATGGAACATTTTCTAAGCTCACTGATCAGTTTTGGAGTATACCAGTTTCATCTGTCATTGAAAAAGGTCATGGGCTTTTTATCAGAGTCCAAAACATTAATGTAAAATTTGAATCAAATGAATTGCGGTTTTTTAAAGCATTCCCAAACATCCAGATTCTTGGTTATGAAGAAATACTCAAACGGTTGCAGATAAAAGAAAAGATTAAAAAACTTTCTGCAAAGAAAAAGATAGAAGACTAGATGAATCAACTGTTATCTGGGTAGAGAATGTGTTTCAGAATAAATAATAGGATAAGGTGATAATAAAATATGGATCAGAGTAGTATACCTAACCATTTGGCGATTATTGTTGATGGAAACAGAAGATGGGCGAGAAAACGCAACATGCCTGCCTTTATGGGGCATAAGCATGGATTTGAACGTATGGAAAACGTGATTGAGTATGCAGTAAATTTAGGCGTTTCGTATATAAGTCTCTTCGTATTTTCGACTGAGAATTTTAACAGAGATGATAAAGAAATTGATTACTTGATGGATCTTTTTTGTAAGAATTTTTCTAAGCTGGGTCTAAAAATGAAAAAAGAGAACATTAAAGCTGTTTTTTCCGGAAGAAGAGATGGACTTGTTCCTTACGTAATTGATGCCATGGATTATTTATCATCTGAAACACAAGATTGTACAGCATCAACTGTTAATTTCTGTCTTAATTATGGAGGAAAAGCAGAAATTGTCGATGCTTGCAAAGAAATTGCTGTTGAAGTAAATAATAAAGCTTTGCTTATAGAAGATATCAATGAGACAATTTTTACCCGATACCTTTATACCGATTTACCGCCGATAGATTTACTGATACGCACAAGCGGAGAAGTTCGTATCAGTAATTTTATGCTGTGGCAGCTTGCTTATTCAGAAATGTATTTTATCGACGTTCTTTTCCCTGATTTTGATGAGAACTGTTTTAATGAAGCGCTCAGTGCTTATCAATGTCGAAGTCGTCGTTTTGGAGGAGATTCTCACAAATAAAGGGAATGTTTACAATAAATATCTTAGATTCACTAAAATTTTACTTGATAGGTGACGAGTATGCTAAAGAACTAATATGCGCAAAAGATGATGTTTTATTATTACAATATTAGAAGAATTAGAAAGGGAGTGAAAAATGATCAAAAAGAATAAAGTCCTTTTGTTTTATAATCCTAATTCAGGAAATGGAATGTTCAAAAATCACTTGGATTTGATAATTGAAAGGTTTCAAAAAAAACGGATAATGGTAATTCTTATACGTGCAGACTACAAGGAAATATTCAATGAAGTATTTAAGACATTGGATCAGAATGAGTACAAAAAAATCATTGTTGCAGGCGGTGACGGAACAATTAATATTCTTATCAATGCCATGATCAGCAACAATATCAACCTGCCACTGGCAATTTTTCCAGTGGGGACAGCTAATGACTTTGCATATTGTTTTGACATACCTAACGATATCGATGGGATGTTGAATATCGCATTAGAGGAGTACTACATCAACGCTGATATCGGTAAGATGAACAATAAATATTTCGTCAATGTTGCATCAATGGGCTTTCTTATAGATGTCAGCCAGAAGACGGATCCTATTATTAAAAATACTATAGGTATTTTATCTTATTATCTAAAAGGAGTATCAGAAATTCCAAATATGCGACCGATTTCGATTAAGATTACAAGCGAAGAGTATTCTTCCAAAGATAGAGTATTCTTCATCCTTGTGATGAATGGGCGTTCAGCGGGAGGATTCAAGAGAATCGCACCTTTAGCTGAGATCAACGACGGACTACTTGATGTGATTATTTTTAAAGAAATGCCCATTATAGATCTTGCTCCTCTTCTGATCAAAGTTATGACTGGTCAGCATACAGAAAATAAAAATGTTGTTTTTTTTCACACACAAAAACTGCTCATCGAATCAGACAATCAAATCGGTACAGATATAGATGGTGAAAAAGGTGAGGAGCTTCCTCTCAATATTGAAGTTATATCGAGTAAAATAAAAGTTAACACGAAACTTGCAACATATTTGAGTAATTAAAAAGGAAGGAGTGATTTATTTTGGAAAGAGAAATTCGTGATGGCTTTTTAAATAAAAAATTCAGCATTTTAAATCAGATCAGACTGATTGTGGAAGTGAAATGAAAGAAGATGGAATTGAATTAAACAATATAGGTTTAGTCATAGAAGGTGGTGCTCTTAGAGGCATATTTACGGCTGGAGTATTAGACTTTTTTATAGAAAAAGGGCTGAAATTTCCTTATATAGTTGGGGTTTCCGCAGGAGCTTGTAATTTGTTGGGATATGCAGCACAACAAATTGGCTATACAAAAAACTGCATGATACAAAGAGATGCTAAAGATCAGTATCTTGGTATAAATCAACTGTTACAAACAAAATCCTTAATAAACCTTGACCGGATTTTTTATGAGTACCCGTATAGTCAGCTCCCCTTTAATTTCAGAGCATTTTTTAATTCCGGAATTACAACAGAATTTGTAGTAACGAATTGCAATACAGGAAAGCCGGAATATCTTCATGAGAACAGTGATGAGCATCGGCTTTCCACTTTGGGCAAAGCTTCAGCTAGTGTACCGCTTTTTTCCAAAATGGTAGAACTAGATGATAATAAATATTTGGATGGAGGATTGGCAGACTCCATACCTATCAAGCGTGCAATGAAACAGGGTTTTTTCAAAAATGTGGTTATTTTAACCCGTAGTAGGGGCAATGTTCCAACAATGAATTCATATCTAAAGGTATTGTATCAAACATTTTATAAGGAATTTCCACAATTAATTGAAACTATTTTAAATCGCCCGGCAATGTATAGACAGCAGCTTGCGCTATTAGATAGTCTTCAAGAAGAAGGAAAAGTATTTGTGATACGACCCTCAGTACCTGAGATCAAACGTTTTGAAACAGATTCGGACAAGTTGGAAGCTTATTACCAACACGGCAGATTAACTGCAAAATTGTGTTGGAAAGAATTGCAAGCTTTCATGTTTAATTCTGTTCAATCTCCCTAAGTTATGAAAATGGAATTCAAATAGGTTGGATAAAAGTTTATTTTGTAAGGAGAATTTAAGATGAATTTAAGTGATAAAGCAAAGACTTTTGGTTTTGAACAAGCGATTAAATATCTGGAAAAGGATCCGGAAACAAATATACCTAAACTTGCGGGTTTAGTGAATCATATCTTAAAAAAAGAAGAATTTGTAGAGCAGCGCAAGGCTGTTATGAATGCAATTGAAAAAAAAGACAATTGGTATCAGTTAATGTTGAAAATTTATGAGCTGGACGCTGATACAAGAAGTACATTTTTCCGCAATTTTATAATGAATGAGAATATTTTTGGCTGGCCAGAACAGGAGAAAAATCGCGAAAAATATGGCTGTAATATTCCTTGGGCTATTCTATTGGATCCTACGTCTGCATGCAATCTGAAATGCACTGGATGTTGGGCGGCAGAATATGGGCATAAACTCAATCTTTCTTATGAGGATATGGATTCAATAATTGAGCAGGGCAAAGCGTTGGGTACTTATCTATATATTTATACCGGTGGAGAACCTTTGGTAAGAAAACAAGACTTAATTCGTTTATGCGAAAAACATTCTGACTGTATGTTCTTGTGTTTTACAAACTCTACTTTGATTGATGAAAACTTTTGCAAGGAAATGTTGCGTGTAAAAAATTTTATACCTTCGATCAGTTTAGAAGGTTTTGAAGAAGCAAACGATAGTCGCAGAGGAAAAGGCGTTTATTCAAAAGCGATGGATGCTATGCAATTGCTTAAAGACAACAAGCTACCGTTTGGAGTTTCTGTTTGTTATACCAGTGTTAACTGGAATGATGTTACCAGTGTAGAATTCTATGACATGATCATAAATATGGGAGCACTTTTTGTATGGTTTTTTCATTATATGCCTGTGGGAACTGGAGCTGTTCCTGAACTGATGGTAAACCCTGAACAGCGTATAGAGTTATATAAGCGTATAAGAGAATTCCGAAAAACAAAAGCCATCTTTGCTATAGACTTCCAAAACGATGCTCAATATGTTGGGGGATGCATTGCTGGTGGAAGAAGATATCTTCATATAAATGCTGCAGGAGATGTTGATCCTTGTGTATTTATCCATTACTCAAATGCAAATATTCATGATTGTACTTTGCTGGAGGCACTACAATCTCCTATTTTTATGGCTTATCATAATGGCCAGCCATTCAATGATAATATGTTGCGCCCTTGTCCGATGTTAGAAAATCCTGAAATCTTATGTGAAATGGTTAAAAAGACAGGGGCACATTCAACTGACCCTCAATCGCCGGAAAGTGTAGAAGAACTTTGTGCTAGGACAGTTAAATATGCTGAACAGTGGGAACCCGAGGCAGACCAGCTTTGGTATAAAGGTGATTTCTGTAAGGGGTGTTCAAAATGTGTGTAAAAGGCGGTGATGAGATTTCCTATCAGATTATTACTGATGCTACTGCAGATATGGATTGGAAACTATGGGATGTATACGTAATTCCGATGGAAGTGCGACTCAATCAGATTCCTTATTTGTATGGACCTGATGGAACAATTAGTGTACATGATTTCTATGAGTTACAGAAAACAGGAGCTGATACAAGTACATCGCAAATCCCTCCTGCTGTGTTTAACAGTGTATTTGAAAAAATTTTGTTACAGGGGAAGGACATTTTATATTTAGGTTTCTCCTCAAGCATGTCAGGAACTTTTCAGAGTGCCTGTTTAAGCGCTAAAGAATTGAGTGCGCAATACACAGAAAGACGCATTATTTGTATTGACACGCTTGCCGCTTCTGTGATGGAGGGTTTTCTTGTATATGAGGCTTATAGAAAAAAAGCAGAAGGAATGACATTGGAAAACCTTGCAAATTGGGTGACGGAAAAGCGAAAACAGACTTGTTGCTGGTTTATAGTCGATGATTTAAGTACACTGAAACGGGGAGGTCGTATATCAACTGCTAATGCTATTGTTGGTACAGCTCTTCAGATCAAACCAATTTTAGAAATAAATGAGAACGGTAATTTGCAAATGATTGATAAAAAACGTGGAAGGAAGCAATCAATAAATGCTTTAATAAGCTGCTTTCGATTGAAAAGAAAGAAATCTTCTGATGAGATTGTTATCATTGGACATGGTAATTGCCTAAAAGATGCAGAAACACTTAGAAATGCTATTTATGAACTTTCTCCAGAAACTAAAATTATTATAACCCCTGTTGGTCCAGTCATAGGAGCTCATACAGGTGCTGGAATGTTAACAATTGCCTTTAATTGTTTAAAGAGTTAGAGTTGTTGTTTTCATTTTTGAAAATTATTTACTAAAGAATCCTGCTACCTGCCCTAAATCGATGGATAGCAGGATTTTATAGATTAAGACAAACTAGTATATCAAATCCAAGCAATAAAAAATGTTTGTGATTGTTCCAATTCTCAAGAAAGTCAGGCATGGTGATAGCAAGTGCTGTCATTTATCTCAATATAATAAAAAATGAACCTAAAATGAATAGATAATTAGACTTGAATAAACGTTAGTGCAGCTTAAATTATAACTGTACATAATCTTTTAATGTAATGCCATTTAGAATCAGTTTTTTTAGTGTTCTGCTGTTAAGAAATTTATTAAAACACACAAGGAGACGATTTGAAAGAACAAATTAAAATTCCTGGTAATTGGTAATGTGTGCCAACAAATATCTTTACTCATTGACGACATGGCAAGATTATTAACAAAACGGTGATGTGACAAAGAATAGGGCGATGATATCAGAAAGAAGGATATCACTTTGGGGAATATTTCTGATATTGCGGTTACGTTGAGGCTACACTGAGAACTTTAACGGTTGAAAAAATTTCAGCTGAGGATATAATCCTCAATTTCCTTGCAATATATACTCCGTATGCTTTAGTACCTATCATAGTAAGTATAGTGCAAATCAGTATTGGCGCAATGAATACAACATGTTTCGATTTTTCACCGCATACACAGGATTCATTTACACACTCTTGACATGTCTACTCAGTATAGCAAATTGGAATGTCAAACTGAGTTCTTGTCATAGGTACAGATAATCAGTTAAAAATTCTGAATCGGGATGACACGGTTACTAGAGCATTTTTAGAGCTAATGTCCTTGTACCAATATAAAGGCACTCTTGCATATAAGTTATAGCGGTTCTAAAACTATGGAATAGATTTTATCAGTTGAGGTCGTTCCATAAAGTTACCCATTCATGGAAGGACAACTAATCAACATTCAACTAGGCAAACAGCACCAAAAAGATGGATAAAATAGAGATATTCAAGGTTGTAGTGAGCATAATGAATAATCCATAGATGAGCTTACTAAAATTTTCAGGCTCAGATTAGATGAAATAAAACATGTAAACCCTCATCACTTCAACTATAGGATATTTGACTCAACAGCCAATAGTCTGAGAGTAGACATTAATAAATTTTCCATGAATATTGAAGAGTACAGAAAAGTGTTCGAAGTAAGTTTAAGCCATAGCTTTGGATGAACTTACCAAGAGTGTCAGACTTAAAAACGAAGATAAAGTGCTAAAAGATAGGCTTCGATGGAGGTTTCACTTACTTCAGTATAATCGTAAAGTGGCAGGAAAATAGGAATGATTTTGTTCTTATTTACTTGATTAATAAATCTTATATGAAAGCACTATAAAATAACCCTTGAGTAGATGGGAGATATATATGACGATAAGCCAAAAAAAAGATTTTATTATAAACATTGTGTATATTACATTTATCACCTTAATTATATATATTTTCCTTAAATATGTTCTTATTCTGGTCATGCCTTTTATTATAGGATATTTAATTGCAATCCTTATAAGACCGGCAATCAAATTTGTATCAGGCAAATTACATATTCCGCAAAAATTAGCTGCAGTTTTCTTGATTCTATTATCATACATCGGGATTGGTTTGTTTGTATCATTAGTAGGGGTTCGTTTTTTAGTTTTAATAAAGAGCATTATTGCTAGACTTCCAGAAATATATGCGCTTCAAATTGAACCTTCATTTAGTAATATTTTTGATAGTGTCGAAAAAGCTTCCTCTAAACTTGATCCAATGATGGTTCAAGTGATTCAAGATATGGCTGCTTCTATATCTCAATCATCAGGATTGGTTTTTAGTAAAGTCTCTTCAACAGTGATTGAGTTTATTTCTACTTCGGTATCATTTTTGCCTGGGCTATTTTTAGGAATCATATTTTCAGTCATTTCTTCTTTATATTTTTCAATAGATTACAATAAAATATTTATTTATATTTCTAATAAACTATTGCCTAAAAACTCTAGCTTTCTAGTCGAATTAAAAATATTGGTTACTGCAATTGGCTTTAAGTATGTGAAAGCATACGCAAAATTAATGGCAGTCACATTTGTTGAACTTTCGGTGGGTTTGCTTCTCCTGAGAGTGGAAGGGGCAATCATGGTTGCAGCATTTATTGCCATTATCGACTTTTTCCCAGTACTTGGAACAGGTGGAGTTATTATCCCCTGGGTTATTATTGAGTTAATACAGGGTAATTTTCCGATTGCTTTAGGACTGATTGCTTTATATATTACTATAACAATTGTTCGAAACTTATTAGAACCGAAGTTGATAGGATCGCAGATTGGATTGCATCCCCTTGTTATGCTGATTAGTATGTATGTTGGGGTCAAAATCTTTGGATTTGTTGGGCTTGTAGCGCTACCAATTACTATTGTTGTTATAAAGTATCTTTACGATAATAATAAAATTCATTTGTTGTAACAATATATAAATACGTTAGCACATTTATCTCTGCTTCAAAAAAACAGTGAGATGACAGTTTTTTAAGTAATTACGAACTGTAAGGCGATATTCTCAACAATAATTATAGAACTAAAATACATTTTTTAGGAAGGAGATAAAAGCTATTATGCTAGACTTTATTTCTATCCCAATGGGATTTATCTTGAAGTTTATATATGATAACATTGCATTTCAAAACTATGGGATAGCAATCGTACTCTTCACTGTAGGAGTGAAAACACTGTTGCTACCTCTGACAATAAAGCAGGTAAAATCTACTTCGAAAATGAGTGCGCTTCAGTCGCATGTGCAGGAAATACAAAAGAAATACAGTAATGATAAAGAAAAGCAAAGTGCAGAAATGATAAAGCTATATCAAAAAAATAAAGTAAACCCGGCAGGAGGTTGTCTTCCAATTTTGATTCAGATGCCTATACTATTTTCTCTATATTATGTGATTTCTGAGCCTTTAAAGTATATGATGGGAAAATCTGCTGAGTCAATTAATCAGATTTATGCTCTGATACCATCCGGAGCGGAGAATATGGGGAATATAAAAGATTTGAATATAATCAATTATTTTAGTAGCAATCCAGAGCAACTTTCAAATGTATCATACCTGTTAAAAGCAGAGGAACTACTTAATATGAATTTTTTTGGTGTTAATTTAGGGGTTGTTCCTAGTTGGATTCCTTCAAATTATTTTGCCCCCGGCACAGATTTAGATGCGTATCTACTACTTTTGATCCCTTTAATGTCGGGATTAACTTCTTATATTTCTGTGAGATATTCGATGAAAGACAATCTGAAAGCAAGTGATAATAAGCTACAAGCCTCTATGCAAAATAACATGATTTTTCTTTCACCTATCATGAGCGGGATTATAACTTTTACTGTGCCAGCCGGACTGGGGCTATATTGGATAACAGGGAATATATACCAAATTCTTCAACAAGTATTTATTGATATTTTTGTATTTGAAAAATACGGTTTAAGTAGTTTGAAAAAGAAAATATGATGCTGAAATGCAAAATCAGTTTTAAAAAAAAATAATAAGCTCAATGGTATTAATGACAGCAAGCTAAATTAAATTCCTTGATATGATAATTGAGTTTCTACAAGCATTAGGAGCTATGAAATATGAATATTATCGAAAATAAAAAAAGCAAATGGATAATTACAATTGATACAAATCTCCAGTTTGAGATTTCGAAGAACCTAGAGAAAAACTTTAAGGACTTATCTAGTAAAATTTAATTTGAAGGGGAAGAGAATTATGATTAGAAAAATTAAAAATTATAATTTAATTGCTATTATTTTTGTTACATTATGCATTACAAGTATTTTCATCGGAACGATTTCTTGGCTTTTAAGTAAGAATATTGTTTTTTTATTCTCTTTAACATTAATAGGCATCTTGTTGTCATGTGTTGTGAGCTTTTTTATAAATCAATCGCTAAATACCTTATTTACAAGATTTGATGATGAAATGAATATTATAAAAAACGGAGATTTTTCACATATTTTAAAGTCACGGTCTTATGGCTCATTAGGGAAAATTTCTAACTCGGTAAATAGTATAATCGAAGAAATTAGGTTATTAGTATTAGATTTTTCAATGCTTTCAATATCAATTACTGACATTTCAAAGATTTTAAAGAATAAAACAACAGAAAATCTTATATCAACAGAGCAAATTTCTACTGCGGTAGATGAAATAACAAAAGGTGCTATAAATCAAGCCAATGTTGTAAAAGTAGGCCTTGATAAAACAGTAATGTTAAAAGAATGTATTCAAGACATATCAACTTCTCATACTGTCATGTTATCAAATAATGATGGCATAAAAAAATTGAATGTATATGGAGTTGAGATTATAAGTGAATTAGAGATTATTTCATCAAAATCAGACTTGGCACTAACGCAAATTTATAATACTACGGAAAACTTGATAACATCTACAAATATGATTTCAGATATGCTAAATTCAATCGAGGAAATTGCAAACCAAATTAATTTATTGTCGTTAAATGCTGCGATCGAGGCAGCAAGGGCAGGGGATTCAGGAAAAGGTTTTACCGTTGTTGCAGAGGAGATAAAAAAACTCGCTGATTTGAGTAAAAGCACAACTGGTGCTATTAATGGACACCTTAGTTTGATGGAAGAGCAGTCTAATAAGGCAATAGAGTCTATGGACTTTATGAAAACAATATCTAAGGAACAAAAGAGTGCAACTGATAAAACATTTAAATCTTTCCAATCTATTTCACAAGGAACTACTGAGATTGGTAGTATGTTAACTCATCAGACTGAAGCGATAAAGTATATACAGGAATACTCAAAGTCTTTCATAGAGTCAATTGAGATTCTTTCTTCAATATCGGAAGAAGCTGTTGCATCATGTGAGGAGATTTCTTCCAATACTTTATTTCAAGTTGAAGCGATTACTGAAATGGATCAAACTGCAAAAAAATTAGCAGACTTAGCATTTGACTTAAATGGGAAAATAGGAAAATATAAGCTAGATAACTAAAATAGGTGAAAATTTCCAATGGAATTTAAAATATATTTTTCAGCAAAATTAGGACGTATGTGCGAACTAAAATGAGTCTGCCCGAGATTAATAGCATGTTAGTCAGGGGTTTTTTCTTTTCAATTTTTGATGCTGATAAAAAAATCATATTAATACATTAAACCGAGACTAACAAGATGTTACTCTCGGTTTTTTTTGTACATTTCAGGAGACTAAATGAAAAATTCAATCTTTTTTAAGTTAATTATATGTCGCTCACCTCCTTATATCTGAGTTAGATTGATGTAATTGGCAAAACATGTTAAGGAGAAAATATTATGTTAATTAAAATGCGAATTCCAGATTATGAAAAAAAGTACCCAACTGCAAGTAAAGAAGTAATAAATGTCTTAAAGAGAAGTGAGAGAAAACTTAGATATTTAGAATATGACCTTAAAGTAGAGCGATTTGTTTTGGATGAAACCAAGCAAGTCGCTTTTTTTATTCCAAGCAGAGAGGATTCATTGGAAAGGTTGATCGATGCGGATGTTCAGTTTGTAGATGATGAGACAAATGTAGAAGACATGGCAATCGAGGCTGTGATGATTGCTAAGCTTAAAGAAAGCCTGGGGTTACTTAGTGCTGAAGAATTAGAAATGATTCATGCGCTGTTCTACCAAGGCTTAACAGAACGAGAATACGCTAAGAACGTTGGAATTCCTCAGAAAACCATAAATGACAGGAAAGCGAGAATACTTCGTAAGCTAAAAAAACTTTTGGAAAATCAAAAATAAATCCGCTCAACCCCTTCGCTTGTCGTGGAAGTAAGTGAGGGGGTCTTCTCATCTTCTCATTTGAACCTTGAAAAATGAATATCCGGTTTCATAAATACGTTAGCTGATGGGCCTGAAAAGGGTGAGCGACACGGGTAGATGCGCATTGACCACCTGTAAGGTCAGAACTGATCAATGCAAATGGATTTTTTCTCTTGGGAGATTTTCTGATTTTATAAATGCGGCCAACAATAAGGTGCGAGCGGGTCCGTCTGATCCATAAGCAGAGCGTTGGAACTACGGTTCCAAACAGTTCGACTGTTTTGCCATAACCTCATCAGCCTACAATGATACTTCTGTCCAGCCATAGACATCGCAATGGGGGCAGCCTGCGGAGATCCCGGAGGAGGTGAGAATCCTATGATGAGGTAAACTGACCTCAGTTTATGAAACCGCCCTTAAGTCTTGAAAAAGGCTATGCACTGGGGAAGTTGTGTCAAATACAGTGTGTGAACGAATAAAAACTGACTTAATGTCAGAAGCCATGGGGATTGCAAGAGTCTATAGACTTGCTTTCTTCTGGTGTTCGCGGATGTGGGTGTCAGGAGAAAGGCAATCCCTATTTTTGTGATATTAAGCAAAATGAAAGATTGGAGGCAAAAGATATGGTTTTTGATTTAACTAAAATCGGGGAAGAAGAAGCGAAACTTCATGGAATGACCAGAGAGCAATCCAAGGGTGAAGTTCAATATAAAATGGCACTGAAGATGTTAGACATTCTGATGAGAAGGGGCATCGTGAGCGAGGAAGAGTACGAAAAAATCGATCATTTGAACCGCCAATCCTTCTCCCCACAGCTTGCTAAGGTATATGCGTAAAAACACTTGCTATGTTCCAGCCTTTGGAGTATTGTGTGTTGCTAAGAAGGGGCACATGCCCAGAAAGGAGGAAACCACATATGGCAAAGAAAGTAACTATAATAGAACCGGTGAGACAGAATGTCATCCAAACTCTCAGACCGAAAAAACGGGTTTGTGCTTACTGCAGAGTCAGCACGGATTCCACCAAGCAGCACATATCCTACGTAGCTCAAATGGAATATTACGAAAGCTATATCGGAAAACGTGAGGACTGGGAGTTTGTCGGCATCTTTGCGGATGAAGCAAAAAGTGGAACAAAGGTTAAGAGCCGAGATGAATTCCTGCGAATGATGCGTGAATGCGAAAATGGCAATATCGATATCATCATTACGAAGTCGGTGACACGATTTGCAAGAAACACCGTGGATAGCATAGAAGCCATCCGGAAACTGAAATCCCTTGGAGTTACAGTATACTTTGAAAAAGAGAATCTCAACACCCTATCAGAGCAAAGCGAACAGATGCTGACGATTTTGAGCTCCTTGGCACAAGGGGAATCAGAGAGCATCTCGACCAACAACCGCTGGGGTATTCAGAAGAGATTCAGGGATGGCAGCTATAGGCTCAGCACAGTGGCCTATGGATATACGAAGGATGAAGATGGCGAACTGGTGATTAAAGAAGATGAGGCGGAAATAGTACGCCGAATTTACCTGGAGTATCTGGGCGGGAAAGGATCCTACGTCATCACAAGAGATTTAAACAAAGACCAAGTTCCAACCGTTAGAACTGCAGAAACTTGGAATGAAAGTACAGTGAAAGAAATTCTCCAAAATCCTATATATGAAGGTGATCTGATCTTACAGAAAACCTATACCACTGAGGTACTTCCATTCACGAAGAAACGAAATCGTGGCGAGATGCCTCAGTTTTTTATTAAGAATAACCACGAACCGATTATCACCAGAGAACAAGGACAGCTGGTTCGAGAGATTTATGAATATCGAAGAAAACAGATGGGGAATGACCACAGTGATAAATATCAAAACAGGTATGAGTTCAGCGGAAAAATCATGTGCAGTGAATGCACTGGCTCATTTAAAAGGCAAAAGATCTACATCGGTAAGCCTTACGAGAAAATCCAATGGAGCTGTACGAACCACATTAAGAACAGTGCGATGTGCCAAATGAAACCTGTTCGTGAGGATATCATAAAAGATGCCTACCTGACGATGTGGAACAAACTGGTCAGCAATTATGGGTACATACTCATCCCGATGCTGGACTCCCTTAAGAATCTTCGAATCAATAAGGAACAAGAAACTGAAATTGAAGAATTAAACCATAAGATCATGGAACTGACTGAGCAGAGCCATATCCTGAGCCGAGTAGTGCAAAAGGGATATGTGGACTCTGTTCTTTTTATACAGAAACAAAATGCACTGAATGTTGAACTTGAAGAAACGAAGAGAAAAAGGAACAGCCTTCTGGATTCCAATGGGTTCGAAAAGGAGATCGCTGGTACTCAAAGACTGCTTGAAATCATCCGGTATAACCCAGTGATTATGGAGGACTATGATGAAAGCCTCTTTAGCCATACAGTGGAGCAGGTGATTATCGGTCAAAAGAATACAATAACCTTCAAACTGATTAATGGACTGGAGCTGATAGAGAAGGCAGGAACAGGTGGTGAGCAGGAATCATGCAAAGACATATGCCTATGGGATACAAGATGGTGAATGGAGCAGTTGAAATACAAGAGGAACATGCAAAAACCGTAAAATCAATTTTTACAGATTACATCGCTGGGAAATCTATGTTTGCCATCGCAAAAGACCTGACCGCAACAGGCGTACTAAATGCCAACAAGAAGCCGAATTGGAATCATGGTTCAGTGGGGAAGATCCTGCAGAACATCAGGTATCAAGGGGACGAATTATATCCAAGACTTATTGATGACGAGTCATTTAAAAAGGCACAGGAGCGAAGGGTAAGAGTAGAGAAAAAGCTCAGTAGAACACAGCAAGTACAAGCTCTTCGAAATCAAACGGTTTTCAGCGGTATGATCCGATGCGGCGAATGTGGTGAAAACTACAAGAAGTACATCGAGCACGCTGGAAAGCCTTCTGAAAAAGTCAAATGGAAATGCAAACATTATATCTACCAAAACCGAGTTTTATGCAAAAACCATTTCTTCACCGATGAGGATTTGAAAGAGATTTTTATAGAAGCCACCAATCAACTATTAAGGAAAAGGTGGCTGATCGAAAAAATCAAACCGCAAGAACCGCCGAAGATGAGCTTAGATTTAAGAGAGACAGAAAATCGGATTAAGGAACTGGAGCTAGAAGGTGAGTACTCGAATCCGGAGCTGCCAGAACTGATAATCAGAAGAGCGCAGCTCTACTATGCAGGGGCTAAAGTATATGATCAATCAAGAAATGCTGAGAAGTTGAAAGAAGCTCTTGCGGAAAACATCACCTTGACGAAATTTGACGAGGAACTGTTCAAAACGATTATTAAGCAAATGACCATTTATAAAGAAACCAAGATAGCGGTTGAATTTATAGGTGGCATCATCGTAGAACGACCCATAGAAACCCAAAGAAAGGATGGTAACCATGGCAGTAGCAAAAAAGACGGTAGCAATCATACCGCCTCAAATGAAATATGATAGGCATGTGAGAGTAGAACAGAAAACACTAAGGGTAGCCGCTTATTGCAGAGTCAGTACGCTTCTTGAACAGCAGGAAGGCAGTTATGAAGCACAGGTCGATTATTATACAGAAAAAATCAATAGCAACCCCAACTGGAAGTGTGCCGGAATATTCGCTGATGATGGCAAAAGTGCCACACAGACAAAGAAACGTGACGATTTCAATGCCATGATCGATGCATGCATGGCTGGAAAAGTGGATCTGGTACTGACAAAATCGGTCAGCCGATTCGCTAGAAACACAGTCGATGCCCTGCAATGCATACGAAAGCTTAAAGAAAAAAATGTGTCGGTAATCTTCGAAAAAGAAGGCGTCAACACCATGGAAAGCGGTGGCGAACTCCTGATTACGATCCTAAGCAGTCAGGCTCAGGAGGAAAGCCGGAATATCAGCGAGAATACAAGGTGGGGCTTAACCAGAAGATTTGAAAACGGCATCATATCGGTAAACCATAAGAAGTTTCTCGGCTACACCAAAGATGCCGATGGTAACCTCATCATCGTCCCGGATGAAGCGGTGATTGTTAAACGGATTTTCAGAGAGTATCTGGAAGGGAAAAGCATTATACAGATTGCCAAAGGGCTACAGGATGACGGCATAAAGACCGTGACAGGACTCGAAAACTGGCATCCTGGCACCATCGATAAGATGCTTTCAAACGAGAAGTTCTGCGGAGATGCTTGCATGCAAAAAACCTACACCATCGACTTCCTCACGAAGAAGAAGGTCAAGAACCAAGGGTATGCGCCGCAGTACTATATCGAAGACAACCATGAGGCGATTATTCCGAAAGAGCTGTTTCACCAAGTACAGGTTGAAAAAGCCAGAAGAGCAAGTCTCAACAAAGCTGCAGTAACAAGAAAGGCGAATAAGGCCAAGAAAGAAAAGAGCAAATACAGCTCAAAATATGTGCTGACGGAACTCTTGACTTGCGGAGAATGTGGACACTCGTATCGAAGACAGACATGGTCCAAATACGGTCAAAAGTCAGCAGTATGGCGCTGCGAGGATAGATTGAAACAGGGGACAAGCTCCAAATGTCATCACTCTCCAACTCTGAAAGAAGAACAACTGCATGATGCAATCATGAAGGCAATCAATAATGTGGTCGAAAATAACGGCGATTTTATCGGAACCTTTAGAGAGAATGTGATCCGAGTCATCGGTAACTATAGCACCAAAGGGGTTACAACGGAATACGATGACCAGATCGATGCCTTGCAAAAACAGATGCTGTCGCTCATCGAAGATAACGCACGACAAGGCGCTGTCAGCGAAGAGTTTGATGAAGCATACAGAAAGTTATCCGAGCAGATAAACGAGCTAAAACAGGCGAAAATACAGCTTGTAAGGGCACGGAAGCAAGCTGAGAACTATGCTGAAAGAATAGATGAACTGGACAAGGCAATCAAGGCTGTAAACCCAGAGGTAAGAGGGTTTGATCAAGAACTTGTGAAAAGACTGATCTACAGCATCAAGGTCAATAAGGGCATGAAAATAACCATACAGTTTCACTCTGGGATTGTAATGACTGAGAGTGTGGACTATTACGAAGACTAATAAATAGGAATAACAGAAAAGGAACAATGGCCGTGGCTGAATAAGTAGCTGCGGTTTTTCTGTTTGGATGGGCTAAGTCTGTGAAACTAAACCGCTGTCCAAACAACACTATGAATGGAGAAATGACGATGACGCGAGATGAACTATATGAACTGATGGAAGACGGTAACCTTGGATATGTCTGTGTTTTTAATAGAGAAGATCATTGAACGCATACAGATTATATGTTCAAGATGACAGCAGAAAACATTGCCAATTTCATTGGGAAGAATGCTTATACAGCGGATAAGATCATCATGACGGATATGTGTGACAACTTGATTTGTGAGTCTGTATTTGGTGGATTTCTTATGAATTGCCCGGATCAGAATTTGTGCCGAGAGATTATTCCACACCTTGCTCCAATACAGATGGAAGAGGCAGAACCTAAAGACATAGCAGTAGCAACCAGAGAAGAAATGGAGCAGCTCTGGTCTGAAGAAGAAGAGACTGTGATGCAGGTAGAATTCAGGATGTTGTGGATGGTATAATTTCCAAATATTTGGTCAAATCTTCTTGTGAAAATCTTCTCATAGGGGTACAATTAACATAACAATGTTGTTGATATTGTTATCCGTGTGGGAGGTAAGAAAATGCCAACTGTGAATGAATTATTAGATAAAGCAAAGGCTGAATTATCAAATCTATTATCCGGGGAAATATTCCTTTTAAGAGATCTGTTCAAGGGATACGAATGGAACCGGATTTCTAGAAGTGATCGATTGCTCCTTGGTACCTTATTTCTCAACTATATAAAGACAGATGATATAGGGGTTGTACCGATAGAAAAGACTTCGTCGGGGCAGCAGAGATATAAAACACAAGGGGGATCATTATGAAATTACAAAAGATAATAATTAGCAATTATAGATGCTTTGGGAAGACACCTACTACTATCTTAATTGACGACTTAACCGGATTGATTGGACATAATAGTAGTGGAAAAACTGCGTTAATTACATCTTTAATAAAGATGTTTGGTGATAAAGCAACAGATAGAAATATTGAACGAGCTGATTTTCACATCCCTGTTAGTCAGAACCCCGAAAGTATAAATGAAAATGAAATGTTCATAGAAGCTTACTTTACATTTGATAATTCTCTAATGAAAGAAGATGCTCTTGACGTTCCAGTATTTTTCAAGCACTTCGTTATCGATGCACCACAAGGAAAACCGTTTTTAAGAGTTAGACTTGATGCAATGTGGAAAAAAAGTACAAACCCAGATGGCGTTGTGGAGAGCAAAATTAGCTATATAACAACAGGATCATCAGAGTTCGAAGAATCTGATTGTCATAAAGCGAATCGCCAAGAGTTAGAGCGAATCAAAATCGTTTACATCCCTGCAATTAGACAACCAAATGAGCAACTTAAGAATGTATCTGGTTCGATAATGTACCGGTTGTTAAATAGTATCAAATGGTCAGACAAATCAAAAACAAAAATCATTGAGAGAACGGAATTAGTAGAACAGGCATTTCTAGAAGAAGAATCAATACTCTTGTTAGCTGACTCATTAGATACTCAATGGAATGAGTACCATAAAGACCAAAGATATTCTAATGCAAAAATTAAATTTAATAGCTCAGATCTAGAAACTATATTGAAAAAGGTAGAGGTTACTTTTTCACCAACTCAAACTGCGAGAAGCTTTAAAACTGAAGAACTAGGGGATGGACTACGATCATTATTCTATCTCTCTATTGTTGATACAATGCTTGATATTGAAGAAAAAATCATGGAAGAAATAGTGTCAAAAGGAGCATCAAAGCATTTTGATCTTTTACCTCCGATATTAACTATTGTAGCCGTAGAAGAACCCGAAAACCATATATCGCCTCAAATTCTAGGAAGAGTAATCGAAAGGCTGAAAACTATCTCAGCAAAGGCAAATTCTCAATCGGTGGTAACTTCTCATTCACCATCAATTATTAAAAGAATAGATCCTACTAACATAAGATACTTCAGAACTTGTAAGATTAATGAATGCTCTGAAATAAGAGCATTAACATTACCGAATGAAGAAAAGGAGGCAAGTCAATTCAAATATATCAAAGAAGCCGTAACTGCCTATCCTGAATTGTATTTTGCGAAATTAGTTGTTTTAGGTGAAGGTGATAGTGAGGAAATAATACTAAAGAAAATGTTAGAACTGAAAAATACTAGAATTGATACTACGGAAATTTCTGTAGTTCCGTTAGGCGGGCGACATGTAAATCATTTCTGGAGATTGTTGAGTGATTTAAATATACCGTTTATAACTCTACTTGACCTCGACAAAGAACGCGATGGAGGAGGTTGGGGGCGAATTAAATATTCAATTCAGCAACTAATTGAAAATGGCAAGAATCGAGATAAACTCTTAGATACTACCGATGGGGTTTTAAGCGAAGATGAATTTAATGATATGCATACATGGACAAGTTATGAAGATATCGACGGTTGGATCGAAATGTTAGAAAAGTATGATGTATATTTTTCAACACCGCTAGATATTGATTTTGCAATGTTGACAAAATTTAAAGAAAAATATGTGGCTACGTTAGCTAGTAGTGAAGGTCCTTATATTAAAGGGTATGGCAAAATTCACAAACCCGATATTGAAGACGGTGATTCAAAAGAATATGAGGACTTGTTAGAAAAGAGAATACAATCCGATTTGCGTGCGACATTGAAAAATGAAGGCGGCGATGGAGCTACTTATAGTGAAGTAGAAAAGGAACTAATGATCTGGTATAATTACTTCTTTTTAAATAGAGGGAAACCTACTACTCATCGTGTCTTGTTTACGGAAAATGAGGATATAATATTTGAAGACTTCCCGGATTGCTTACAAAAGTTTGTAAATGAGATTATCACAAAATCAAACTAGTGTTATATATAGGGGTGAATGCAATGCAATGGAAAAATTGTAATGAGTGGATGCCTACAGATGGCTTTATTCTAGAAGATGCAGCAATGCTTGTTGCTACTTCTAATACGAATAAACTAGTAATGGCAGGTCCTGGTTCAGGAAAAACAGAACTATTGGCACAAAGAGCTAGTTTTTTGTTGGAAACCAACTCATGTATAAATCCCCAAAAGATACTTGCTATAAGTTTCAAGAAGGATGCTGCTCTTAATCTAAAAGACCGTGTTGAGAAAAGATGTGGTAAAGAATTAGTTTCAAGATTTGATTCTATGACATTTGATGCATTTGCAAAATCGCTGCTAGATCGTTTTATGAATGGATTGCCTACTAATATTAGGCCCAATAAAAACTATGATATAGGCCAAAACAGTGAAAACAATGGGGGAAGTATCCTATCTTTTTTAGCTATTTCGAAGTTAGCTACTGAAATTATCAGAACAAATCCTATGATAAAAAAGTCATTACAATTAACGTATAGCCATATTTTTTTGGATGAGTTTCAAGATACTACCTCAGTACAATATGAGCTTATTAAAGCTTGTTTTCTAGACTCTAAAGCTGTATTTACTGCTGTAGGTGATAGTAAACAACGGATTATGCTTTGGGCAGGTGCAAGGAAGACCGTGTTTGACGATTATTTAAGTGATTTCAAGGCTACAAAAGATATATTATTAATGAATCATAGGTCAGCACCACGTCTTGTAGAAATACAAAAAGCAATGTATGCGAATTTAAATGAGAAAGAAACTGATATTCACCCTTCTCCTAAATGGGACAATCAAATGGGCGAAGCTTACCTGAGGTTTTTTGATGATGAATACGCCGAAACGGATGTTTTATGCAATGAAATAGCCGATTTGATTAAAAATGGTATCAAGCCCAGTGATATCTGTATTCTTGTTAAACAAACTGTGGATGCTTACAGTGAAAATATAATTAAAAGACTTGAGATTAGTGGTATTAGGGCACGAAATGAAACTGTCTATCAAGATTTGCTGAAGGAAGAAATTGTTAAGATTCTGGCTTTGATTTTTATCCTTACTGTGCCAAAATCAAATCCTCATGCATGGAGGTACATAAATAATTTCTTTTGTGAAATTGAATCTTTGGATGAAAATTCAAAAGCAGAAGAGTTTGTTCGTATTGAAAACGAGTTGAGCGAAATGATTTTGACATTCTCCAAAAATATTGATGATATTACTGATGTGGAGATCTTTAATCAAAATATCGATATCATTCTGGATAAATTATCGTATGACAGGCTTGCTGCAATGTTCCCGGAGTTTAAGAACAAAGCTTATTATTTGAAGATAATATCTGATTTTAAGAGGTTGCTGTGGATGGAGTACTTGGTTTCAAATGATTGGAAAGTTGCTGTTGATAATTTTATGGGTGAAAACTCGATTCCAATTATGACAATTCATAAAAGTAAAGGATTAGAATATCATTCAGTATTTTTTATTGGACTAGAAGACTCTGCCTTTTGGAATTTCAAAAATCAGCCAGATGAAGATAAGTGTACATTTTTCGTAGCCCTATCAAGAGCTAAAGAACGTGTAGATTTTACATTTTGTAGTTCTAGAAAAACAAGGTTTACTGATAAACAAAGCAATAAAAAAATAAATGAGCTTTATGAAATGTTGGCAAAAACGGGTTTGGTTGAAGAAATTTGCCACTAACAAATTAGTTGATATACTTACGGTTCATAGCAATCAAGTAAGAAGTATTTGCAAATAACTTATGTGATTTATATTGCATGATATAAAACTCTACATGGCAGGGGGGGATCAAGATGATATTATCCGATAACGAAACAAAAGTTGATATGATAAACAATCGGGCCATAGCTAAGACGATTGTTGAACTTATTATCGAAAGTAAAGATAAACCGATATCAATTGGTATTCATGGGGATTGGGGCGCTGGAAAATCAAGTGTACTCGAAATGGTCGAAGACGAATTTCAAGGAAAAGAAAATACAGAATGCATTAAATTTAATGGGTGGAAGCACCAAGGTTTTGAAGATGCAAAAATAGCACTTATGAGTGCAATCGTTTCTGAGCTTGTCGCGAAGAGAAATCTAAAGAGTAAATGTAGTGATGCGGTAAAAAAGGTTTGGAAAAACATCAATTGGTTGAATGTCGCAAAAGGTGCTGGCAGTTTTGCCATAACAGCTGCTACCGGTGTACCGCCAATAGGTCTATTGACTGGCATAATTGACAATCTGAAAGGCGACCTTGCTGATGCTGAAAAAGTTAATTGCACAATTGATACGGTAGGTCAGTACTTAAAGGATTCTAAGGTTTTTGAAGACACATCTACAACGAAAGAATTTACAGAGTTTCAAGAAGCATTTTCTGATCTGTTAAAAAAATCAGAAATTGAAAAATTGGTTATTCTCATAGACGATTTAGATCGTTGCTTGCCGGAAGTAACAATACAGACTTTAGAGGCTGTTAGATTATTTATGTTTTCAAATTCAACAGCCTTTGTAATAGCTGCTGATGAATCAATGATAGAGTACGCCGTAAAGAAGCATTTCCCAGAAGCTTATGACAATAACTTAAGTAAAGAATTCTCAAAACGTTATCTGGAGAAATTAATTCAGGTACCTTTTAGACTCCCTGCTTTGGGGGAAATTGAATCTAAAATGTATATCACATTATTATTGATTGGCTCAAAACTAAGTGAAGACAATGAGTCATTTAACAAAGTCCTAGAAACTGCTGTTGAAAGAATGAAAAAGCCATGGAAAAACCAAGGCCTTACTGTCGGTGATTTGCATGAAATTCTATCTGAAGGTTACGGTGAAGTCGCAAATGAAATTGCTGTATCAACTCAGATTGCACCTATATTAGCAAAAGATACAAGTGGAAATCCAAGAAAAATAAAACGATTCATTAACATGCTATTGTTGAGGTATAAAATCGCAGTAGCAAGAGGGTTTGGCGATGAGATTAAGTTGCCGATTCTTGCGAAAATGATGCTGATTGAGTACTTCATGGCCGAAATATATCAAGATATTGCATATGAAACATCAGAAGATGGGAAGTGTAGACCACTTGATGAATTAGAAAAGTATTTGAAAGGTGAAATTGAGACTGCGAAAGCTACAGCATCGGAAGTAGAAAGTATAGATGCAAAACAGAAATCAACAGAAAGTAAACTAGAAAAAAAAATCCATTTGAGCGAAAAGTGTAAAGAATGGTCATCAAATGAACCTCTGTGTGATTGGGCACGATCAGAACCTTCTTTGGGTGGAGAAGACTTAAGACCGTATTATTTCGCAAGTAAAGAGAAAAAAGACTATTTCTTCAGCCAAATCAAGTCTGAAAAACTACGTTTCATCATTGATGGCTTATGTTCCTCGGCATACTTCATCGCAAGTATAAATGACAAAATCGCCGGATTGACATCTGAAGAGGCTAAATACGTATTTGATATTTTGTCTCAAAAGATTCTAGGGCAGGGTGATGGTTCTAAAAAGCCTGACGGAATTGATGGAGTTATTGCCTTAGTGAAGCTTCATAAAGAACTTCAAAGTGAATTAATCAGCTTGATTTCCTCCTTCGATATGGAGCATGTAGGAGTTTGGATATGCAGCGGATGGGATAAATGCATTGTTGATGAAGCAGAAAAGCAGAAGCTAAATGCATATTATGCGATATTGTCACAAAAAGGAAGCCCGTTTGTAAAAGCTGCCTTAAACACGGTTAAAAAGAGAGGTTAAAAGAATGGGTACATCGACAAGGAACCAAGGGCAAAATGGGAAGACACCTTTAGTGCCATCTTGGCTAGATGATAATTCGGGCATTATAGATAATGGAGAAAACAACAATAGCAATAATGCTGTGCCAGCTCAAGCTGATCCTGATAGATTCCGAGTTCCAAGAGGTGAATTTACAAGATTCGTGAATTCTGGAGGAAGAAACGGTGGAAATCTAGGTAAGTCAGTTTCAAATTACGTGAGACAATCATTAGGTGGGGCACATAGTGCCACTACTAGATTAGGTGCTTCAAGAAGCAGTAGCGCACGTTTGATGTCAGTCGTCGGGACTATGGTGAGCAGGGGTGTTGAAGCTGCCAGCAGGAAATTCGGACTTGGAGAATTAATTGGTAAAAATGCTGGTGATGTATTCTTGCAAATCATGGATTTCGTTTGTCCTGATGGCGGTTCTACAGATGAAGGTATCGCGAGATGTTCATACATTGAAACTATTGAATCAATGCCAGAGTTAAGTGATGTCCCAATTGAGAATATTTCCGAAGAGCAGTTTTTGGTTTTTACCGAAACATATATGGCGAAAGTTATAGAAGAAAGATTGCTTAATGATATTGGAAATAAAATAATTTCTCTTCCGGATGATATTGGAACTGTTCAAGTCATTCAAGATCAATTAAGTGAATACATATTTGGATCTGTTTCTGACGCAGTGACTCAGTTAAATGTTGATATAAAAAACATTAATAGTTCACAAACGAGGTCTATTGTAGATTCTGTGTATGAGAAGGCATATACGATATTAGAATCATTAAGTGAGGAATAAGGATATGAATAGATTTAAGTTAATAGGAAGTTATGAGGAATTTGATATCCGCACAATTAGCGAAATGGATTCAGAAATCGTTTATATTCCGCTGATTACAGAGCAAGGTATATTGAGATATGGTGTCAGCAAAGTTGTTGACAAGATGTTGGGTTATGGAATATGTCCAACTGAAAATGGGATTGATGTGATGGCAATAGCTACCATGGTTTATTTGGCTGACACTCGTATTTCAAGAGCTAAAACATCGCAAGATTCTTGGACTAGAGAAATTACTATTCAAATTCCTGTTATCGATGTTGCTAAATGGGATAGTGTTCGCAATGACTTAATAAGAATGCTCAACTTTTTGACCGGTGACAAATGGAATTTCTGTTTTGAAAAACGAAATTTCGAGTTTGATGATCTGCAATCGAAAATTAAAGAAAAAACAGAATTTGAAGTTGTATCGCTGTTTTCTGGTGGGATGGACAGCTTAATAAGTACGATAAACTATTTGGAAGAAAATAAGAAACTACTATTAATTAGCCATGCTGGAGATGGACATACCAAAAGTGCACAGAAAGAAATTCTAGAGGTACTGGAAGATAAGTATGAAAATATTAAGCCAGTACAATTAGATTTGTGGATGGTCTTTGAGAAGGATATTATTCCCAGCGGATTTACAGATAATACCACTCGTAGTCGCTCGTTCCTATTTATTGCTCTAGGTATTTTCGCATTGTCAGGGCTGCCAGAAGTGCAGAAGTTGGAGGTGCCTGAGAATGGATTGATTGCGCTAAATGTTCCTCTGGATAACCTGCGAGTAGGTTCGCATAGCACAAGAACCACACATCCATTTTATTTAATGATGTGGAATAGAATATTGGACACTTTAGGGTTTTCGATAAGTGTTGAAAACAACTATTGGGATAGAACAAAAGGTGAAATGGCAAGTGAATGCAAAGATAAAGATTTGCTCCTTGAGCTGATGAAACAATCTGTATCATGTTCATCTCCCGGGAAAGCAAGGTGGGCTGGTTTGCCACCACAACACTGTGGTTTCTGTGTTCCTTGTCTAATAAGAAGAGCAGCGATGTTAAAAGCATTTGGATTTGGAAATGATAGCACTGAATATACGAAGCAGAGTGTAACTGAGCTTCGCATCAATCATAATATGGGCATGGGGATTCAATTGAGATCCTTTGAATATGCGATAGAGAGAATTCAAAAGAATCCTGAAATTGCAAAACTGTTAATTCATAAACCTGGACCATTACCGAATAATCAAGAATATCTTAATGGTCTTGCAGATGTGTATCGTAGAGGTTTGAATGAGGTTGGCGATTTTATTCATACGTCACTTAGTAACGAGGTGACTAAATAATGCTATACGACATGCACTGCCATTTGGATCTAATGCCTAAAATGAAAGGAATCATACATGAATCCGTAGGCACAAACTTTGGAATAATGGCTGTTACAACAACACCTCAGGCGTATACTCAGGAAGTTGATTTTTGCAAAAACGCCCCCAATATTAAAGTCGCAGTCGGATTACACCCACAATTGATTGAAGATAGGCACAACGAGCTTTCTATAGTATTATTCTATCTTCAAAAGGCAAAGTATATTGGAGAAATAGGTCTTGATTTTAACCGTGAATATGTGAGTTCAAAGGCAAAACAAATTGAAGTCTTTAGTTCTATTACAAAAGAATGTAGCAAAATCGGTGGGAAAGTACTTTCTATACACAGTGTTAAGGCTGCTGCGGCTGTGATCGATATTTTAAGTTTGCATAGAACAACGGAAAATAACATTTGTATCTTACATTGGTTTACCGGTAACGAGTCTGATCTTAAGAGGGCTATTGACTTGGGATGTTATTTTTCCATCAACAGCAAAATGCTTAGTACATCAGGTGGGAAGAGAGTAATTCAATCTGTTCCTGAAGATAGAATTCTCGTTGAGACTGATGCTCCTTTTATTAAAGAAATAAGCCATTATCAAGAAATTTATATAGCGTTGAGGCAAGTAATAAAAGGAATGTCAGAATTGAAGTGCAAAGATTTGTACGATGTAATTTGCCAAAATTCAGAGAATGTGATTAACGGTTGACTTTAAAATAGGATGCTACTTATTGTCTTGAAAGTGTTCTCCTTGTGGAATACTTCCTGCAAGAGTAAAATTATAGCAATTGTTTATTTTTCTATTGGGAGGTATGAAGCTTGTCGTATACAGATTTGATAGATAAAGCAGATAAAAAATCACGAAGCACGTCTATAGCAATCAAAATTAGAGATATGATGAAGAACTTAAGACTAAGTAGTAATGAAGAGTCATCAAGGCGATGGATCTGGGAGTTGCTACAAAATGCAAAAGATGTTTCGCATTTAAATTCGAAAACCAAGGTGCAAGTTCACTTAGATATAACTAGAAATTTATTGAGATTTAGTCACAATGGAAAGCCTTTTACCGCAGAAAATATAACTTTTCTTGTTGGACAAGTATCCAGTAAGGAGCAAGTACCCTATTCTGGTGAAGGGGTGAAAGAAACTGGGAAATTTGGGACAGGTTTTTTAACGACTCATTTGTTATCAGAAATAGTTACCGTGGATGGTGTTCTAAAAGAAGATGATGAGCCTTATAAGCAATTTCGTTTAACGTTGGATAGGTCAGGGAAAGACATTGATTCTATAATTAAATCTGTAGAATCTTCTCTTGAGGAATTAAAACGAGTTGAAGTTTCACCCAATATGGATGATTATTCCGCTGAGAACTTGAATACCTCATTTACATATATGCTTAATCCAATAGGAATTGAGGTAGCGAAGAGAGGCCTTGTTGATTTAATAAATTTAATACCATATACCTTGGTTTTTGTCCCGAATATTGAGAGTGTTGTAGTTGTAAATGAAGGTATTACTTATTCTTTAGATGATAGAATTGAACAAATAACAGATAATATTTTTGTTTATACAATCGAAAAAAGTTCCAGTACTTCTAAGCAAGAACATAAAATTATCGTTGCAAAAAATGCAGATGTCAGTTTAGCTTTTGAAATTATGTATATCAATGAACAAACATTCTTAAAAGAACTTAGAGAGGATATACCAAGATTGTTTTGTGATTTTCCTCTCATTGGAACCGAAAAATTTGCATTTCCATTTATATTAAATTGCTCGAGGTTTAATCCAAATGAACCTAGAAATGGTGTATATATGACGGATAAACCAGATGAATTAGTAATCGAGAACAAAGACATTGTCAAAAGTGGATTAGAGTTATATTGTGAGGTATTAGATTTTGCATCCGCAAACAATTGGAAAAACATGCACTTATTTTTAGATAATATTAATTCTACGATCGATGAAGATTGGTTGTCGAATGTTTGGATGAAAAGTGAAATAACTACGAATATCAAAAATAAAGTATTAAATACTGAAATAGTTGACACTGAAATTGATAACCGGATTGCCATTAAAGAGAATAATAAAATACAAGTTCTTTTCCCTAATCATAGAGATAAAAATATAAGAGCAGGTTTATTTGAGCTATGTAAGAGTGTAGCTCTAAATAAACTGCCCTTGAAAAGTGAAGTGGAAAACTGGAATGGCAAAATATGGTCTGAATGCAAAATATTAGATTTCAAAATACTGACATCAATGATAGAAAACCAAGGGAATCTAGATAATTTGATGAATAGATTATCTGGTGTTGCAAATCCTATTTCGTGGCTCAATTCTTATTATCAACTGCTAAATGAAGAAACTGTATTCATCGAAGATATTGTCGCGGATAAATATTCAGTAATTCCAAATCAAAATGGAAATTTTGTTAAGCATACAGAAGTATTTATTGATTGTGAAATTGATGAAGCATTAAAAGATGTTTTGAAATTAGTAGGTGAAGATTGTAGAGAATACTTGATAAGTAATCATATAAATACCGGAGCGGGTATTAAGTATTACCACAAAGATTCGGATTATATTGTTTCAAGAATTAATGATCTCATATCAAATTGCAAACCTGAAACTAAATTCGAGGCAGCTCTAAAGCTAATTTCGATGTTTGCAATTGATGGTCAATTCCCAGCAGAAAGACAATTAATCTATGATTTTTCTAAAACGATTTTACAGGATCGTATTGGAGAAAAAAATATAATATCTAATTACTCAAAAAAAATATGGGAAAAAGCAGATCGAATTATTATTAGGAATCTTATTTCGGAAATTGCAACATACAGAAATATCGAGTCCTTTAAAGATGCAAAACATTTCCAATCTACAGATGACTGTATTAAGTGGTTACACAATTTTATTAGTTTCATATCTAAAGAATATAGCTCTTTATTAGAAGATGAGACTAATGCCATTTTACCAAATCAAAATGGCGATTTCTGTACAAAGGATAGCTTATATTTAGATGATGATAGTACAGATGAAATATTGAAGAGTATTACAGCCAAACTAGGTTATGATTTTAGAAGCGAGATGTTGGATAAGGGCATATGCCTAGATTGGCCCAAAAGAACAATTGCATTATCTGATGTAGCAGAAAAATTGACTGCGTTGGTTAGAGGTAAATGGAATGATTTATTGAAAGACAGTGTAACAAAGGAAGCTTTAAGAGATTTATACTCCTGGCTTAACGAAAACGATTATAGTGCTAACAAATTCTTTTCAGACTTATACAAATACAAGCACAGATTCTTAGATGATGCAGAGGTAATAGAGAGTATAGACAAAGCAAGGAAATATGATGAAATAATGACCAAATTTCAAATTGACGATTATGAAGAATTAGAGAATGCGCTTGAAAGAGTGACTGGGAATGATTCCGAAAACACCAATGAGAAAGTAACTCTATCTGATGAGTTGCTAGCCCAATTGGGTATTTCATCTAAAGATCAACTAGAAAATGCCTTGAGTAATGGCGTTTTGTCTGAGCACTTTATACATTTGTCTGATGGACAAAACTATAAATTTGAATTTGTACAAGATCTTATAGATAATGCGATTGAGAAGGTAATTGGAGAGTTAAAAAAAGATGATGCATATGATTTTTCTGAAATGATAGAATTAGACAAAACGGTTTTTCTAATAAAGAAGCATAAAACGGAGTTGTATTTAATAATTAGACCTTCAGATTATGGTCAGATAATTTTTTATTATGACTCAGAAAAAGATATTCTTGATTACGAAAAAGACTGGGAAATATGGGCTGCAAGTAAATGTGATGCGCCTCAAAAAATTACATTTGGGAAAATACTAAAAATTACAGGTATTAATAAAATACCACTAAAAAGGATTAGATAAATAATGATTGATATGAAAGAAGTTACAAGATTGCTTAGCGATAAGGATGCTGAGAACATAATATGCAGAGAATTTGATTTAAAACCCAAAAACATTGCACTATTTATTGCAGCCATGGCGAGTACAAAAAGTGATTATGGATATATTGTTATTGGAGCAAGCAAACACTCTGAAGGATGTCGCATTAATGGCATTAGTAGGAGTTTTAAGATAGATGGCGTGATCAAGGCTGCTTTAAAACAATTATCAATTCAACCAAGCGTTGAATTCCAGATGGGCAGTATTGATGAGAAAAATGTGTGCGTTATATGTGTAAAGCAATCAGAAAGAAATATTTTTGTAAGTAACGAAGTTTTGAAGGACACAAATCAAGTTTACTCGAATGATGTATTGCTAAGGGCCGTATTTTTAGCATGTGTCAAATTGCAAAGAAATAATCTTTTTAAAGACGTTTCAGAGGATGAAAGAAATGATTATATTAGAGATTTATTAGAGACTAGTGGATATCAAGTTAAAGATCAGACAAGGCAGGGGGTATCATCTTCAGGAAAAGCCTCTGGTGAAGTTGATATACTTATTCATGATAAGGGAATGCCTATTACGATTATTGAGGCTTTGAATTTAAGCAGTTTGGATACAAACTACCTAAATACACACTTGGATAAGATATACAAGTATGATACTTTGGGGAATCGTTTTAATTTTATATTGTCTTATGTAAATGTAAAAGATTTCGAGTCATTTTGGGCAAAATACTGCCAGCATGCTGAAAATCATGTATATCCGCATGCGTTAGTAGGTATAGATGATACTCGTGACAAAGAGTACAATTATTCAGATATAAGGCTATTGATGACTAAACACAATCGACATGGAAGAGAAACAGAATTACATCACATCTGTGTAAAGATACATAGTTGAGTTGTTTAGCTTCTATGGAAAAATGAAATTGCCTACCCGCCAAGGAACCAGTGGGTTCACACGGCATCATTTTTGTCTACTCAAGGCATGTGGAGACCGTCTGTTGTCTACAAAGGGTGAATATGTAAAAATCCTTGAATTTACGCACTTTGCAAGAGTTTTTAAGTTCACTGGGAAATCGAATTTTGGAAGAAAAAAAGAGATTTCCAATGAGATTAAAGTCTCAGTAGTTATAGAACTGGTATGAGTGGACACAAAAATATATCGTTCATAAATCGGATGATTTCAGTAAAATAAACCGTCAACAACTTCATAAGAAAAAGTCGAAAGACCGCTTGTTTTCAACATCTTTGATGTGAAAGCAGGCGGTCTTCTTTTTTTGCCAGTTTTCACATGACACCTAGAATAACAGGAGGAATGAGAAGATGAAGAAATCAAAGGAATTGTGTTCATTATGGAACAACGAACAGGAATTACAGACGGGAAACGTCAAAATCAGTGAATTGCATGAGTTTAAAGGACATCCTTTTCGGGTGGAACATGATATGCAGTTGTTTGAATTATCCAAAAGCATTGAAGAAAAGGGAATATTGGTTCCGCTGATTGTTAGACCCAATCCTGATGGAGAAGGGTATGAGATTATTGCAGGTCATAGAAGAAAAGCTGCCTGTGAATGGGCTGGTGTTGATACAGTTCCCGTCATGGTTATGCAGATGGATGATGCAGAAGCCACAATAGCCATGATCGACAGCAATCTCCAACGAGAGCATATCAGACCTAGTGAAAAGGCATTTGCTTATAAAATGAAGTTGGAGGCAATGATGTTTCTGATTTCTAGTTCTGTCATTGCCTAGCTCATAACTCTTGCCGTAGCTAGCTCGCTTATCTTGCCTCAAAAAATGCGTGTAGTGGCTGCAGTGTTACTGCAGCCCAATAATCATG
>NZ_JAHBCL010000017.1 GCF_018390735.1 Fusibacter paucivorans
ATGGTAATAGGCCTGAGGTGTAAGTGCAGTAATGTATGTAGCTGACAGGTACTAATAGATCGAGGACTTGACCAAAACTCTGAAGGAAGGTTTCTAACTATATGCAATTTTGAGTGTGCGGCATGGTATATGACAGAGATGTGATGAGCCATGAAGTATACAAAGGCAAGGAAAACATTTGATCTGACGATCAAATGACACTACGCAAACTATACTTTCTAACGAAAGTACCACGTTTGCTACGTTTATCCGGTGACGATGGCGGAGGGGCTACACCTGTACCCATCCCGAACACAGAAGTAAAGTCCTCCAGCGCCGATGGTACTTGGCGGGAAGCTGCCTGGGAGAGTAGGACGTTGCCGGTTTTGAATAAGACCACATATCATTAATGATATGTGGTTTTTTCATATAATATTATGATACTAGATTAAAACTTCTATACTAATTATAAGCGATATTTTATGATATGATGGCTCTTAGTAATCGTTAAGGATTTTAAGTTTCATTGATCAGGACTTCTTTGTAATTTTACAAAGCATGAACTTGAGATCGTATTGTCAAATTTGCAATAAAGTGCGACTTGCTAAAAAAGATGCCGCATGAAAAATGACATCAATGTGGAATAGCGCATCATAAAAAAATGTTATGCAAGTTGCCATGTGAAAAATGTCAAAATCATGACTAGTTGGCGTCAATTGTATATTAGAATTAGAATTGATTAATGAAAATTTAAAAAGTTATTTTGTTGTTTGAGGTTCCAAAAGCAGAGATTAATGCAGAATTTGGCGATTAAATGTTTTTCATAGAAAGACAATTTGGTGTGAATACTTAAGTTTAAAAAAATAATCAAATATTGTTTTTGAATGTTCTTGCAGGATGACTTGCAAATAATTATTGCGATTATTTGTAATTAAATGATATAAGATTAATAGGTTATGAAGTTTTAAAAAAAGCAGTTGAAATAATAGACAAATTTTATAGATTGATCATTTTTGCATTTTTTATCAAAGCGTTTAAGCTTATTCATTTTTGGTATGAATAGATATAAATATGCCGTTGGTACAAAAAAAGTAGAATTGTTGTGTATTTTTAATCTTCTATACGCCAGTTAAATAGCTGAATGCTTCTGATTTGAACGTTTCTGTCGATTTTATTTGACATGATATTTTATTCAAAAACATCTTAACTATTGTATGCTTAATTGTAAAATAGTGGGATAACAAACATTCAAAACTTTCAGATAAGTCTTTGTGATGCATTTGACACATCTGGTATTTCTGTATAGAATAAAAAGGAATAGAATACCATGGAGGATGTATGGATCTTTTTGATCAAAAAAAGGAGAATAAATCTCTAACATCACTAATTTTTGATAAGATCAGGGAGGACATTTTAAATGGCCGTTACAGCTCCGGCGATAAGCTTGTTGAAATAAAACTTGCAGATGAACTTGGTGTCAGTCGTACGCCGGTGAGAGAAGCGCTTAAACAATTAGAACTCGACGGTCTGGTCGATAATATCCCTAATCGAGGGGTTGTAGTCAAAGGTATCACACGAGAAGATATTGATGATATTTTGACAATTCGGTTATGTATAGAAGGATTAGTTGGCCAATGGGCAGCCACTAGAATAACCGATGAAGAAGTTAAAGAACTAGATGAAATTTATGATTTAATGGAGTTCTATACAGTTAAAGAAGATGTTGACAAACTCTTTGAACTCAACACGAAATTTCATGAAACCCTTTATAAGGCGACAAAGAGTCGTTACTTGGAAGGTGTTTTAAAGGATTTTCAGTTATTTATCAAAAGTGCTAGAAACAATTCGTTAAAATCAGCTGGTCGTCCTAATTTAGCCCTCGATGAGCATAAGGCTATTTTGGATGCGATGAAAAATCATGATGAAATTGAAGCAAGACGTACATTAATTAATCACATTACACAATCTAATTCAAATATTAAACGACTTATGAATTTAACGACAACAGTAAACTGATTTACAGATGAAAGCCACATGAATATGTGGCTTTTGTGTTATAATGGATTGAGATTTAACGATTATTTGACATTTTGGAAGGGGAGATGCGGATGTCAAATTCAAGGCGAAGAGAAATAATATCATTATTAAAAAAGCATAAAGAGGCAATAACTGGAACGGTATTGGCTGAAATGCTTGGTGTATCACGTCAGGTAATTGTTCAGGATATTGCAGTACTGAGAGCACAGGGGACTCAAATTATTGCAACATCAAATGGCTATACGCTGCCACAGTCAGTACATGCTAACCGGCTGATCAAAACTTTAATTTCTAAACATGAAGGTTTTGAACAAATGGAAGAAGAGCTCATGATGATTATTGAATATGGCGGCAAGGTTATTGATGTAATTGTCGAGCATCCCGTATATGGAGAAATTGTTGGTAATTTGCATTTGACAACAGTTGATGATGTTCAAAAATTTATGGAAAAAGTTCGCAGTACTAATGCAAAGCCATTGGCTTCGCTTACAGAAGGTGAACATATTCATACAATTGAGATCCCAAGTGAAAAAGTTTTTAATCTCCTCGTTTTAGAATTAAAAGAAAAGGGTTATATTCAGTAAGGCACCACATACATTTAAATGGCGGTTATTCTGTAAATTTTACAGTTTTGCTTGCCATTTAGATACTTGCGGTGCTAAAATTATAGTCATACTGACAAGACAGATGAATTGACAATCTGTCAATACATTGGAGGCATTTATGAAGGTTAGACAATATTTAACCAAAACCTTAAATGGGATGGCTTTAGGGTTATTTGCATCATTAATTATCGGACTTATATTAAAGCAATTAGGTGACGTTTTTCACATTGCAGCACTTGTTACATTCGGAAGCATTGCGCAAGTCATGATGGGACCGGCAATTGGTGCGGCTGTTGCCTATAGTGTTGGCGCTTCACCCCTTGGTATTTTTGCATCAATTGTTGCTGGGACAATGGGGGCAGGCAGCGTTTCAATCAATGAAGCGGGTCAAATGCTTATTGGTATAGGTGAGCCAATGGGTGCTTTTGTTTCTGGACTTGTAGCAGCAGAATTTTCAAAACTCATTGCTGGCAAGACAAAAGTTGACATTGTTCTGGTTCCAGCTTTGACTATTATTGTTGGTGGTATCGTTGGCATCACGCTAAGTCCGGTAATTGCAACATTGATGAAGGGCATTGGACAAGTTATCAATACGGCTACAGAACTACAGCCAGTTCCAATGGGAATTGCCGTTGCTGTTTTGATGGGAATTATATTAACGCTGCCAATCAGCAGTGCAGCGCTTGCTATTTCTCTGGGACTCTCAGGTGTAGCGGCAGGTGCTTCATTAATTGGCTGCTGTTGTCAAATGATCGGATTTGCATGTATTAGTTATCGTGAAAACGGTATTGGCGGTTTTATTGCACAAGGACTAGGTACGAGTATGCTGCAAGTACCAAATATCATAAAGAACCCTAAGATTTGGATACCGTCAATTGTTGCAAGTGCTATTTTAGGTCCCATTGGGACTACGTTGCTTAAAATGGAAAGCAATAGCATTGGTGCCGGTATGGGAACCAGTGGTTTAGTAGGCCAATTTGGTACTTTTGCTGCAATGGGTGAGACGACTTCGACGACAATGCTCTTTGCATTAATTGCCATTATGCATTTTATACTTCCTGGCATTCTTTCATTGATTGTAAGCGAATGGATGCGCCGAAAAGGTTATATTAAATTAGGCGATTTGGCGCTGGATGACGGTAAAAAATAAAAGAAAAGATACTGGATAAGACTAAGTAAGCATAAATAAGAATGAATAAGAATAAATAAAGCAAAAGCACACCTTTCAGCGGCACGATTTAGTGTTCTGAACGATGTGCTTGTTTTTTCGACTGGAATGCATTGCAGCGTTCGCTTGTACTTTTAAAAACGATAATGGAGGGAAGCTGCTTTGACTTAAAGCCATACGCTCGACAGCCCATCGGGTTTTTAGGATCCCACGTGATATAATAAAATTTACAGGCACGACAATTAATATTTTCTGGCATAACAATATCCTTAAAATAAAATACTATACTATTAACTACTGCATTATACCCAATAAGGAGAAAATACGCAAGTAAGTCAGCGTAGCAACAGGTGTTTTACTAAGTAAAACATGGTTGCGAAGCGGTTTTGGCGTCAGCCAAAAGACATCCTAAGTGTACAGTAGCAACAGGTGTTTTACTAAGTAAAACATGGCCCGTAAGCGATTTTGGCGCAAGCCAAAAGACATCCTAAGTGTACAGTAGCAACAGGTGTTTTACTACGTAAAATATGGCCCGTAAGCGGTTTTGGCGTCAGCCAAAAGACGTCCTTAGTGATATGAAAAAACAAGGTGAATATGGTATAATAAAAGCTGATTTTAAAGAATGGCGGTGTCTTTAGTGAAAGCGCACGGAAGAATTGGTATATTTGATTCAGGCTTGGGTGGTTTATCCGTTATGGCGGCAATACATCAATTGATGCCGAATGAATCTTTGCTCTACTATGGAGATTCAAAAAATGCACCCTACGGTATTAAGACAAAGGAAGCGGTGTACGATCGTTCTAAAGAGATTTGCGATCTTTTCATAGCTGAAGGATGCAAAGCGATTGTTATTGCCTGTAATACGGCTACAAGCGCTGCAGTGACGAAATTAAGAGAAGTGATGCCCGTACCGATTATTGGCATGGAGCCGGCGATTCGACCTGCGCTAAGGATGACGAAAGGCAAAGTTTTAGTATTGGCGACGGCGATGACGTTAAAAGAGGATAAGTTTAATCTTCTCGTTCAGGATATGTCAGCAGAATCGCGTATTCTTAGATGGCCGGCACCTGACTTGGTGACACTTGTGGAAAATGATTTTGACAACGAGAATTTGGTTACCGAAGCGGTATCGAAATGCTTTGCATCTCTCAAAGATACAGAAAAACCGGATGCCGTCGTATTAGGTTGTACACACTTTGTTTTTCTAAAAAGAGAAATCGAAACTTACTTTAATCATGAAGCCGTCGTTATTGATGGCAACTTTGGAACAGCTCAACAGTTAAAGCGACAATTGGAAATAAAAAACTTATGTGTTAATGATGAAGAAGTTGGAACACTTGAAATACGCAATAGTTTTGGCGAAGCTTTTGAAAAGAAATCCAAGGACATGCTGTCACATCTGTTGAAGGAGGCGAGGCATCATGGCGAATAAATGGGAAACGGCTATTAACTATGGTTTAAATACAATTTTAGAGGAAGCAGTTTTCGATGAACGCTCTGAACTTATTTTTAAAAAGTACTATGGCATTCACTGTGAACGCAAAACACCAAAGGAAATAGCAAAACTTACAAAAATGCCGATAAAAAAACTTAAACTTGAAATGACAAAAATCGATAATAAGGTTTTTAACATTTTGAAAAAGAACGACTTGTGGATAGCATCAGAAGATGCCATGAGTAGTGGCGATGACAGATCTGATGAACAAATGTGACCGCTATTGACGAGCAGTTCAGGATGCGTTATAATGATAAAAATTTCATTAATTTGTCGAATAGGCTGTGATGGGAATCAGTAGTATGTTGAAGAGCAAAGAGAGTCGGTGGCAGGTGAAAACCGAACTTAGAGATATGTGAATCTATCCCGGAGTTTTTAGGTAATGCTAAACGTAGTCAAGGCGTTAACTTGATCGAGTGGGTATTTGTTTAAATGCCAACTAGGGTGGCAACGCGGGTAAACTTCTCGTCCCTTTATTGGGATGAGGAGTTTTTTTGATGGAAGAATAGGAGGAGACGATGTTAGATTTAAAGCGAATCAGGAATGATTACGAAGAAGTTGAGCGTCTTGTCAAGTTAAGGGGCAAAGGCGATTACGACTTGCCGAAGGTTAAGGCATTGGATGAAAAAAGACGAAGCCTTCTGGTCGAAGTTGAGGAAATGAAGAGCAATCAAAATAAAATTTCCAAAGAGATTCCAAAAATGAAAAAAGCCGGCGAAGATACAACGGCCATTTTTGATGAAATGAAAAAGCTTTCGGAAGCGATTAAGGCGATAGATTCAGATGTAAAAGATGTTGATGAAGCACTCATGGGTATTCTTATGGGCATTCCAAATACAGTGCATCCCGATACGCCTGTCGGTGAAGACGATCAGGATAACCTCGAAATTCGAAAATGGGGAACCCCTAGGCATTTTGACTTTGAAGCAAAGGCGCATTGGGATATCGGCACGGCACTGGATATTTTGGATTTTGAAAGAGCGACGAAAATCACCGGGACTCGATTTACAGTACTCAAAGGACAAGGCGCTAAATTGGAGCGTGCACTTATTAGCTTTATGCTTGATCTTCATACAGAGGAGCATGGCTTTACGGAAATACTACCGCCTTTTATGGTTAACCGCGATTCAATGACGGGAACGGGACAGCTTCCAAAATTTGAAGATGATATGTTCCATATTCCTTCTAAGGATTTCTTTTTGATTCCAACAGCAGAAGTACCGGTTACAAATCTATATGCAAATGAAATTTTAGATGAATTACAGCTCCCGATTTTCCATACGGCATATACGCCGTGTTTTAGAAAAGAAGCAGGCTCTGCCGGAAGAGATACGCGCGGAGTCATTCGACAGCATCAGTTCAACAAGGTCGAAATGGTAAAATTCGTTAAGCCGGAAGATTCTTATAATGAGCTGGAGAGCTTAACCAATGCAGCTGAAGACGTTTTGAAAAAACTTGAAATTCCATATAGAGTCGTTCAGCTCTGCAGTGGTGATGTCGGTTTTAGTTCTGCTAAAACATATGATATTGAAGTTTGGCTGCCAAGTTATGACGCCTATAAAGAAATTTCAAGCTGTTCTAATTTTGAAGATTTTCAGGCGAGAAGGGCAAATATTCGCTATCGTGATGCAGAGACGAAAAAAGTTAACTTTGTGCATACACTCAATGGTTCTGGTTTAGCCGTTGGCAGAACGCTTGCAGCAATTCTCGAAAATTATCAGAATGAAGATGGCACTGTCAGCATTCCAAAAGCACTTCAGCCATATATGGGTGGCAAAACTTTAATTGGATAATGTAAATATAGTGGTATTCATGCAACGGTAACCGTTTTCAAATTATATCAATGATTATCTGATCATTAGGAGCATGATTGAAATCACCCGGTGCGAATAAAAAATAAGGCCATTGCTTTTGCAATAGCCTTATTTTTATCATTTTAAATGCTAAAATAAAATGCCGAATTGATTGCGAATATCGTATGAATACATTTAAAGTATGATTTCCTGTAATTCATCCCATAAAATCTGAATGGGCGGCAGTTTTGTTTGATGTCTTTCAATATCTTTTGGCACCATACGTCTAAATTGAAGCTGATCGTCAGCCTCGAAGGGGATATGATAGACTATGAGTTGTTGGGGATTGATGGCTTCAACAACTTTTCGACCTGACACAAGGCGAACGAACATGGGATTGACAAAAAGGGTGTCAATCATTTCGCCGCTCAGCATTTCTTTAAAGTATTGGGGATTGTAATCACTGTCTCCGACTATCAAGACGCTTTTCCCGCTGAAATGAATAAGATAACAGTAGTTTTCAATTTCTTTATAAGCTTCCCCAGCATGGATGGTACAAAAGACTGTTATAGAAAGCGTATCTGTTAATGTGATTGTTATCTTTTCACCCAATGCAAGTGAAAGCGGGTAAACTGTTTCAGCTTGCTGTGATGCAATTTCACTGAGTGAAGGGTTCTTCAGCATTTGTTTTTCAGGCAGAAAAAACCCTTTTATTTTGTGATTTCGTAAGAATGCTTCCGTTTTTTCTGGTGAAAAATGATCTTCGTGATGATGGGTAAACAATACATATTGAATAGCTTGATAAGCTGTTTTTTCGCCTGCCAGCAAATCTTTCAGAACGTTTTCAGAAAGACCGCTAAAATCGGCATGCTCCTTTACATGAATGCCGTCAATTAACAGTTTTGTATTGCCACATTGTAAAAGGATGCCTTCATTTGCCAAGAGTGTAACGTGTATAGCCATGATTTATTGCCTCCGATCAAAAAATACCAACCAAACCGGAAAAGCACATTTTGCATAATTCTCAGTTTGATTGGCATTGCATTTATGCTGTCACTTATTGGGGATAGATTACTTTTATAAAAACGATCGCTTATGCGATGCGATTAAGCATCTAGCTATAGCATTCAGTATTAAGTATTCAGTTTAAGCACCCAGTTTAGCATCCAGTATTATGCATTCAGCTTTGACTGAAGGTAGGTTTCAATTCTTTTAAGCCCTTCCTGAACAAGTGACAGTTCCGTAGCATAAGACAGTCGAATATAATCATCTGTACCAAAGGCAATACCGGGGACGACGGCGAGATTGTAATCGTTTAGGAGGTCATCACATACTTTCAATGAGAAAGCCCCTTCAAAAGCCACGTGTTCTTTGATGCTGCCAATATTCAAATAAAGGTAAAAGGCACCATCAGGTGTGATGTATTCGATACCCTTCATGGTATTGAGCTGTTTGATAAGCGCTTCACGCCTTGACTTGTACACGGCAACCATTTGATCAATTTCAGTCTTTGATTCAGTGAGCGCGCCAACGCCGGCCCATTGTGAGGCAAGACTCGGGTGTGAGACGAGATGTCCTTGAATCGTGGCAATTGCCTTTGCGATTTCAGGTGAAGAAGCTGTGTAGCCAATGCGCAGCCCCGTCATGGCAGCTGATTTTGAAAGGCCGTTAATAAGAATTGTATTGGCCTTAGCAGCTTCAGAAATAGACGGAATAGAAGTAAAGGAATCTGTATAACAAATGCGCTCATAGATTTCATCACTGAGGATGTAAATGCCGTTATCAATACAGTAGTTGACAATTGGGATCAGTTCTTCCTTTGTATAAACGGCACCGGTTGGATTCGATGGATTATTGATAAAGAGCATCTTTGTCTTTGTCGTGTGATGTGCTTTTAAAGACTCCAGCGTCATTTTAAATTGATCTGTCTTGTTTGTTTGAAGCAAAACGGGTACGCCCCCGCAGATTTTGATCATTTCAGGGTAGCTCGTCCAATAAGGTACCGGCAGGATGACTTCGTCACCTTGATCGAGAATGGCAAGTAGGCTGTTGGTAATAGCGTGTTTGGCGCCAGAAGAGACGACAATATCCGAAGGTGTGTATAAAACGCCGTTCTCAGATT
The DNA here is from genome assembly GCF_018390735.1 of Fusibacter paucivorans. Taxonomy (GTDB): domain Bacteria; phylum Bacillota; class Clostridia; order Peptostreptococcales; family Acidaminobacteraceae; genus Fusibacter; species Fusibacter paucivorans. The sequence goes on from NZ_JAHBCL010000017.1 coordinate 9,200, forward strand.
TTAGTTTTTCCACGATTGCCTCTCTAAGTGTGATGAGCCCCGGTACCAGATCGTATTTTGTCTGGTTTGTATGAAATGCTTCGACACCGCGTTCTGTTGCCTTTTCGGGGATAAAGAAATCCGGTTCGCCAATACTGAGGTCGACGATGGTTTTGCCTTCCTGTTTAAGTGCCTTAACTTTGGTACTGATACCAATGGTATATGACGGTGTTATTTGACTGACTTTTTTTGAAAGCATGCATAATCCTTTCTATCGTGACATAGGGTATTAAAGGGATTGACATATATGTTTAATAAAATTCTCATGAAACCCCTTGCGTATTGTGTTAAAATTATTATAGCAATTTAATGTAAAAACACAATTGCATTTCATTAGAAAATCAATAAACGAGGGTGAATATGTCTATTATTGACGGCATTTTTATAGGTTTGATCGTCTTGTTTTTTGTGATGGTGATGTTGTATGTTCTCGGTGACCTCTTTCGCGACATGGGGTATTATCGCCGAAAGCAAAAAAACGTTGTCGCATTGACAAAGGCACATCATAAGCGCCAGCCACAAAAAAATCAAGCGCCAAAACCACAAACGCCAAATGTACAGAGGCAATATAAGCGATGAGATTGACAGAAACTCTGGAAAAAATAAAGGCACAGCATTTAGTCTCTTTTTTTATGCCCGGGCATAAAATGGGTCGTAAAATAAGGGACTATTTTCCTTTATCCTATGAAAATGATATAACCGAAATTCCAGATGCTGATTATTTGCATGATCCAACAGGCGCCATTCTGGAAACGGAAAAACTGATATCACAGCAATATGATTCACTAGAGAGCAAAATGCTCGTCGGTGGCAGTACTGTGGGAATCCTTAGTATGATTTTGGGGTCAATGGCACGTGGCGATACGATTATCGTCAATCGAAACGCACACAAAAGTGTTTATCATGCCATTGAAATGGGTGGTTTGAAGCCTGTTTATTTAATTCCAGAAATGGATCAAACGCTTGATATTCCAGTGAATCTTTCAGCTTCAGAAATTGAAGCATTAATACAATTGTCACCAGATGTCAGAGCATGTCTATTAACCTATCCAACTTATGAAGGTATTTGCTATGATGTGAAATCAATTATTGATGTTTGCCATCGTCATGGCATTCTTGTACTCGTAGATGAGGCACATGGTTCACACTTGATGCTGAGTGAGGCACTGCCACCGTCTGCATTGACACTCGGCGCTGATATCGTGGTACAAAGTTTTCATAAAACGCTCCCTGCGCTGACGCAAACGGCATGCCTGCACTTTGGCAAGAATCATTTGCTGAATGACAGGCAAGTTGAAGGGATTAAATGGCATCTGGCAGCCCTTCAAACCAGCAGTCCTTCATATTTGCTAATGGGATCAGTTGATGCGATGCTCTCCTTATTGAAAGATCAAGGACCATTGCTAATGCGGCATCTCTTGAACGCGATTGCCGAATTTGAGTCTCAAATGAGTGATGTGTACTATTTGACAATTAAGCGATACAGGGGCATGGATGCGACAAAACTTATAGTGATGCTAAAAGACGATGTGATAAAATCCGGCTATGACGGCAATTGGCTGTCGGAAACACTTCGAGATCATTTTGGCATACAAGTAGAATATGCGGCGGATTATTTTTGCCTATTGATGACGAGTGTCTCAAATGACGATGAAGATTTTGAAAAGCTGATGCGGGCGTTAAAATCAATGGACAACATGATCGGCAAAAATACAACCAGAAAAACAAAAACATTTGTAAATAAATCAGAAGTATCGAGAAATCAGCTTTCTAAAGGTGAAGTGACAGCGTATATGACACAGCCGGAAACAGTCTACAGCCCATCTGAAGCAAAGCTGAAAGAATCTGAACGGTGCAACATAGCAGAAGCAGAGGGAAAGGTCAGTCGTGGCTACATTATTCCTTACCCGCCGGGAATTCCTATTTTAGTGCCTGGTGAACGCATTACCGGCGATAAGATCGCCGCCATAGAAAAATATCGCAAACGATTGATGTCATTACCGGAAGGTGGTATAGAGGTCATCAAATAACTTGAAAGGGCATAGTAAAATGAATCGATTAAAAAAAGAGCTTTTGGAGTGGGGACAGGCAATTGTCATTACAATCATCATCTTTTCCATTTACAATTATTTTTTCGCGACCACAACTGTTTATAATACATCCATGTATCCGACGCTGGTTGAAAAAGATATGCTATTTATGGCAAAACGTGTTGATTATCAGCCGGGCGATATTATTTCTTTTAAATCAGAGCTGACATTGACAGCGCGAGATTATGAAAGCCTGAACTTCATTCAGAAGATTCTTCATCACGAAGGTGAAAGAAAAAACCTGATTAAACGCATTATTGCCGGTCCTGGTGACAGTATTGAAGTTGCAGATGGAATCGTAAAAGTTAATGGTGAAATCATTGATGAGCCCTACATCAGTACGGTGACGACAAAATCTGCCTATTATGAAAAAATTCCGGAAGGCATGTATTTTTGTATGGGCGATAATCGATCTGTCAGCTATGACAGCCGTGAACTCGGTCTAATTCCAGAAGCGGACTTTATCGGTAAAGTCGTCTTCCGATTTATGCCGCTCAGTAAAATAGGGAACGTTGACTGATTGCGGACGATACCTAAAAAAGTGTAAAATCATGTGAAATATAGTGAAATTCAAGGGCTGAGCGAATGAAAAAATGGTTTTGTGGTATAATATAAATAGGCAATCAATATAACTGACTCAGCATGTTAAAACCTAAACGAATATGCTGATGAATACTCACATTAACAAGGAGGTGTGTGATATGAAACTCGTTATAGCAATCGTTCATGATGAAGACGCGCACGGTCTTATTAAAATGCTCACCGCTTCCGAGTTTGGTGTAACGAAACTCGCATCAACTGGTGGCTTCTTGAAATCGGGCAATACGACATTGCTAATCGGTGTTCAAAAAGAGCGCGTAGACAGTGTCCTTAGTATTATTGAAGAGACGTGTAAAACACGCAAGGAAATTACGACGACGACATCGCTCATGGGTGATAACAGTGTTATGGGGATGCCGCTGGAAATTACGGTCGGCGGTGCAACGGTGTTTGTCGTAGATGTTGAGAAATATCTAAAGCTTTAGAGGCAGATAAATGACGGATCGTGAAAAAAATATGCAACTCTTAGAGGAAGCGCAGTCAAATGGCCGACTATCCCACAGTTATATTTTTTCGGGAATAGAAGATGTTGACTTCGCCGTAAAAATAGCACAGAAAATCCTATGCAAGCGGGAACACACGGGATGTGGTTCCTGCTCCTCTTGTCTAAAGGTCTTATCCAATAATCATCCGGATCTTATGGTCATTGAGCCCGAGGGAACTTCCATCAAGAATGAACAAGTTGAAGCGTTTCAGAATTTTATGGTTATCAAACCATTTGAAAGTGATCATAAGATTGTTATTTTTAATGGTGCTCATGCGATGACGATACGCGCACAAAATCGCTTGTTAAAAATTCTGGAAGAACCCCCTGCTTATGCACTGATGATTTTAATGAGTAAACAGGTTGAGATGCTGCTTGATACCATTGCTTCCAGATGCCAGACGCTGAGTTTTCACAAGGATATGACGACCGTGGAAGATGAAGTGTTGACACATGCCATAGATTTTGTTAAAAGTTTAGAATTTAATGATATCAATCATATTTATAGTTTTTCGGCTTATGCAAAAGAAGACAAGGTACGTTTTAATATTTTTTTGCGCAAAGTCAATGAAATATTCAGAGATATTATGATTTTTAAAGAAACGCAGAATATTCAATTGATTAGTCATGAGAATTTCACTATACTTGATAATAGGAGTCAATTGTCACAACTTTCAGGACAATTCTCCTATCGGCGTCTCATCACGCTGATCTTTGCCGTTGAAGAAGTTGAGGCAAAGCTTAAAAGTAATATGAATTTTGATTTGACAATAGATCAGTTGCTATTTAAATGCCTTTCGACGCTGAATTAAGTGGACATAACACGTTATTCAGCATCTATAGACTAGGAGGACGAATGATCACGGTTGTAGGGATTAGATTTAAGCCTGCAGGAAAAATATATTATTTTGATCCGAGTGGTATCGACGTTGTGAAAGACCAGTACGTTATTGTTGAAACGGCACGTGGTGTTGAGTACGGGCACTGTGTCATCGGCAAACGCGATATCCCGGAAAATCAAATAATTAGTCCACTCAAGCCAGTACTCAGAGTGGCGACAAAAGAAGATGACGATAAACATCTTCAAAACCGCGAAAAGGCGAAAGATGCTTTTGGCATCTGTCTTGACAAAATTGCAGCCCATGGGCTGGAAATGAAACTCATTGATGTGGAATACACATTTGACAATAACAAAGTCATCTTTTATTTTACGGCAGATGGCCGGATTGATTTTAGAGAACTCGTTAAAGATTTAGCGGCTATTTTTAGAACGCGTATTGAATTGAGACAAATTGGTGTTCGGGATGAATCGAAGATGGTAAAGGGGCTTGGCCCTTGTGGACGTGAAATATGCTGTGGCAGCTGGCTCGGTGATTTTGCGCCTGTCTCTATTAAGATGGCAAAAGATCAAAACTTATCCCTTAATCCGGTTAAAATTTCTGGTCTTTGTGGACGCTTAATGTGCTGTTTGAAATTTGAATACGATACTTATGTTCAGATCCGAATCGGTATGCCGAATCGCGGTGATAAAGTGAAGACCCCTGAAGGGATGGCTGTCGTCGTCGATACGAACATCTTGCTCGAACTCGTTAAAGTTAGACACGTGGTTAAAGGTTCTAATGAACTAAGTGAAGATATTGTTGCTTATAAAAAGGATGAAATCAAAGTTGTAGAAGCTAATCGGAGCTCACATCACCATCATAAGCATACGAATGAAGATGGCGAACCGGTTGATTTTGCAGAACTCAAAAAACTTGAGGACTAGTCTCTCGTCTTATGAACGTGCATGCCAAACGGTTTGCACGTTTTTTTACAATGTAATTCAAATAGAGACATTAAGTTAAGTGAGGCAAGTGACAGGAGGCTTTGGTTGGAAGGAATGATTAAAACACATGAACGCGTAGATGATCTGCAATTGAATGGCTTGAAAATTATTCAGAATCCGAATGGTTTTTGTTTTGGCATTGATGCCGTATTACTCAGCGATTTTGTTAAACTGAAAAACCGTGATATCGCTGTTGAATTTGGTACGGGCACAGGCGTCATTCCCATTCTTCTTTCAGGAAAAACCAGTTTTGAAAAAATCTATGCTTATGAAGTACAGCACGATGTGGCTGACATGGCTTCACGAAGTGTTCAGATGAATGATCTGGAAGCGCGCATTGAAATTATTGAGGATAATTTGATCAATGCCGAAAAGCGTTTCAGTGCTCAGTCTGTAGATGCCGTCTTTACAAACCCACCGTACATGCGGATGGACAGCGGCATCAAGAATTTGGAAGATCAAAAGGCAATTGCCAGACATGAAGTATTGTGCAATTTAGAGGATATTATTCGGACAGCTGGTTATTTACTCAAAGATGGCGGCAACCTCTATATGATTCATCGGCCGAACAGACTTGTTGACATTGTTGCACTTTGCAGGCAGTATCGCATTGAGCCGAAAGAGATCCGTATGATACACCCTTTTGCGGGTAAAAAGCCCAATATTTTTCTCATAAGGTGTACCAAATACGGCCGCCCGGATTTAAAATTCTTAGACCCATTAATTGTCTATGAAAAGCCCGGTGTTTATACAGAAGAGATTTATCGAATCTACAGCATGGTCAATATGACGTCTTTTGCTGCCGGCAATGCAAAGAATGAAGACCTTTGAGAAAGGAAAATGTGCATGCAAACTGATCAAATGAACAAAAGTGCTCAAATAGAGATGACCGCCGGCAAATTATTTTTATGCGGTACGCCTATTGGCAATTTGGAAGATATCACTTATAGAGCACTGGAAACCCTTAAAAATGTCGATGTTATCTATGCAGAGGATACGCGGCATTCCATTAGACTCCTAACACACTTTGGCATATCAAAGCCGCTCTATAGCTATCATGAACACAATAAGCGTCAGGCAGCAGGTGAGATCCTTTCAAAACTTCGAAACGGCGAACGCGTTGCACTTGTCACAGATGCGGGCATGCCTGGTATCTCTGACCCCGGTGCCGACATTGTCGCCGCGTGTATCGATGCCGAAATGGCATTTGAAATCATCCCCGGCGTCACGGCGTTTACGACTGCTCTGGTAGGGTCGGGACTGGATACGACGCATTTTGCATTTGAAGGTTTTTTAGAAAGAGATAAAAAGGTGCGAATCGAACGCCTTGAGGCTTTAAAATATCAACAGCATACACTAATTTTTTATGAATCGCCGCATCGCATTAAGGAAACGCTAAAAGCAATGGCAGCTGTTTTTGGCACTAATCGCCGTGCTGTACTCGCCAAGGAGCTTACCAAACGCTATGAAAATTATTATCGAGGTACTTTAGAAGCGTTAATCGGTCAGCTCAATGAGGAAACGGTTCGCGGTGAGTGGGTTATCGTTATAGCGGGTTCTGAAGAAGCCCCTCCAGTGAATGCATTTTATGATCATCTGTCATTGGAAGAACATTTGAGACATTATTTAATGACGGGCATGACGAAAAAAGATGCGATGAAACAGATGGCAATCGATTTAAAAATGAAAAAATCTGAAATATACAATGCGCTGATTGATTTTGATATAGATGGCAACTGAAGACCGAAAAGTATAAAAGCAATACGGCATTCGTGCGGCAGCGATCCAATTCTTTAGGATAGCAATTGTGCAATTTCCTCAAGTAGCAAAAGACAAAAAATAAGAAGAAAAATTAGAATAGAGAGCACTCAGTATTAGAAGCGTTAAGAATCAAAGTGTATCAAGAATCAAGAAAGAGCGGAGTTAGCACTTCGCTCTTTAACTTTTGAATAAAATATAACTTGATTGCCCAAAAAAAGAATGAGAATTATAAGTTTTTTATTTCATCCATACAAACGGGACAAATATTTTTGCCCTTAATGTTTTTGACACCCTTTGCTTGACCGCAAAAAATGCACGCTGGTTCATACTTTTTGAGAATGATGGTTTCACCCTCGGTAAAAATTTCGAGCGCGTCTTTCTCACCAATATTGAGTGTTCTTCTCAATTCAATTGGAATGACGACACGTCCAAGTTCGTCAACTTTACGGACGATACCTGTAGATTTCATAAAACACCTCCTAAGCTAATGACATTTCCATATCCAAATCATAATATATATAAATTCGGTTGTCAACAAATGTAACTTAAGCCGTGATATTTGAAATTTGACCATTTTATGGCAATATAACTAGTTCAATCCCGCTAAATTGCCAATTTAAGGGGATTATGGAACAATTTTTATTGTAAATTATTATGATCAGATTCTTTTGCGGCAGTTTTTTGGACGCTGTTTTTTTCTTCATTTGCATCATCATCGTGTCCAAAGAACTTATTAAAAAAGGCGACGATTAATGCCAGCGTATTCACAACGGAAGAAACGCTGCTAACAGCAGATTTTTGTTCGTTGATAACACCGCTAACAGCTTCAGTGGTTTCAGCGATATTTTCAACGGTTCCCCTGAATTGATTCATGTCATGGGAAACCTCTGCTGTAATGGCTTCAATGTTTTCTGTAAGTGATGGTACAACTTTTAGAGTCTGATCGATTTCTGTACGGTTGTCGTCAACGATCGCGTTTACCTGTTTAATCACTTTGAGCACGCGCCTCAAAATGAGGATAAGATAGGCAAAAACGCCGATGAGAGCTCCCCAGAGTACAAATAGCAATAAGTCTTTAAATGAAAAAACGATTTGGCTGTCCATTGCGTCCTCCCTATATTTGTCATGTATTTGGTATAGAATGGCTGTAAAAAATAACATATCTGCCAGCAGTGCTCATTATACAAAACATTATATCAAAAAGAAGTATGAAAAAAAACAGCACGCAGAGTGCTTTCGACTCATTTGTACTGTTTTGATCATTCATACGTTCCTTGTTTAATCATTAATTCAAAGATCAGGACATGTGATGATTTAAAACTTGACGTGGTATGCCTGATTGTTGATACGTATTTTATGCGCATCAATAAAAAGCGAAGACGCTTCGAGATTGAGTGCAAAATTTGGAATAGTGACGAACAGATCATCCTCATCTTCGGCAGCCGCTGAAAATTCGCCAAAGCCGAAATCATCATAGGCGATGGCATTGAGTGCCTCGTCAGACAATTTTAATTCAGAATGCGTGTCGTGATCTATATAATAGAAGGCTTTTACGTCTTCGAATACAATTTCCGTATTTTCTGTGCTGTTTTTGTCTCGAATGGCAATGGAAATGGTTTCAGAGTCCATATTGAAATGAACAGCGCTGATTTTTCCCTTTGCATAAGAGTCAATAATGGGATTTAAGTTATTTGGCATGTAACACCTCGTTTCATAATCAATTTCCATGTGTTAAAAAAGGGCGGCCATCAAGTTTTCCTGCACAAAAATCTCGTGCCAATCACACATCCTTTTGATAACGATCAGCCAGTTAAAACGGTTTCAAAACATAAAATATTGACTATTTTGTCCGTGTTCTCAGTAGTGGCTGTAAACACATATATTAATATCACATTATGATGAGGCATGCAATCTTTTTTTGAAATATTAAAAATTATTTATCCCTTTTTTTGCAATTTAAAAATAAATTTCCGTCATAATGACTATTTATACATTTCTAAAAGTGTTGATTTACTTGCGTTCAGATAAGTTTCCAGAACGCTGTCATCGTGCGAAATTGAAAGAAAAAGACCTTCGAATTGCGCCGGCGGTAGTAAAACACCCTTATCCAGCATCTTTCTGAAATAGGTTGCATAGGCTTCGGTATCACAGTTTTTAACATCGTCATAGCACTTAAAAGGTCCTTTCGCAAAAAATAGACAAGGCATGCTGTGAAAGCGCGTAAAGGTAACCGGCAGCTCATTTGTCTCAATAAACGCCGCCATTTCCGAAGCGAGGTAGGATGCTTTTTCTTCCAGCTGTAAATAGAGTTCAGGATGCGCTTTTAAATATTGAAGTGTTTGAATGCCCATATGCATAGCCAGTGGATTACCGGAGAGTGTTCCTGCCTGATAAACGGGGCCGACTGGTGAAACCATTGCCATGATGTCGCTTTTGCCGGCATAAGCGCCGACGGGCAAACCGCCGCCGATGATCTTGCCAAAGCAGACCATATCGGGATCAATGCGGTAGATTTCAGATGCACCGCCATAGGCGAGTCGAAAGCCTGTAATGACCTCATCGAATATAAGCACAACGCCATATGCAGTCGACAAGCGCCTGAGTGCCGCCATAAAGGCTTCTGTTGCGGGGACGACACCCATGTTGCCGGCGACGACTTCGACGATGGCACAGGCGATCTCACTGCCCTGAGCGGCAAAGAGTGATTCGAGCATTTCTACGTCATTGTAAATGCCGACGAGGGTATCCTTTACTGTATCTGCCGGAACGCCGGGACTGGTGGGTACGCCATAGGTCAGCGTTCCTGAACCCGACTTGACGAGCAGCGCATCCGAATGGCCGTGATAGCAGCCTTCAAATTTTAGAATTTTCTGGCGTCCGGTATAGCCTCTGGCGACGCGAATTGCACTCATGGTCGCTTCTGTACCCGAGTTGACCATGCGCACGCGTTCTGCCGCCGGATAGGCCTCGGCGATCATTTCCGCCATGGTGACTTCAAGGTGGCTTGGAACGCCGTAGCTGGTGCCTTTTTGAAATATTTTTTCGATGCCGTCGAGCAGAGCTGGGTGACTGTGCCCTAAGATGAGTGGCCCCCACGAACAGATCAGGTCGATGTATCGATTGCCGTCGACATCGTAGATATAAGGGCCTTCGCCGCGTTCGATAAAAATCGGATTGATTCCGACGGATTTAAATGCGCGTACGGGGCTGTTGACGCCGCCGGGAATAACGGCCTTTGCCCTTTCAAAGAGGGCTTCGGATTTTTCGTGATTGAGGTGCATAAACGGTCTCCTTCTGTGCAGTGTGCGGTGTTAATCATTCAGCCATTTTTCGGCGACGAATTTTGAGAAATAAGTGATAATGAGATCGGCGCCTGCGCGCTTAAAGCCAATCAGCGTTTCATAAATGATGTTTTCATTGACGAGTCCCTGCGCGATGCCATTTTTGATGAGTGCGTATTCTCCGCTGACATTATAGCAGACAATGGGTTTCGGAATATTGTCTTTAAGCGTATGAATGAGGTCCATATACATCATCGCAGGTTTCACCATGATAAAATCAGCACCGCTTTCAATAGCTTCATAGGCGACGTCCAGCGCTTCTCTGGCGTTGTGATAGTCCATTTGATAGGTATCACGTGAGCCTGATTTAGGGCTTGAATCCGCCAGTGTACGAAATGGACCGTAATAATTGGAGCAGAATTTTAAAGAATAAGCCATAATGGGCACGTAGGTATAGCCAGCATCGTCGAGAACATCTCGAATGGCTTCAATGCGGCCATCCATCATATCAGAAGGGGCGACGATATCTGCACCTGCTTCTGCGTGGCTGAGCGCAATTTTGGCCATATATGGCAGTGTCTCGTCGTTGAGGATAATGCCGTCTTCTGACAAAATACCGCAGTGACCGTGGTCGGTGTACTGACACATACAGACATCAGTGATGACACAGAAACTCGGATCAAAAGCTTTAATGACTTTTATAGCGCGCTGAACGATGCCATCTGGATCGAAGGCGGAACTTGCAATGCTGTCTTTGCTGCCGGGGACGCCAAAGAGTAGAATGCTTTTCAAACCGAGAGACTGTAAGGTTTCGAGTTCTTCCGGCAGTCGGTCGAGTGAATAAGTGAAAAAGTCCGGCATTGCCGAGGATTCGATTTTTAAATTTTCACCTTCCATGACGAAGATGGGTGTGATTAAATCAGATTTTTTCAGGGCTGCTTCTTGAACCATTTTGCGAATGGTTGGACTGGTTCTCAGTCGTCTATAGCGTTTCATTTGGAACCTCCATAATGGCTTTGGCCAATGCTTCTAAAGTGTGTGGCGCTGCTTCGATATCAATTGGATAACCGAGCGCTTTAAGTGTCTGACTGGTGATGGGGCCAATGGATGCAATTTTGGCATCAGGGCGCAAAGTCAAAGTGTTGGCCTTTAAAAAGGCGTCAAAATTTTCTGCTGTAGAGCCGCTGGTAAAGGTGACGATATCAATGGCCGTCTCAATAAGCTTTCGAATATCGTCAACCTCTTGCAATACGGTTGCCGGCACCGTTTTATAAATGTGCAGTGCCGTGCAGCGGCAAATGCCGTCTAGCCATTCTGAAAGCAGAGGACGCGCTTTTTCAGCTGTTGGCAGTAGAATATGGTCTTCTGCCGTGAGTACGGATTGCATATGGTCGATAATGCCCTCTTGCGTGAAGGTTTCAGGGATGTAGTCCGGCATGATTCCATAGCTTTTCAGCCACTTAGCTGTTTGCGTTCCAATGGCGAGCACTTTTAAATGCCCCAGTGCACGTACATCTCTGCCGCTTTCAAAGAGTGCTGTCATAAAACGCTTTATGGCATTTTCACTGGTAAACCAGAGTTGTGTATACTGATGAAGCGATTCGATTGCCGTTTGCAGCTCAGAATCGTGAATGTTTTCAAAGTCGATCATTGGCAGTTCAATGACCTTGGCGCCGAGATTTTCCAGCATCTCGGAAAATCGACTGGCCTGTCGACTGGAGCGGGTGACGAGAATACGCTTGCCGAACAGCGGCTTTGCTTCAAACCAGTCCAGGGTTTCGCGCATGGTAACGACTTTACCCACGACCAAAAGCGCCGGAGAGTCAATACTGCCAAGCGGCAATGCCGTCTCAGCTGTTGCAAGGGTTGCCTCGTAGACGCGTTGATCGGCACTTGCCGCTTTGGAGACGACGGCAAGCGGTGTTTGACCATCCTTGCCGTTTGCCATCAGCTGTGCACAGATATTGGCGATATTGGCAATGCTCATGAGAAAGACCAGTGTGCCGGACAGCTTTGCGATTACAGACCAGTCATGATCGAGACTGTCGTCTTTAAAATGGCCCGTTAAAACGTGGAACGAAGATGCATAATCCCGATGCGTAATGGGAATGCCGGCATAAGCCAACCCGCCAATGGAAGAAGAAATACCGGGAACGACCTCAAATGGGACGCCGTGCGCCTTTAAAAACGCAGCTTCTTCGCCGCCGCGACCGAAGACGTATGGATCGCCGCCTTTCAGTCGAACGACGCGCTGATAGCGGTAAGAGAGGCTGACGAGCAGTTCATTGATATCATCCTGCGGCATGGCATGATTGGATGCTGCCTTGCCGACATATATCTTTTCGGCGTTTTCCGGAGCGAGCCGAATTAAATCTTCCGGAATAAGGCGATCGTAAATAACACAATCGCATGTTTTGATAAGCATTTCGCCTTTTCGCGTCAAGAGCATGGGATCACCCGGCCCTGAACCGACGAGGTAGACGGTGGAGGGATTGACAGACATGTTCATTGACATCCTTTCTTTGACTGTTTCAGCAGCCTTTATACCGAGTTTTTCTGCTGCCGCTGCGGTGCCTTTGACATCTGCATAATAGAGTGCATTGCCGTCTTCATCACCAAAAACACAGTGAAGGGTTAGCTGATCGCCATCTAAATGGGCATAGGCGCCAATTGGGAGATGGCAGCTACCGTCGACAGCAGCGAGGAAGCTGCGTTCTGCACTGGTGCAGACAGCAGTTTCACGATCTGCCAGTGCATTTAAGAGGGTACCGGTTTCAAGGTCATCTATGCGGTATTGCAGGCAGAGTGCGCCTTGTGCCGGTGCCGGTATCATTTCATTTGGTTCAAGGTAAGCACTAATCTGATGTGTCAGGTCTAATCGATGGAGACCGGCTGCCGCCAGCACGACGCCATCCAGCGCCATGGTTTCAATTTTGGCGATGCGCGTTTCGACATTGCCTCGAATGGCAACAACCTCAAGGTCGGGACGAAGCTGTTTCAGCTGAAAGGCGCGTCTTTTGCTGCCCGTACCAATTTTGGCACCTTGCGGTAAGTCATTTAGCCCCTGATAACCTTTTTTGAGAACCAGCGCATCGCGAACGTCTTCGCGGGCAGGTGGTGCCGCAAAGCAAAGGCCATCAGCGCATTGACTCGGCATATCTTTCATGCTGTGCACGGCAAAATCGATATCACCACTTAAGAGTTGGGCTTCGATTTCCTTGACAAAAAGGCCTTTATCACCGATTTTATCAAGGGATACATTTAAGATCTGATCACCCTTTGTCGAGATGATTTTCTTTTCAATTTTAAGATCGGGATATTTTGCAGACAGGGCGGCAATCACCCAGTCCGTCTGGAAAAGTGCCAGTCGGCTGCCACGGGTACCAACGATAATGGTTTTATCCATATTTGATCTATTCATCTTAACGCTATTTGTCTCCAAGCTATTCATCTCCAATCTTCTCCAGTGATATTTGGTCTAAATGCGCAATGCTTTCATACGGTATGTGCCGCGCTTTAAGGTAGGGTGTTTTAGCAGCCAGTAGGCGAATTCGCTCAATGACGGTTGATTTTGTTAACAGTGCCCCTATCTGATTGAATAGATATTTCGCGACATAGGGTGATTCACCATTACCTGAAACGCCAATAGTGCAATGGGCTTCGTTTTGATACATCATATCAAAAAATTGTCCGGCTGTATGGTCATCTGAGCGATTGAACAGCTTGGCGGATCGCAGACAGTGTTCCTGTACCAATTGGTTTGCAGCGGTGTCGTTCGTACAGGCAATGACTAAGTGCTGTTTGGCGAACACGGCCGCTTCTGACTGTATAAAGACATCAAAAGGCATCGAATAAAAAATAAATGATCTGCGGATATCCCCATCCGGTGCAGTTGAAATGCAGTCATTTTGCCGGGCATTATAATGGCATTCATCGTCCATTTGATTCGCCGATGTGTTAGGGTCAACTACCGTGATCTTTGCACCTGCATCGGCATAGGCTTTGGCTTTGCGTTTCCCGACTTTGCCGTAACCGATGATAAGAACATTGAGGGCCGCACTGTTTAGGAGAATGGGTTTTAACGGATTAGGATTCATAACCGTAGAGCTCCTTTAACATTTGAATATATTGTTCACGTTTTTCATTGTTTTCCATTACCTTAAGTGATTCAAGCGGACTTTTAATCATTTTTTTCAATGAAGATTCCACGAGTTTGTCAATGGTTGCCATGTCAGCGGGATTCTGCGTATGCAGTTTTCGAGACAGTATCGACATCGTGCCGTCTTTAATATCGGCAATGGTTTGATTCCATGCGCCTAAGAGGTCGTCGACCTTTGTTGCTTCAACCCATTTGACAAAATCATTTACTTCGTCAAAGATGAGTGCTTCAACATGGGCGATGAGTTCATGACGTTTCTGATAATTTTCATCTGAGACTTCTTTAAGTGAGTCAACAGTCCAGATTGCAATATTTTCGATTTGATAGAGATCATCAGCAATATCCCTCGGTACGGCAAGGTCAATCATCAGCATGCCGTCTTTGATTCCCTTTACATCATTTCTTCTGATGACAGCGTGTGGCGCACCTGTTGATGAAACGACGAGATGACTGATGGCAATGCATTCGTAACGCGATTCAAAGGGGACGATGCGTACTTTTTTATGGGTTAGGATATCTATTGGTAGATTTTCCGGGTGCCTCACAGCGACATAGATGGTCTTAAAAGGTGCTTCAAACAAGTATTTAATCGCTAAACCGCCCATTTTGCCGAGGCCGACCATGGTGATAACGGTTTCATCTGACAAATAACCGGCAGCGACGGCATTTTTGATGGCAATATAACTGAGCGAAAGCGGCGTCTGTGAAATTTTCAGTTCCGTTTTAATGCGTTTCGAGAAAGAGACGGCGACGCGGAACAACTTGTTTAGGATTTTTCCGGAGTAATCCAATTCTGTTGCCGCGGCAATGGCATTTTTGACCTGCCCAAGAATTTGATCTTCGCCGAGTACCGCGGAATCTAAGCCAGCCGTCACTTTAAAGAGATGATTGACTGCCTGAAAGCCGCTTTTCTGATAAAACTGACTATTGTCAATGATGGTGTTCGCGTTCATGACCTCTGCGCTTGCATGTGTGTTGACCAATGCGTCAAAGAGCGTTGTCGAAATGGCGTCAAAGGCATCTGCCGATGTGACGTAGTAGACTTCAAAACGACCACAAGTAGATAAAATGACGATTTCTAAAACGCCAATGCGCTTGGCGTAGGCCATCCATTCGGACTGTGCTGATTCTGTCATGCAAAATTGTTCACGTTGTTCAATTGTAGCGGTTTGGTGGTTTAGACCAATGAGACCGATTTGCATCTCTTCCTCCAATTTCTAATACAGAAAAGTTTTCTGAAATCATTTGACCGTTATCTTCTAACAGGATTCTATATTTCGATTAGTGAGCCTATGTTTCGACGATTGTTTTTTTAAGCGCTTCGGGAGAAGTGCCCATTGTTTTGGCAACTTTGACCAGAAGCGGCAGTTCAAGGCGTGTTGCCTGGAGCTTTGCTTCATTGGTCATAATCGTTTCGACGGGGCCGGAAGCAATCATGCTGCCTTGATGCATTAAATAGACATAGTCGCATATATGGTAAATCATATCCATGTTATGGCTGGATAGAATAATTTTCTTGCCTTGTGTCGATAATTTCTGAATAAGCTTCAGCATATCGCTGCGCATAACGGGATCAAGCCCAGTTTCAGGTTCGTCCAGCAGGATGACGTCGCAGGAAAGTGCCAGTACACCGGCGATGGAAACGCGTTTTTTTTGGCCAAAACTTAAATACTGAACCGGCCTGTCCATAAACGAATCCGCCTGGACTTCTTTTAAACACGTCATGGTGCGGTGCGCAATCTCTTCCTCTGAGAGCTTTAGATTTTTAGGGCCCATGGCGACATCATCGTAGACGTTGCTGTAAAAAATCTGACGCTCCGGGTCCTGAAGGACGAGATTGACGGATTGGCGAAGCGAACGAAGTGACTTTTTCGAATAGTCGACGGTTTCACCATTGTGAACCAGTTCGCCGGACTGCGGTTTTAAAAGACCTAAAAGGCACTTGAAAAAGGTGGATTTGCCGGCGCCGTTGGAACCGATGACGCCAATAATATTGCCTTTGTGTGTGCTGAAATCAATCGCTGTAATGCCGACGGCACCGTCGTTATATTTAAATGATAGTTTTTTGCATTCGAGCATGCGTGTTACCCCTCATCGTAAAATCTCAGTGCCATGGCGTGATTCAAATCCTCAAATCTTGAAAACGCACGCATGAACAGTGAGGCACCCAATTGATTAACGGTTTTGAGTGCATTTCCCATTTTAAAATAACCGAACCGCATTTCCTGTGCAACGAGCATATCCTGTGCTTCTTCAATGAGTATGAAAATAAAGCGATAACTCAAGATAAAGAGTTCTGTAAAAGCAGACGGCATGTGGAGGCGATTCATCCATTCGATAAAATGCTGCATTGGTACGGTTGTACTCATCATAAAAATCAGTGCAATACTGCTGATGGATCTGACGAAAACGGCAAGGCAGAGCGCAAGGCTCTGACGCGTAATGGCAAAGCCGGAATAGCCAAATCGGATAAGCGCTTCCTCGCTGTCTGCATCAATGGCGATGACAATAAGCGACAATAGAATAAATCCCATGGGGATGGCGAGCATCTTCACATATGATTTTATCGAAAGCGGTGTCGTCAGCAATATGCAGAAAGAGGCGCCTATAAAAAGCGCCGTATAAACTGCGATTTTATCCAGTGCGATACTGAATACGAGCAGCATAAGCGTTCCTGAAATGCGCAGGAGCGGGTGCCAATTCTTGATGCCGCACTGATTGGCAATGGCATCCATTCTAATCATGATTTTTGCCTCTGATATACCCGACATAATAACCGATGGTCGAAGCGCCGACGACGGCCAGCAGTGTAAACATTAAACTCTCTATTTCACCGCTTGGCGGTTCCCAGAATGGTTCGAACCAAGGCGTATACGATGGATTAATGGCTTCGATGGCGACCTCGGCATTGCCGTCAGTACCGCCGTATTCACCGCCCGGATTAAAGGCGAGCGGCACAATAATCAAGAGTGCAAAAATGATGAGCAAAATGATGTTTTGTTTTTTGGTCGCCTGTTTCATTTGCTTATCCCCCCTTGAAAGATCGGAAACTGTTTTGATTCTGTCAACAAATTATAGACGACGACGGTGAGCAGGCCTTCTGCAATGGAAATTGGCAGCTGTGTGACCATGAAAACGCCCATAAACTTTGTAATTGACATGGCGAGATTGCCGTTGGCAAAAGCGGTTCCGAGCTGAATGCTCGTGACGAGATAGGTTGCTAGATCGCCAAACATTGCCGCAAAGAAAATGGCCACTTTCGTATTGACATTTAATCGCTTTAACAGTTTAAAGAGGAAGAATGATACGAAAGGACCTGCAATAGCCATCGACGTTGCATTGGCGCCCAGCGTCGTAATACCGCCGTGGGCAATGAGTAGTGCCTGCAACAGGAGTACGATGGTGCCGATGGCGACCATTGGCAGCGGACCCAGTAAAATAGCGCCAAGGCCCATACCGGTAGGATGCGAGCAGCTGCCGGCAATAGAAGGTATTTTTAAAGAAGACAGTGTAAAGGCGAATGCCGCCATCAGTGCAAAGAGGAGTTTGTTGGCACTGTCTTCATTGAATTTTTTACTAAGGGTTCGGACGCTGAGGACAAAAAACGGTATAAAGACGATATACCATACAAGTGCCCACATTTTAGGTAAAAAACCTTCTGCAATATGCATGGCATAAGTCAGTTGCGTCGCTGGTAAAGCTGCTGTAAGCATCGTAATACCTCCGTGGATTAAAAATGGTTTTGGAGCATTGCCGCCTCAAGAGCCGAAACATTTTCGATGACGACAGCGCTTATGATGGTCTCGGGTTCGATGATGATTCCCGTTACATTCGATTCGGATAGTGATTCGAGATTGGCATCAAATGCGCTGCCCGCACCGCTGTTTTTAAAGACGAAATAGTGAATGTTGTAAGCTTTAAAAAAACTGCGGTTGAGAAAAGCAGGACACGGTGCTTTTACGGCGATGATATTGCCTGTTGGCACGCCGTTTTGTATACAGGCTGCCATGGATTCCATGCCGGGCATGATGCGAAAGACACATTGATTTGGCGAAAATGCTTCCAGAAAAGCGGGTATGTGCTTTGTGCCCGTCACGAGGATGCGCGCGTCGTCGGCTGCGGTTTCTTTCAGGTATGTGATGGCAGCCGTTATGTCTTCAAATGTTTTAAAGTGAGTGTTTGACGTGACGGCCGGATGTGCAACAGACTGAACGCGGCGTGCGTAGCGCCAATAGGCAATATGATTTTTAGCGGCACAACGGCTTGCCGTTTTTTTGATTTCTGCGGCATGCGGGTGTGTTGCATCGATAATGAGTTCAATGTGCTCGCTTTGAATAAACGATGAAAGGGTTTCTTCCGTAAACTTCTGAACAACACATTGCCGGGCAGTTTCGCGATAGAGATCATATCCAAGTGTCGTGGTGACAGAGAGGATATAATCCCGATCCATTTGATTAAGTTTTTCAGCGATTTCACGGCCTTCATGTGTACCGCCCAGAATGAGAATCATAGTGCATAACCTCTTGGTGTCACCATGCGGTGGTATTCATGCTTTGTATTTGAATTGCCGACGATGACCAGGGAGGTCATGTCGATCAGATCGTAATCAATGCTGTCAATATTAAAAATATAATGTGATTCATCATCGCGGCCGGCATCTTTCACGACACCGACGACGATTTGATCACCCTTAATTGCTCGGATGGCGGCAATGGCATCATGAATATGCGTGGGTCTGCCATGACTTTTCGGGTTGTAGAAGCAAATGACAAAATCGCCCTCTGCGGCAAGCCGTACACGTTTCATGATGGTATCAATGGGTGTCAGCAAATCGCTGAGGCTGATGTGGCAAAAATCGTGCATTAGCGGTGCACCGAGAATAGCGGCACTGGCACTTGATGCAGTAACACCCGGAATGATTTGAATGTCGTCCTGTCCTTCTGAAAGTTCGTAAACGAGTCCGGCCATACCGTAAATGCCCGCATCGCCGCTGCTGATCACGGCGACGGTTTTGCCCGTACGCGCGATGCGGATGGCTTCGCGGCACCGTTCCACTTCGCCGCGCATGCCGTTGCTGACGATGTCATGTGTGTCTGTCAGTAAATTTTCAATGAGTTTGATATAGGTTTTATAGCCGACGATGACATCAGAATTTTGTATGGCATCTTTTGCAGCCTGTGTCATCATTGCTTCTGAACCGGGTCCTATTCCGACGACATAAATCATATGCTTAACCTCCCAAAGGCAAAGGTACATTGCCCTCCCCTTATTGTATTTTTTGATAGTGTATCGTGTGTCAGCAGATAGGCGGAAGGTCCGGCAACTGCTGAGACGCCAACGGTTCGCTTGACGAAATCCGATCCTTCAAACTGGGATTCGACGGCGGCGATTGCTTCGGCGTCCCAAAAATGACATTGGCAGTCAAGTGTCTCTGCCGTCAGGCGAATGCACGGTTCATCGGATTTGAGTGCAATGGATGCAAAGGTGCAAAGCGCTTTTTTCGAAATAGCATAGGTGTCCAGCGCCGCCTCAAGTGCTTTTTCATAGTCACTGGAAGTGACGCCGCGTTTACATCCCGTGCCGACGACAATGCACTTGCTGTAGTAAACAAAATCAGGTGTAGTGCCCCGAAAAGCTTCCGGTTTACGAAGCGCAATCAGTACCCTTTTGCCTTGATGTGCATTGAAGGCGTCAAAATCATCATATGTTTTAATAGCATCGCCAAAGTGATCGATCTGTTTAACATGCTTACTTTTAAGCCATGGGTCGATGTAGAGCCCAATGGTTTCACCGTTGGCAATGGCCATATTCAGTGTTTTAAGGTCACCTCTTGCAGCTGTGATGGGCACCTTATAGTGCGTGAAAACGGCTTCAAAGCCTTCAAGGCCTCGGCTATCCGTTGCCGTCGTGACGACGGGGACAGCTTCATAACCTGTTTTCTGTAGCACTTTGGCGATTTGTTTCGTCAATGCATTGGCTCTGCCGAGGTGGCCGGACAGCAAACTGATGACAAACCGGCCGCAGTCGTCAATGACGATGACGGGCGGATCAGACAGTTTGTCGGCGACATAGGGCGCAATGGCTCTGACGGCTATTCCTGCGGCACAGATAAAGACGAGTGCCTGCGGATTTTCGACATGTGCCTGAAAAACTGAGCCGGCAACAGTGCCAACGCCGCCGCCTGCTTTAACAGCGGCGCCGTCATAGCAGTGTGTTTGAAAAGATGAAGCGCCGGCAAGTGCATGCATGAGCTGAACACCTTTTTCTGAAAAGGCGATGAGATGCAGTTTATGATCTGAACTCATGTTTGAAGTCCTTATCGTACAGTTTTGAATCATTGTAACTCTTGCCGAGGCATTCGCCGACGATAATAAGCGCTGTCTTTGTGATTCCCGCTTCTGCGGCAAGTGCCGGCAGTGTTTCCAGTGTGCCTCTTAAAATGCGTTCGTCCGGCCAGGTCGCCTTGTAGATCATTGCAGCGGGGGTGGCTTTCGGATAGCCGCCGGCAATGAGTTCGGTCATAACATCTGAAATCATGCCTGAGGAAAGAAAAATGGCCATAGATGTTTTGTGTGCGGCAAAGGAACGAATGGACTCAGCTTTTGGCACCGGTGTACGCCCTTCCATACGGGTGATAATAAGGCTTTGTGATATTTCAGGAATGGTGTATTCGATTTCCAGCGACGATGCGGCGCCGAGAAAACTGCTGACACCGGGTATGAGATCGTAACCGATCTCTAAGGCGTTTAAACGTTCGATCTGTTCTCGAAGCGAACCGTAAATTGAAAAGTCGCCCGTGTGCAGCCTGACAACGGATTTACCACTGTTTACGCCCTTTTCGCAGAGTTCGATGATTTCATCAAGGTTGAGATAGGCGCTATCGTGAATTTCACATGATGGCTTGCAGTATTTAAGCAATTCTGGATTGACGAGTGAGCCGGCATAGATGACCACATCTGCATTTGAAAGCGCATGGTAACCTTTCAGGGTTATGAGTTCAGGATCTCCGGGGCCTGCCCCGACAAATTTTACGTTCATTTTGACCACCTTTTATTGATTATTATCGTTGTAAAATAACGGATATCTTCAAAAGACACCGATTGAATCGAATTGAATCGCTTTTCACCGGGTTTGCCAAAATCACTGACGATGACGCAGTAATTTTCAAGGCCGTGTTTGAGGATCAGCGCTTTGATGGCGTCAAAGGAGCGATAGACTTTCATTAACACGAGTGCTTCGTAATCCTGAAGCTTTTGATCGAGATCAGAGAGGTCCTCAATGCACGGATAGATGAGCAGCGGCATATCGCCTTCCACCAGCGGCTGGTTTGTGCCGGATGCAATGGCGCTGTAGGATGATATCCCCGTCATGGTTTCAATGGGAACCGCATCCTTTATAAATTTAAGCAGATAAATGTAGGTACTGTAGATCATTGGATCGCCAAGTGTCACGAAGCCAACGTCTTTCCCCTCATTGACAAGCGCCTCTATTTCCAATGCAATGGGTTCAATGGCCGCCATCATG
The DNA here is from genome assembly GCF_018390735.1 of Fusibacter paucivorans. Classification (GTDB taxonomy): domain Bacteria; phylum Bacillota; class Clostridia; order Peptostreptococcales; family Acidaminobacteraceae; genus Fusibacter; species Fusibacter paucivorans. Next base: position 30,963 of record NZ_JAHBCL010000017.1, read on the forward strand.
GCCTCGGTATCCGTCGTCATGGGAAAGTGACGGTATAAAATAGTCGTTTTAGGCGTTAAGTAAGGTGATGCGATCTGATGGGCTTCGCTGGTACCACCGGATTTGCTTTGTGGAACGACGAGTACATCCAGTTCGGAAAGTTTTTTAGCGGCTTTTACGGTTAAGAGTTCCGGATCGCCGGGGCCTACACCGATGCCGTAGAATTTATGCATGATTGCCTCCATACTGACATTTGATGATGTAACAAGGGTTTTGCGGTTTAAAGTAATGGTAACTGCCAAGTGCCTCCAGTCGACTTGCCTGTATCAGAGAGCCTTCGATATCGCGATAGCAGTCGCTGTGTTTATTGAGGTATGTCATAATTTCTGAAAGACTTTCGACGGTGATGACGGAAAAGACGATAATGGCATTTGCGGCCAAATGAGCTGTTTCAAGCCATGTCATAATAGCTTCGAGCTGACGGCCCGTGCCGCCGAGGTAAACGCGGTCAAAAGTTGTTTCAGAATCAATGGCATCAGTAGGGGCCTCTGCCTCAATTACGTTGATATCAACGCCGTGTCGGCAGGCATTTTCTCTGATGAGTTCGCAGCCGGAAGCTGTTTTTTCAATGCCGTATACCTGCAGATTTGGAAATTGCTTTGCCATTTGAACGGTTACTGACCCTGTGCCAGCGCCAATATCCAGCGCACAGTGTGCTTTTTCAAGTTCCAGATAACTGATAATGGCATTTCGGATTTCCATTTTGGTCATGGGGTTTTTCCCCCGAATAAAAGCGTCATCTTTCATGAATTACAATCACCACACTCATTTGATAGTCTCGATCTTCAATCGCCGAAGCCGGGGCATCAGTGATCTTTTCATCGGTATAGCTGAGCCGTTCGCCGACGATGATACGCGGATTTTCGCCATGATTCAGGCAGTACTGTGCAATGGCAAACGGTGTATAAGTTCGGTCTGTCAGCAGACAGAGTTTTGGATGGTCTAAAAGTTCTTTTAATGCGTCTGTACGACCATGGAGACTCGTCATAAAGTAGTCGTGCATGGGAATGCCCGCTTTTGCAAAGAGCAGCTGTGTGCTGCTGATGCCCGGTTCAACGCTGATGGCAATGGGATAGGTCTGTCTAAGCCATTCCGTAATGCCGTAAAAGCTCGGGTCGCCGGAGGCCAGTATGCTGATGACATCTTCATCCGTGTTGGCCGCTTCGGCAAGCAATCCTGCATCTGTTGCAGTCAAATAAGAATCAATGGCATCTTTAAGTGACGTGAGTCGTCCGTTGTAAGGGACTTCCTTTGCATACTTGCGAAGATAAGGTCTAACGGTTTCGAGCTGTCTCTCGACGCCGATGACAATGGCGGCGGCATTTAGTTTTGTGCGTGCGGCTTCGGTGATGTAGGCAGGATGCCCGGGACCGATTCCGATAACGGTTAGTTTCAATAAAATCGTCATTCCCTTCTCATTGATGAATGGTTTTAGCAGTGTTTCGCGTATCGGCTAACAACCGCTGCTTCATATCGTACAGAACGACATCAATTGACACATTGCCTGAAAGGTGGTCTTCAATACGGCTGACAGCGGTATCTGCTATCTTTTCGAACACGCTTTGGTAAGGTGTTTCCCAGAGCAGTTCTGACATTTCGTCGGTGGTATTAGCCTCTTTGACGGCATTTAGCAGAGACAGTGGTGCCCCCATAAGTGCGAGATGTGCGACGACTGTTTCCCAGCGTGCATCGGCGACCTTACTGTGTGTGTTAAAAATACCTGCGGCAACTTTGACGAGTTTGCCGATATGACCGACGAAGACTAGATGCTGAAAGTTTAATTTTTCAGAAGTTGCGGCGCAGAACCCCACGAAGTTGCTCATGTGTACAATATTTTCAGCATCATAGCTGAGTCGATTGACGGCAAAGTTCTCACCGTGTTTTCCGGGAACGAGGATGAGTGTTTCGATTCCCATTTCAGCTTTTTGCTTTAGTTCGACGTAAATGGAACTTTTAAAGGCGTCTTCGCTCATGGGTCTGACGATTCCCGTCGTGCCGATAATGCTGATCCCACCGAGGATTCCCAGTTTGGGGTTAAAGGTTTTTTCGGCCAATAAAACCCCTTTTGGCGCAGAAATAATGACCTTGATGCCACAGCTGTCAGGCAGGAGCGGCGCGAGGTTGTCTCTGAGCATTTGAAGGGGTTTGGGGTTAATGGCATATGCACCTACGGGAAGTTGTAGGCCGGGTTTTGTAACGCGACCGACGCCATCGCCACCTTCAATGACAATTTCACCAGCCGCTGAGGTAAGGGTGACCTCTGCATAGATTTCCAGTCCGTCGGTAACGTCGTAATCGTCGCCGGCATCTTTTATGACAAGCGCTTTTGCGCCTTTACTGCTTTTTTCAATTAGTTTGACTTTAATTTCAGGAAGCATGCTGCCGTCAGGTGCTTTGACGGCAATGGCAGACCAGCCGAAATCTGGCGCTGCGCCAAGGCAGGCCTTTAAAGCATAAACTGCGGCAGCCGTTGCACAGGCACCTGTTGTAAAGCCTGTTCGCAGGAACTCGCCGCTATCTGACAGCACTTTTTCCATGAATATTACCTGCCTTTAAAGTGATAGACGAGTGCATTGACGATAGATGCCGCCACATTGCTGCCGCCCTTTCTGCCAAGTGCCGTAATACACGGGATACTGGAAGCGAAGAGGGCGTCTTTGGATTCGGCGGCACCGACAAAGCCAACGGGAACGCCGATGACGCCAATGACATCGGGATTTGTTTCGGCATGGAAGTCCAAGAGCTGAAAAATAGCAGTTGGCGCATTGCCGAGCACGAAGAGCTTAAGACCCGGTTCTTCAAGGGCGAGCTGAATGGCTGCCATAGAACGCGTAATGCCTTGCGCTTTTGCCATGACTTTTGCATTTTCATCGGATACGAAGCATTTGAGCGTCCAAGGCAGTTTGCCGATTGCCGTCTTGTTGATGCCGGATAGTGCCATGTTGGTATCAGTATAAAGTGTCAACGGCATTTCAACTGTCTTTTCAAAGGCATCCAGAAACGCCTGATCTATTTTAAGGTTATCCAGATAGTCAAAATCTGCGGATGTATGAATGACGCGACGATAAATAGCTTTTGTCAGGGCATCCTCGGCAGGGTAGGTGCGACCGCTTTCGTGAATGATCTCATCTATAATCTCAAAGCTCTTGGTTTCAATGCCCATGGGATCTTTAATATAGGTTAGGGGTTCTTTGTGCATTGTTTTGCTCATTTCTTTATTCATAGCGGCAGCACTCTTTCGAGGATGATGTCGACAAGTTTTTCGTCAAAGCCGATATTGGCTAAAAAGTCAATGGTTAAGTCAGGGTAGTCAGCTCGGATGGCATCGAGTTCCATGGGAATATCTTCTTTAATATGGTTGCCGTTAAAGAGAAAGAACGGAAACGCTTTGATAGAACGAACGCCGTCTGAATAGAGGGCGTCAATGGCTGTCCTAAGGTCTGGCGCCATGAGCTGGAGGTAGCAGCTTGCGAATGTCGTTTCAGGTGATTTCGCCTTTAGTGCTGCCATGTACGCCATGGTGATGTCGTTTGTTTCCTGGACTTTACTGCCGTGTGCAATAATGAGCACCGCTTTTTTATTCATTTTGCTTCTCCTCTGCGTAGCATAATTTTATAAATGGTAAGTTTGCCAATTTTCAGCATACATTAATGGGTTAATTTCAACCGCTTCAAAATATTTCATTAGAAACTGCTTGAGATTCTCCGCTTTTTTGATACTTCTCTGTGGCATTAAAAAAGGATTACCTCTTCAGGTAATCCTTAGAACATACGATAAATGCACCAAGTGAACCTCCCTCCGAAGTTACATTGCTCATTGAGCTGCGGCAGGTCTCCTGGCTTGGGGATCATTCTACTCTCTCGCCTTCCCATGATTAAACAGTGGCACTTGAGATTTCGTACTCCCTTACAGTAGCGGGGGCTGCTGAGGCTTTATACCTCATTCCCTTTTAACCTCTTGTTTTTTTGTCTAAATAAAAATGAATAAGAGGACCGACAACGTCTTATATGGTTTTGATGATGTAAACTTAGTCTACCATAAACCGTTTGCATGGAAAAGACACTTTTTTGTATTGATAGGGGAGTATTTTTGCAATCAATTCTGGAAATCATGCAGCGGATGCAGTCATTTGGACAGATAGGGCGACTCACTTGTCGCAATGCATCAGTATATGTGAACAATTTAGATAATGATTGTTTTTTGCTGGAAACTATGTTAAAATGTCATCAAATCTGTGGTTTTTGACAAGGATCACAGGCAATGACAGCATATTTCGAAAAGTGATGACAGGAAGAGTACGCAGCGGCGGGATTTAGAGAGTTGACGGTTGGTGAAAGTCAATGACTTGAGCATGCGGAACATGGCCCTGGAACTGATGGCGTGAGTGCTTTGCATAAGCGGCATCCGCGGTTGTACGCGTTGATATACAGCTGACTGATTGGATCAGCACGAGGAAGTCTCAGTGATGAGGCTTTAAATTAGGGTGGTAACACGGCACGCTTCGTCCCTTTAAGGGCGAAGCGTTTTTATATTTTTTGAAAGTCATTGATCGGGTGGTATTTGCGATACATTGTCAAAAGTATTTTTAATACTGCAAAATCAGCTTGTTGGTATGAGACACTTCACGGTGCTGCTATTTTAAGCTTATTGGCATAACGAACCATAACTAACTATAATTAACTATAACGAACCATGACCATAATATACCGTTGCGATTATCAATACCATTACTAGCGAAAAAACATTCATGTATAAATAATTGAAAACAAAATGAATAAAAGTAATCGGCAGGAAACAGAAAAAGTCATGATGAAATGGAAAGGAGAGAGGCATATGTCTCAAAAAACATTTTATGTAACAACCCCTATTTATTATCCGAGTTCAAAATTGCACATTGGTCACACGTATACGACGGTGGCGGCAGACGCCATTGCGCGGTATAAACGCGTAACGGGATACGACGTCTGGTTTTTAACGGGTACAGATGAACACGGTCAAAAAATTCAAAATGCGGCAGAGGCGCAAGGCATGGCACCTAAAGCCTTTTTAGACAATGTCGTGGATGAAATCAAGGATTTATGGAAGACTATGGAGATTTCGTACGATCAGTTTATTCGTACCACAGATGAAGAACATGAAAAGAATATTCAAGGTATTTTTATGAAGCTCTACGAGAAGGGCGATATTTACAAAGGCGAGTACGAAGGCCTTTACTGCACGCCGTGTGAATCCTTCTGGACGGAAACGCAGCTGAAAGATGGGAAATGTCCTGACTGTGGCAGACCTGTTCAAAAGACAAAGGAAGAAGCTTATTTCTTTAGACTTTCCAAATATCAGGATCGCCTGTTAAAGCTTTTTGAAGAAAACCCTGACATTTTGGAACCAAAGTCTCGTATTAATGAAATGGTTAATAACTTTATCAAACCGGGTCTTGAAGATCTCTGTATTTCTCGTTCAACATTTGACTGGGGCATTCCGGTACCGCTTGATCCAAAACACGTTATTTATGTATGGCTAGACGCTATTTGCAACTATATCAGTGCTTTGGGCTTTCCAGAATATAATTTGGAAAAATTCGATCGCTACTGGCCGGCCGATGTACAACTCGTCGGAAAGGAAATCGTGCGTTTCCACACGATTATATGGTTCTCCATCCTTATGGCGCTTGATATTCCGCTTCCGAAAAAGATTTTCGGACACGGTTGGATTTTGCTGGAAGGCGGCAAAATGTCAAAATCTAAGGGCAATATTGTCGACCCGGTAACATTGATTGATCGCTACGGCGTCGATGCGCTGAAATATTTTCTGCTCAGAGAATACACTTTTGGTCAAGACGGGATTTTTACCAATGAAGTATTGCTGAACAGACTCAATGCGGATCTTGCCAACGACTTGGGTAATCTCGTCTCCAGAAGTCTTTCCATGGTAGAAAAATATAGAGGTGGCGTCGTGCCGAGTGCGGGCACTAAGACGGCATTCGACGACGATCTCGTAGCAGTAGCAACAAAAGCACACGAAGCCGTCGATCAGAAGATGAATCGACTGGACTATTCAGGTGCGCTGGATGAAATCTGGAAAGTGATCAGACGTACCAATAAATATATTGATGAAACAATGCCGTGGGCACTTGCAAAGGATGCTGCAAAAGCTGGTGAGCTGGACAGTGTTCTCTATCATCTCATTGAAAGCATACGCCTTGTATCCGTGCTGATACAGCCGTTTATGATTCATACATCCCGTGCGATATGGGAACAGATTCAAATTCAGGAAGGTGCGTTGACTGCTTGGGACAGCTGTAAAGCATTTGGTGCTTATCCAACGGGCACAACCATTAAAAAAGGCGAAGCGCTCTTCCCAAGAATCGATATTGCCAAAGAACTCGAAGCACTTGAAGCGCTTTCGGCTCAGAAAAAAGAAAATGCAGAAAAAGAAACATCAGAACCCGAAGCGTCAACAGCTGCTTATGAACCTTATAAAGAAGAAATCACCATTGACGACTTCGGAAAACTCGACCTAAGAGTCGCTAAAATTGAAGCGTGCAAACCGCATCCTAATGCAGACAAGCTGCTGATACTGTCGTTAAAAGTCGGCAACGACCACCGTCAAGTGGTCTCAGGGATTGCAAAGCACTATAAACCAGAGGAATTGGTTGGACAGAATGTCGTAATCGTCGCCAATCTCAAACCGGTGAAATTAAGAGGTGAGTTATCGGAAGGCATGATTCTGGCAGCGTCGATAGGTAAAAAATTGACAATTGTCAATGCTGACATCGAAGATGGCAGTGTTGTTTCATAAAATGCAGATGGGATATTCACAGATCGGTATGCATTAAGCTAATCGCAAAGATCTTGAAGGGTGCTTAAGGACAATGATGTGTGCCGAGAACATCACTTCTAAAAACAAATGCAATCAATCAAAGGGCATGCGCTAAATAGCATGCCCTTTTCAATATCGTCAACGGCGCCCGAATATGATATAATGTTGCGTAGCTTAACTGAATGGGTGTGATTCATCACATCCTCCTTTTTAAATGTAATCGGAAAGTGAGAAAAAAATGCTGTTTGATTCGCATGCACACGTTGATTCATCACAATTTGATCATGACCGTGCACTTGTTATAAAGCGGGCGGGACTCAACGATATTACCTATATCATGAATCCCGGCGCAGATCTAAAGTCCAGTTATGAAGCCGTTAAACTGGCGGAGCAGTATGATTTTATTCATGCGGCGGTGGGGATTCATCCCCATGATGTCGTCGACATGGACGATATGATGCTCAAAATGATTGCAAATCTAGCAAAGAAACCGGTTGTGAAAGCAATTGGAGAGATTGGGCTCGACTATTACCGCGACCTGTCACCGAGAGATCTCCAGCAAAAATGGTTTATTGAACAGCTGGCACTGGCAAAATCAATGCAGCTGCCGGTTATTATACACGACAGGGATGCCAATGATGATGTCCTGCGCATCCTTAAAACGCAAAAACAATTTGAAACGGGTGTTCTAATGCACTGCTATTCGGGCAGCAGAGAGTTGGCGCGTCAATACGTGGAACTCGGTGCCTATTTATCGATTGCCGGCCCCGTAACTTACAAAAATGCCAGAAAATTAATTGAAGTTGCAGAATATGTTCCGTTAGATAGACTTATGATCGAGACGGATTCACCATACTTGACACCGGAACCATACCGTGGAAAGCGCAATGAGCCAATGAACGTGCGCTATACTTGTGAACGCATTGCGCAAATTAAGGGTATTTCCTTTGAGGCGTTGGCAGAAATAACGCTGAACAACGCAAAGACATATTTTAAGATAACCTGAAGTCCCAACGACAGGGCATAAAATAGTGTTAAAGGTGGTTTTGCATGACTCAAAAAGGATTAAAGCCTTTTTTCCTGCTCATTGCCATTGGCCTAATTGGCACAATGGGTGTAAAGGCGGGTTTTAAGCACGATATCACAATTGAAGAAGAATCGCAGACTGTGACCATGACGACATTTAGTCAGACTGTTGGTGCAGCGCTGACGCATGCTGATATTGAACTCAGAGAAGGTGATGTCGTCATACCCTCTGAAGAAACGCGTATAACGGGTGATCTCACCATACGTGTACTTCGAGCTAAAGCCGTTTCACTGGTAGAAGGTGAAGGGACGCGAACTTTCTTTACGACAGAAACACAAGTTGGCAAAATACTGGCCGCTGCCGGTATTGAACTTGATGACAACGATCAGGTTTATCCGAGGAAGTCTGAACAGATTGCGCTTGACAGAAAAATTGAAATTGTTCGGGTTGATGTGGACTATGAAGAAGTGTCTGAAACGCTTCATCACAGCACTGTCTATAAGCTGACAGAAGATTTGGAGCCCGGTAAGACGCAGCTACTGTCTGAAGGCGAAGACGGCCTATCAACTTGCACGTTTAAAAATGTTTATGAAAATGGGGTGCTCGTCTCAAGACAGCTTGATGATCAGGTCGTTTCGCGTGAACCGATTGCTGAGATTGTTGAAGAGGGCTTGGATAAGCTGCTCGTTACGAGCAGGGGGATGCCATTTCGCTATAAAGAAATGATCGTGATGCGCGCGACGGCATACGATCTTTCCTATGAAAGCTGCGGTAAATATCCGGGGGATCCTGCATATGGTATTACATATTCCGGTACCAAGGCACGTCCGGGTGTGGTTGCCGTTGACCCGCGCGTGATAAAGCTCGGTTCAAATCTTTATGTTGAATCACTTGACAGTATGCGCGACTATGGTTTTTCGTCGGCGGAGGACACCGGCAGTGCCATCAAGGGTAACCGTATTGATTTGTTTATTGAAAATAGAAGTCAGGCGCTGCGCTACGGCACGCGTTACGTTCGCGTCTATGTCTTGGATGAGCCGATTGATGAAAATATGATGATTGGCTATGCAAATTGAGTAAATCGCAGTGTGATTCTGCGATTGTAAGACAGTTTATTCAGTTCATGAAGACAGCATAAAAAACGCAAGTCGAGGTGTTTGATTGCTTACACAGGAAAAACCCTATATAAAGGAAACAATTGTCGTCGAAGGGAAGGATGATGTTGCCGCCGTGAAGCGTGCGGTAGACTGTGCTTTTATTATCACGCATGGTTTTGGCATCAGTGAAGCGACGTTTAAACGGATTGAGCACGCCATGGCAACCAGTGGCGTCATTATTTTTACAGATCCGGATTATGCCGGCGAACAGATCAGAGCGCGAATCAGCAAGCGCGTTCCAAACTGCAAGCATGCTTTTTTATCGAAGGAAGAGGCTTATGCTGAAGGCGACATTGGCATTGAAAATGCCTCGCCGGAAGCGATTGTTGACGCATTAAATCGCGTTCGAACGGCATCTGAAAAACCGATACATTTGTTCACACAGACAGACCTAGTACATAATGGCCTAATGGGGACTGATTCTGCCGCGCATAAGCGAACCGTTGTCGGCAGACTTTTAGGCATTGGTTACTGCAGCGGTAAACAGTTTTTAAGCAGGCTTAATCACTATGGCATCACAGTAGAAGAATTTCTTAAATCAGTAGAAGAGGCTGAACGCCTTCTGTAATAGCGGATGAATAGATATATGAATACAGATCATGAAGATCATGAGAGAATAGGTGGTCATGGGAAAATTAACTTCGCCGAGAACAATCAAGGATTTGATGGCGCGCTATGGTTTTCATTTTAGCAAGCGTCTCGGCCAAAATTTTATTATCGACGAAAGCGTGTTAGAACGCATTATAAAAGGCGCTGAGATTGGTTCGGAAGATGAGATCTTGGAAATAGGTCCTGGCATTGGTGTGATGACGGAAGCGCTTTGTGAACATGCGAAGCGTGTCGTCGCCATTGAAATTGATACATCGTTAATGCCGATACTAAATGAAACAGTAGGTCATTTCGACAATTTGAGCATTATCAATCAGGACGTTTTAAAGGTTGATTTACCGGCTTTGATTGAAGATGCTTTTGAAGGGCGTCGGCCTAAACTTGTGGCAAATTTGCCTTATTATGTGACAACGCCCATTATCATGACGTTTCTCGAACAGCGCATACCCATTTCGGATTTGGTTGTGATGATTCAGAAAGAAGTTGCCGACAGAATTCTTGCATCACCGTCGAGCCCTGATTACGGTGCGCTTTCTGTCGTCGTGCAGTATTTTACAGAACCAAGCATTGTAACGCGCGTTTCTAAAGGGTCGTTTATGCCGGCACCAAAAGTCGATTCGACTGTTATTAGGCTTAAGGTCAGAGAAACGCCTCCTGTTGCGCTGTTGGATGAGATAATCTTTTTTAATACCATACGCGATGCCTTTGGCAAACGTCGAAAGACATTGCAAAATGCGCTTTCAAGCGGACGGCTGGGACTTACGAAAATTGAGGCGGGTGAAGCACTCGTCGAAGCGGGCATTCCAGTTAATACGCGCGGGGAAGCGCTGGATATTCATGCATTTGCCAATTTGGCAAATGCTGTGGCGAGGCAAAAAGGGAAGTGATGTCATTTTGAAGAAAGTGTTTAACACAGAGCGCTTGATTTTAAAAGTGCTCGAACCAAGAGAAGCGGCACTGGTTGCAGCTTACTACAAACGCAATAAAACATTTTTGGAACCTTGGGAACACAAGAAAGCACCTGGTTTTTTTGATGTTGAGAACCATCGACTAACGCTGAAACTCGAAGAAGAGGGTTTTTTAAGAGGTGATATGGTACGGTTTTGGATTTTCGTGAAGCATTCAGATCATGAACTTCCCATTGGCAGCATTTCGCTGACGAATATCATTCGAGGTGTTTTCAAATCGTGTTTTTTAGGTTATAAACTGGACTATGAATACGAGGGAAGAGGCTATATGACGGAAGCAATTCAAAAGGTTGTCGAAGTTGCTTTTAAGGAGTTAAAGCTTCACCGCATTGAGGCAAATATAATGCCAAGAAATCATAAATCTATGCGAACCGTTGAGAAAAACGGTTTTGTCAACGAAGGTCTTGCACGTAAATATCTTAAAATTAACGGCATTTGGGAAGATCATTACCATATGGTCATTCTCAATGAAGCATTAGAATAGGAGGCAGTGATGGCAATCAAGATTATTGCGGACAGCGCAAGTGATATTCCCCATTCCATCGCGGAGGCACATGGTATTGAAGTGCTGCCGCTCATGGTATACATTGATGATGTCGAATACAGAGACAATGTTGATTTGACATCAGATGAGCTCTATGTGCGCATGCAGGCGGGCGCTAGTGTCAAGACGTCTCAAATTCCACTGGGCGTTTTCATGGAAGCCTTTGAACGCATGGCTCAAACAGAAGACGAGTATATTTATATAGCATTTTCATCGAATCTCTCTGGTACATATCAGACCGCAGTTCTGGCGCATGAAGATATTCTTGCAAAATATCCAAATGCTAAAATAACCATTATTGACACCAAATGTGCATCAATCGGCGTGGCACTTATTGTCGTTGAGGCAGCAAAAATGGCTGAAAGCGGTGCAACACATGACGAGATTGTCGCCTATGTGAACGGCGCTAAAACGTCAATGGAACACGTCTTTTCCGTTGATGATTTAGAATATCTTTTTAGAGGCGGACGCGTCAATCGGACACAGGCGACACTTGGTAATATTCTCAATATAAAACCTGTACTCAATGTTCAGGATGGATTTTTAATGCCAATTGACAAAGTAAAGGGCAAAAAGCGACGTTTGCAAAAGATGCTGGACTACGTGGAGACACACGGCAAGTATCTCGACAGGCAGTGCATCGGCATTGCGCATACAGTGAATGAAGAAGAGGCTGCTTTTGTTAAGTCGTATTTTGAAACGGCATATGGCACCCGCGAATTCATCGTAGGTCAGCTTGGGTGTACCATTGGTGCACATTGCGGTCCAGGTGTCATTGCCATATTCTTTAGGAGCAGTTTGTAAGATTGGATTTATCGGATTCGTCAAATTGTTGATAACGATTAAAATGGTTGGAGTAATTAATTAGCTTATGAGGGGATTTAGGATGAAAGCTGTCTTGTTTGTTGGAGGTTTGCTGGCGCTGGGCATTGCCAATGGACTCTATTTTGACGACAGCTATATGTCATATACTGAAAATCGAAGGCTGGCACCTTGGCCGGAATGGTCTAATGAAGATTTTTTCAGTGGCGCTTATACAATGGGGATCGATGATTTTTTAAGAGATCGCTTTCTCTACAGAGAGGCTTGGATTGACTTGTCGACCAAGCTTTCATCATTTCAAGGATTAAAAACACAGGATGATTTTGTTCTCCTGACCACAAATGGTGCCAATGAAGCGGTTGCCAGTGAAGAAAAAACGACGAAAACAGCGAAGATTGTGCACGACATAGCGCACTACCCCGATGATATCGGCATGCTCATTCCCGTTAAGCCCGAAAAGGGTGTAGACGTTTCGAAGGTAGAGTTTTCAGATGATTACAAGACCAACATATTAATTTACGATCAAAAAGGCATGACGTCATATGTTTATAAACCTGATACAGTTGACAGATTGGCAGAAGCATACAATCACTTCAGTGACAACTATTTAGATAAACTCAAGGTCTACGTGCTCATGGCGCCAAGTCCTGTCGCATTTGTAGATGATGATTATGCCAGATACACAGATAATCAGTATGATGCCATTCAGCAATTCTACAATGGACTAGAGCATGATATCGTAAAAATTGATCCTTATCCGGCTTTGGCAGCGCATCAGGATGAGTATATCTATTTTCGAACAGATCACCACTGGACATCGCTGGGGGCTTACTATGCTTATACGGAGGCCTGTCAGAAAATGGCGTTTGAGCCATACGACCTCACTGCTTTTGATGAGCTTACGGACATTGAATTTCTTGGCTCTATCTACAATCTGACACAAAGCGACGTTTTAAAGGCGCACGATGATAAGATTTCAGCCTACGTACCGAAGGCAAATGTGACGTACAAGGTCTACACCAGTCAAAGCACGTTAGACTATGACAGTGTTATCAGTGAAGCGTTTAATATTGACGATTATAAATACAAGCTCTTTTTAGGCGGTGATTTTGGATTGGCCGTGATTGATAATTTAGATCAACCAGATGATGGTGAGACGCTAATGGTGATCAAAGATTCCTATGGTAATGCGCTGACACCTTATTTTGTCAATCATTTTAAACGCATTGTGGTTGTAGACCTCCGTTATACGAGCAAGCCCGTTGCAGAGCTCGTCAATGAATACGGCGTCAATCGATTGATGCTCGTCAATTCTGGACAGGCGCTCGCCGCCGAATCCTATGCGGATATTCTTGAAAACGTCAACTAGGGGTGGCCGATGGTATTTTCCAGCATTGCATTTTTAATTTATTTTTTGCCGATTAACTTATTGATTTATTATATGCTGAAAACACGTGACCAGCGAAATGCTGTGCTCATTGTCTTTTCACTAATTTTCTATGCTTGGGGAGAACCTGTTTGGATTTCGCTGATGATCTTTAGCGCCGTCGTTGATTTTCTATGCGGTCGTTGGATCGCAAAACAGACGGTACCGCTAAAGCGGAGGTTGGGATTGATCGCATCACTTACATCTAATCTCGGTCTCTTGGGCTTTTTTAAATACGGTGGTTTTTTTGTGGATAACATTAACCAGCTGTTTCATCTCTCACTGCCGTTTCACACTTTTGCACTGCCTATAGGCATTTCGTTTTATACATTCCAGACGCTTTCTTATACCATTGATGTCTATCGTGGTGACGTTGAACCCAACACGCGTTTTTTTGACTTTTTACTGTATGTTTCACTTTTTCATCAACTTGTGGCGGGGCCAATTGTTCGATACCGCGATGTTGCACATGAAATTCGGAATCGTGAAGAAAACTGGTCTGATTTTTCTTATGGGGTAAACCGTTTCTGCATAGGTCTCTTTAAAAAAGTTTACTTTGGGAATATTGCAGGGGAGATTGGTGCCGTTATTCTGGATGGCGATCTGACAAAGCTAAGTGTTTCTGCGGCATGGCTTGGCAGTGCCTGTTTTGCCCTTCAAATTTATTACGACTTTTCAGGTTATTCTGATATGGCGATTGGACTGGGGCGAATGGTGGGCTTTCATTACCGCGAAAACTTCAACTATCCCTATATTTCAGAATCAATTTCAGCATTTTGGCGGCGATGGCATATTTCGCTCGGCAGTTTTTTCAGGGATTATGTGTATATTCCCCTTGGCGGTAATCGTAAACGCTTTTTCTGGAACATGGCTGTTGTATGGTTTTTAACGGGATTATGGCATGGCGCCAGTTGGAACTTTGTATTATGGGGCCTCTTTAACGGCATTTTGATTTTTGCCGAGCGATGGGGCAGTCGGTTGTTTCGTGATTTTTCCCTGCCGACGCTGATCGTACAGCCGATCAAGCACGTGTATTTTCTCGCGGCAATGCTCGTGGGATGGATGATTTTTTATTATCCGGCTGTATCGGATGGGTTAACTTATATTGGAATCATGTTCGGTTATGGCGCGGATGGCCTCGTAGAACCATCCACGATAACAACCATTCAGCATCACTTTGTTTTTTTTGCATTGGCTGTAATGGGGACGACCCCATTGCTCGAATGGCTGTGGAAGAAACTGAGAGGGCATGAACATTTGTGGGCAGAGACGGCGCTTCACTTTGGTCTTCTGGCGATTTCACTCGTCTATTTAATTGGACAATCCTATAATCCTTTTCTCTATTTCAGATTCTAGCATGAAATAAAACCCCAGATTGAAAGGTACAATTGCGGGTATATTAGAAATATGAAATTGAAAAGGAGGGGTAAGTATGATCAACAGCTTTAAAGATGCATTCAACTTTGAGACCAGCAAAGTCTTTTGTCTGGAAGATAATGAAATCGTAGAATTAGAAATGCCGATTTTGATGGACCTTTCGCAACTTTCGTACGGCAAGCTTAAAGTCATTACAAAATCAGATTACCCTATCAATCAATTTGTCAACATTGACGTCACTTTTTTGAGGACGCGTTTTTCTTTGGTTGGCAAAGTGCTGGAAGTGCATGAAACCAGTGATCATCTTTATGAAATCAACATTAGTTTGGAAGCATTGCCCAGCGGCATGATTTCTGAACTGAAAGAGAGTATGGCGATTATTCGGATTTAATGATATTTGTTTGTCAGGTTTGCCGAATTTTAGGTATAATAGAAATGTAGTGTGAAGTCTTTACAAATCTTTTTAATTGGATGGTGATAGACTGTGAGAAAAATAGCGACAAGTCAGTTGGAGCCGGGCATGATCCTCGGTGCTCCCATCGTTAGCAATGATAGCATGATAGAGCTATTGAGCAAAGGGACGAAACTTTCAAAAAGACATATTGCCCTCATTTCCCAGATGAGCATTGAAGATGTCTATATTTTGGACCATGCGGAAGAGCTCGATGAATCTGTCGAAATGGATCTGACTGATCTCGCTAATCGAGCGCATACGGAAGGCAAGCCCTTTGATGCAGATAAGCTGCAAAAGGCGCTGGATGAGATTGAAACACATGTCTATGAACCGGCAACCCGCTCTGCTGTCAACGCCAATATGGCGGTTCACGTATTGACAGGCGAAGGGAATGTGCCAATTGACGTGAAGCATGAAGAAGCTTTGCTGGATACCAAAAAGGTGATTGAAAATATCAAGGACGATGGGGAGTTGGATCTCGATCGCATCAGGCGCAATGTCGAAGAAACACTGCCGGATATGATTCGAAATAACGATGTACTCATGCGTCTCAATCAGCTTAAGGCTTCGGATGATTATACGTTTCATCATTCGCTGCGGGTTTCGATTTTAGCGTCGATGATAGGGAAATGGCTTGGATACAGTGAGCCTGAAATTTTAGAGCTCGCCGAAGCAGGTCTTTTATTCGATATGGGAAAACTTCATATTCCGGAATTTTTACTTCAAAAACCTGGGCAAGTGACACCTGATGAATTTGAACTCATTAAAAAACATGCACAATTTGGGTACAGCATTCTGCTTAAGACGCGTGGGGTCAGCAACAATATCAAGTATGCTGCGCTGCACCACCACGAGCGCATGGACGGCAGCGGTTATCCGCTGAGACTGCGTGAAAATCAGATTCATGATTTTGCGAAAGTTATCATGGTCTGCGACGTTTTTGATGCACTGATTTCAGATCGTCCATACAAAAAGGCAATCTCGCCGATTATGGCGGCTGAATATCTTTCGTGGACTAGCGGCAAGCTCTTTGATTCAAAAGTCTGTTACGTCCTGATTAAAAAACTTTCTGAGTTTTACCTTGGCAAGACGGTGAAGCTCACCAACGGCGATGTCGGTAAAATTGTTTTCATCGAAGAAAATTATCCGACGAGGCCAATTGTTCAAGTGGGTGAAAAATTTGTGAATCTCATCAAAGAGCGTTCTATTAATGTTGAAACGTTGATGTAATGCTAGCGTTCACAGTTGCTTCTCAATAAAAGAGACGATTTAGTGATTGATTTTATTGTGGCAAACATTGGTGTTTTGGATTAAGAACTGTGTTTTTAGCCATGTGGGCTTGACATTTTTTGATGAATTGATTATATTTATATCACTTGGAAGAACTAAATAATAGAGCGTATGGATTGAAGAAAGGCCTCTCATGGGGATTTAGAGAGCAGTGTGGCAGGTGAAAACACTGACGATATGGGTTGTTTCATTACACTTCAAGAGCTTTTACGGGAAACCGTGACGCATGCTGAGCGTTAAACAGTTTAAGGCAATTGTATTGGCAATATCAATACAATTGTAAAGTAAGGTGGTAACACGGGTGCTCTCGTCCTTCGACGGGGAGCGCCCTTTTTTATTTGTATCAGATGGATGCTGCAAATCTTATGAAAAAAGATTTGAACTTACTTTGAGTATTTTACAGGTGAATAGTCCCCAAAACATGGTGGTCACAAATCAGGGTAATAAGATAGAAGAAAAGATGAGTCTAAAAGAAGAAAGATAAAAGAAAAAATAAAAGAAAAGATTCTTTTGTATAAGATTATTTAAAGATAGGAAGGTGTTTTGACATGCAGACAAAGAATGTATACGATACGCTGATGGAGCGTGGTTACATTGAACAGGTGACACATGAGGACGAAGTCAGGGAATTGCTTGAAAAAGAGCGCGTAACGTTTTATATCGGCTTTGACCCTACGGCTGACAGTCTTCATTTGGGTCACTTTATTCAAATTATGGTAATGATGCATATGCAGCGTGCGGGCCATATCCCCATTGCACTGGTTGGGGCCGGCACGGCAAAGGTTGGCGATCCTTCGGGCAAGACGGATATGCGTAAAATGCTGACATCCGGACAGCTCGATGAAAACGCCATGGCGCTTAAGAGACAAATGCAGCAATATCTGACACTGGACGGTGAAAACGGTATCCTCGCCAATAATGCAGACTGGCTCGACCATCTGAATTACATTACTTTTTTAAGAGAAGTCGGCGTCAAATTTTCAGTGAATAAAATGCTGACGGCAGAATGCTTTAAGTCGCGACTTGAGCGCGGCCTCAGCTTCTTGGAATTTAACTACATGATTATGCAGGCGTATGATTTTCTCGAACTCAATAATCGACATCACTGCAAAATGCAGTTCGGCGGCAATGACCAGTGGTCCAATATCATCGCCGGTGTTGAATTATGCCGCAAGATAAAGAGCGAGCAGGTATACGGTCTCACTTTTAAACTGCTCTTGACCAGCGATGGCAAAAAAATGGGTAAGACGGAAAAGGGCGCCATTTGGATTGATTCTGATAAAACGTCGCCTTATGAACTGTTTCAATACCTTCGCAATATTGAAGATGCAGATGTTGAAAACTGTCTGCGCCTATTGACATTCCTGCCAATGGATGAAGTAAAGCGTTTGGCAGCACTTGAAGGTTCTGAGATCAATCATGCGAAAGAAGTTTTGGCCTTTGAGTTTACGAAGATCGTTCATGGTGAAGCGGAAGCACAAAAGGCGCTGGATGCAGCAAAGGCGCTCTTTGCAGGCGGCGGCGACAGTGAAAACATACCAACGACAATGGTACCGCTCTCAGCGATTGAAGCGGGTTTGCCGCTTTTGGATGCAATGATTTACATTGGTCTGATTAAATCAAAAGGTGAGGGCAAACGCCTGATTCAGCAAAATGGCGTCGCCGTCAATGATGTAACAGTCGCTGACTTTGCAAGAATCTTAACACCTGAAGACTTAACAGATGGCAGTCTCATGATTCGAAAAGGCAAAAAAGTATACCAACGTATTACAGTTGAATCCTAAAAGCGAACTGTTTTTCAATAAAAAATATCGGCATTTCCGAATATGGGATAACAAATTTTATCCATGTAGCGGGATGCCTTTTTTTATCTTTAAAACTTAATGGGTATTTCATTTATCATTTCTGAAAGAATGGGTTATAATATTAGCATATTGAGGAGGCATAAATGATTGAAGTCAGCGGATTAAAAAAATCCTATAAACTCAGTAAACGACAGCTTGCGATGATTGCCGATCGACAGGCGCGGCAAAAAGTAAAAATTGCCGTCAGCGATCTTTCTTTCACTGTGAGGCCCGGCACTATTTTTGGATTGCTAGGTCCAAACGGCGCGGGCAAGACGACAACGCTCCGATGCATTTCAACCCTGTTAAAACCAACGGATGGCAAAGTGCTCGTCATGGGGATTGATGCTGAAGAATCACCTGAAAAAGTCAGGGCATCTATTGCATTTTTAACGAACGACTTGAAGCTCGATAAACACTTTACACCGCTGGATACCCTTCGCTTCTTTGCAGATTTGCATCGTGTGCCAAAAGCACTTGCTGAAGAAAGAGCGGATGTGTTATTTGAATATTTTGATATTACGCCTTTTAAAGACAAAAAAATTGGTGAACTGTCACAGGGGATGATGCAAAAGGTCGCCATTGCGGTAAGTCTTATTCACGATCCGCCAGTCGTCATTTTCGATGAGCCTACCAATGGCCTCGATATCATTACGGCGCGAAAAGTGACCGATTATTTAAAAATGCTTCGAGATCAGGGTAAAACGATTATCATTTCAACGCATATCATGACAGTTGCCGAAAAACTCTGTGATGAAATAGCCGTCATTTTAAACGGCTCACTGGCCGCGGCGGGGACAGTTGCATCACTGCTTGAACAGACGGGGCAAAAAGATCTTGACGATGCCTTTTTTGAAATTTATCGAGCGGAAAATGGAGGTGTCTCATGAGCCAAGCACTAAAGAGTATTATTAGAAGAGAGCTAAAACGTATTTTTACAGATCGCAGAATGGTGATTACACTGTTTCTCATACCGGCACTCAGTATTGGCGTGATTTATTCTGTCATGGGGTATCTTTCCATGAACTTTATAAAAGATGTTGAAGCGCATGTATCGTCCTATGTGATCAGTGACGCCCCTGATAGCTTTAAGACGTTTTTGGCACAAAATGCCGAATTGACAGAAGGCGTAGAGGTGACATACGTTTCAGGGGAAACGGTTGATACATATGCACCATTGATCAAAGAGGGATCGCTGGATATGTTTGCGCGTTTTAATGACGATTTTGACAGTCGTATTGAATCCGTCGAATCAGCCTCTGTTTACACATACTACAATTATGGTGAAGACTATTCGGAAGCTTCTTTTCATCATTTTGTGAATGATATGCTGGATACCTATCGAAATGGTATTTTGGCAGATCGATTTGAAAATCCAAATGCGATCAAAGTATTTGATGTTGAAGACTTAAGTGAAACAGCTGAAACGGTTAACGAGGACAAAGCCTCCGGCAAAATTTTAAGTACTATTATCCCGATGCTGATCTCTATCTTTCTATTTGCCGGTGCGATGAGTGTCGTCATGGATTCCATTGCCGGCGAAAAAGAGCGCGGGACTCTGGCGACGCTGCTGGTAACGCCTGTTAAACGGGAGGCGATTGCCATTGGCAAAATGATTAGCCACGCGATTATTGCAACGCTTTCTGCCCTTTCGTCTATTGCGGGTATGCTGCTGACTCTGGGTATACTCATGCTCTTAATGCCGAATGAAGTGAGTATTGGCGTTTCATTTGGCTACAGCGCATTGGATATCCTCTATCTCATTGGACTGATTGTTATGTTGGTAGGTATTTATGTCGGGATTATCAGTCTGCTCAGTGCTGTATCGAAAAATGTCAAGGAAGCGGGAACTTATATGACACCTGTGTACATGTTGATTATGGTGGTATCGTTTTTGAACATGTATGCTTTTAACGCTGAACCGCTTTGGAAATATGCGATCCCGATCTATGGTCAGATTGTCGGTTTAAAAGAAATATTCATGTATCAGATAACACCGATAAAATTCTTTGTCGCACTTGCCAACGCAGCGGTTACGTGGACGGTTCTGGTGCTTTGGATCAGAAACCTGTTTAACAATGAAAAAGTTATTTTTACCTCATCGTAGAGAAAGTGAAAGTATAGAGAAAGTGAAGGCGTAGAGGAAATGAAGGCGGTATGAGCCGCTGGCGTATTGGAGGCGCAATGTGGTCACAAATTAAACGCGAGATATTTGAAAATGAACAAATGGATATTTATGAAAAAATGTGTTTGCTCGTGCTCATGGCGCAGGAAGAAGAGGTCGAACTCAGTTCTGAAGAATTGGCGCGATATATGGGCTGTACGGCAGTCACGGCGAAGCGCGCTTTTGAAGCGCTTCAGCAAAAGGGTTATTTGGCCAGTGAAGAGGAGGCGGTATCCGATGTTTTAGAAGCAATGGCGCCATCTTCACCATATGAGAAAGTTAAAAAGACACTTGATGATTACAGTGGGAACGTCGTCTCAGGTGAATCGGCTGAGCAGACTTCACAAATTTTCCTAGAGCCGACAGATCATTTCAGAGAGGGGTTCTTTATAGATGGTATGGCAGAAGCTCAGGAGGAAGCTGACGCAGAAGCTCAGACAGAGGCGGCGGGGTCAGAAGCGGTGAAGACTTCTGGTGAAGCAGAGGAAGAGCGGCGTGCTCGACTCAGAGCCTATCTGCTGGGAGATGAGAAGCCGCCGGAAAAGCCTTTTGTCAGTGTCAAAGAAGCAAAGAATCGACTCGTCGACCAAGTCATTGAAATTATCGATGAAAAAATCAGTTTTAAAGAAGCGAATATTATCTTGGGTTTTTCGGGCAATGATATCGAGCGCATTAAACGGAAATATAAAATTGCAAAAATGAGTCAAGTGAGTGATACCATTGGGGTACTCATCAACGAGCTTCAAAAACCTGAAGAGCTTGACAAAGGCGGTCGTCCCTCTAATGTTATTAAAGCGGATATTTTGGATGATGAAGAAACACCGCCTACTGCATCGAAGCAGCACGCTGTAGAATCTCAGCGCAGCACACAGGTCAATGCCATGCAGATCTTAAGGATGCAGGCGTACCAAAAGCAGAAGAAGGGACCTAAAGCATGAATTTTAAACGCATACGTTTTTTAATGATCAGCATGCTTTTGATCGGAGCGCTGATGTCGGCAGGCTGTTCGAAGCAGGAAACGCCTCCATCAACGCAGGAGCTCGAAGCAGAAGAAGAGGTTGAAGAAGCTGTGGCAGTTCCCATTGAAGAGGATGCGTTGACGGCGCTTCGAGATACCATTCAAGATGAAATGCGCGTATTTGACGTCGTGGCACATCATGATGCCATCTATGAACAAGTGAAGGCACAGGTGACTGCGGAGATGGACGATGCGGCACTCACGGAAGCTATTCAAATGGTTGTCTCAGACTATATGAATGAACAGCTGAAAAAACGCATTGATGAAGGGCTTTCTGCTATTCAGGAGCACTATACATCGGACGATGCGGCGTGGGTGCAGGATACGGTTCGGACAGCTGATCTCTATGAACTAATAACGGTCTATGAACGCGAATACTATAAGCGAAACCATTGATAGAGGTGAAGCAATATGCAAAATATACTGATTGCGGAAGATGAAAAAAGACTTCGGGAAATATTGGGCAAGTATTTTATGGCGCAAGGATTCAGTGTCTTTGAGGCATCTGACGGCTTTGAAGCGCTTAAAATTGTAGAGAACCATGAAATTGATGTCGTCCTGATGGATATCATGATGCCTAAAATGGATGGTTTTGAAGCGACAAAGCAGATTCGCAGTATTTCAGATGCGCTGATTATTATGCTCACTGCACGTGATGATGATGAAGATAAAATCAAGGGACTTGAGATCGGAGCAGACGAATACGTGACCAAACCCTTTAGTCCAAAAGTGATTGTCGCCCGTGTTAACGCTTTACTGAAACGCGTTGCAGCAGGCGCCGAGACAAATCAAATTATAAAATCGGGACAGCTCTCTATTAATCGATCCAAATACACGGTTACTGACGGAGAGGATGAGGTATTGCTCAGTCCCAAGGAGTTTGAACTGCTGTCTCTGTTGGTACAGAATAAGAATAACGTTATGACGCGTGCACACATTTTGGATCAAATTTGGGGATATGATTATTACGGCGATTATCGTACGGTGGATACGCATATTAAAAAAATCCGGAAAAAGTTGACGTATAGCAGCGACCATATTAAGACCATCGTGCGCGTCGGGTATATGTATGAGGTGAAATAATGAGATCATCCAGTGTGGTAATCCGTCTGTTTGTGGTGACGACATTTATATTTGTCGTCTTTGTCACCATTGCTTTTGTCATCCAATTGCGCAGCTTTGAAACGTATTACTATGATTTGAAAATCAAGGATATTGATGCACAGTATGAATCGTTTGAAATGCTCTATGACGAGGCAAAGTGGAATCAAACACTGCTCGATCAGAACGTGCAGTATTTTGAGAATAAAAACAATGTGAAGGTTGCACTGGTAGATTATCATTATGGAATTATCAATGAACAAAAGTATAAGATTTTCGTGATGGATACAAATGGACAGGTTTATGAAGTTGAGCTCAATGAAGTATTCACCCCAGAAGATTACCTTTCACTGTCCGTCAACCGCGGCGATGAAATTGATGTTTATGGCTATCTTTGGGGTGATGATCTGAGCAATATTTCTCTAATGCAAATGAAAATCAATGATGTGATGGTTTTCGATGGCATCGATCCAAAGGTTCGCGGAAAATTAAGTCTGGATCATATCTCAGGCACGGTGCTCAGCTTGCGCATTCCAGATGAGGACGATTTAATTTACGGCGCTGGGAAGAACAGTCTTGCCACAGCAGTAGATAAGTATTACTTTAATCAGGGTGATTTAAACATTACCGATAACAGTTTTATCTTTTCAGATTATGAAACGGGACGAGAATACATTGTCAAAGTTTTTAATGTTGGTGATGCCACGGTTAAATCAATTTTTTTTATGACGGATCAACAGCCGATTATCGAGGCGACAACGGCATTGAAGTCTTTTTATCCGGCACTGATTACAGGGGTGTTTATCGTTGGTGCCGTGATGATGTTCTTTCTCATCTTCAGTATTTCAAATCCGCTTTACGATATTGAGCGCAAAGCGGAAAAACTCGTACAGCTGGATTTTACAGAGTATCTTGAGGTGAAACACAATGATGAAATTGGCAGGCTTTCTAAAAGCCTTAACCATCTCTCCTATAACCTCGAGAATTCACTGAAAGCGCTCAATGAAGCCAATGAGAAGCTCGTAGAAGATATGGCGAAAGACCGTGAGGTAGAGCATATGCGCAAAGAGTTTATTCGCAATGTCTCTCACGATTTCAAAACGCCGCTCGGTGTTATCAGGGCATTTACAGAGGGAATGGAAGACGGTGTACTAGAGGAAGATTTATCCTATTACGCGGGGATTATCCTTGATGAGGTTGAGACGCTGGAAGCTTTGGTCAACGATATGCTGGAACTTTCAAAACTTCAAACGGGGGCGTATACGCTGGATATCGAAGAATTTCATTTCAATACCATGGTGGAAGGACTTATTGAAAAAAGTCAGAAACTCGCTTCAAAAAAACAAATTTCCCTAGCTTTTACTGGTGCTGCCTATGACCTCGTTTACGGTGATTACCGCAAATTGTCGAGAGCGGTGCAGAACTTTATTGCCAATGCGATTCAGTACGGTGATGCGGGAACGGAAGTGACACTCATGACGACGGTGATCGAACGCCGCATTCGTTTTGAGATCTATAACCACTGTGCGCCGATACCGGAAGCTTATCTGGAAAAAGTATGGGTCAAATTTTTTAGAGCGGATGAATCGCGAACGAAATCGGGCAGCGGCAGCGGTCTTGGTCTTGCAATTACAAAGGAGATTTTAGAGCAGCATCAATGCAAATACGGCGTTGCAAATACTGAAAGTGGTGTCGTTTTCTATTTCGAAATGGATAAATATGTAAATCACATTGTGTAAATTTAACAATGAATTATGAATACACTATTCATATATGCAGATTGAGGTAGTATTTACAACGCTTTCGGCGTATACAGAATATGTAAAATGTATTCATCGTTTGGGGGATAACAACATAAGTTAAATTTTTGTAATTGACACCTTTTAATGATGTGTTATAATTTGAAAGACTTAAAAAGCATAGCGCTTCGCTATGTTTTTATCATTTTAAAAAAGAAGATTTGAGTCTCACGATTTCTGGATAACCCGCCGAAATGGTGTGTATCGATATTGTTTTCAGATCGATGTCATCAAAAGATGAATCAAATCTAAATTTCAGAGGAAGGTAGATATTATGAAGTTGAACCATATGTTTTTTTATGGTGCCTTTATTATCGTATTAATTAGTTTGGGTGTGCTGTTTTCAGCGCATTTAGAGGCATCGGAAAAAATTGAAGTTTATACGGATGAAATTTCAACACTTACAGAAAAAATGGAAGCCCAAAGTGCACTGATAACAGCTATGCAAACGCAGCTGAATGCAGCAACTGAAACCTTGGAATCACAACAGGATATTGTTTTAAAATACCAAGCGCTCGATCGTGTTATCGACTTTGACAGCATTGAAATGGATCAGTTATCCAAGGCTAATGAAATTGCCGAAAACACGCCGCTGGATCTGGCGGCAGCAACATCACTGGTGAAGTACGCAGATCAATTTGATATTCCGTATTCACTGGTCTTGTCGATCATTGATCTTGAAAGCAATTTTAAAGCCGATCTCGTGGGAACGCACGAAGATCGAGGTTATATGCAAATTATACCGAAAACGGAATCTTGGCTTGCAACGGCCTATGGCGAGGAACTGGGACTCTCTTACGACCCAACGCGTATTTTTGAACCCGACTATAATTTGGCGCTGGGTATTAAGTATTTAGATGTCTTGATGAGCTCAAACGGCGCAAACATGGAGAAAATTTTATCGGAATACAATCGCGGTCCGTATAATTTAGAAAAGTATTTTGCACTGAACCAAACGTATTCAACTGATTATTCCAGAACGGTTCTCAACAAAGAACGCAAGTATTTGTCTTACAATCAGTAGGACAGCTATTCGTAAAAATGGCAGTCAGACCGAAGTTCAGCCTGCTTTGAGCGGTGTGTCCTGTTGTGGAGAAAGGTATGATTGAGAAGTCGCCATGGGTGGCTTCTCTTTTCACTTTTTGATAAAATAGGCGTAGTCGATTGTCAAGGGGGCTTGAATGTACGAACAAAGTGTTTCCGTCAGAAATCTAGTAGAATTTGTATACCGGTCCGGCAGCCTAGATCTTCGCTTCCAAGGCAAATCAAAAATGGTGGACGGCATGAAGATTCACCAGATGATTCAAGAGTCTCAGGGTGGTGATTATTTGCCGGAGGTGTCGCTTCAGCATGTGCACAGCTTTGAAGATGCTGAGAGCGGTGAGACCATACTGCTTAAAATCGGCGGGCGCGCAGATGGGATTTTGGAAACGGCTGAGGGTTATACCATTGACGAGATCAAAGGGGTTTCACGGGATCTTGAAACCATTGATGCAGAGACTTATCCGGTTCACTGGGCCCAAGCAAAATATTACGGGTTTATGTTTGCGGCGCTGAACAATTTATCTGAGATGACGATTCAGCTTACATATGCCAATTTTGAAAGCCAGGAAATCAAACGTATTCGAAAGGTGTGTTCATTTGAAGAGCTGGAAGCATTTCATATGACAACCGTTCGGGAATTTGAAAAATGGGTGGCGATGAAGCATCGCTGGCAAAAACGGCGCAATGCATCCATTGAATCAATGGCTTTTCCATTTCCGGATTATCGAAGAGGTCAGCGGGAGATGGCCGTTGCGGTTTATCAGGCGATTAAACGCGAACAGGTGGCGTTCGTCGAAGCGCCGACGGGGATCGGGAAGACGATTTCAACACTTTTTCCCGCAATTAAGAGCTTGAATGAATCGATGACGGATAAAATATTTTATTTGTCGGCAAAAGCCATTACAAAAAGGGTTGCGGAGGATACCGTCAGCCTCTTATATACGTGCGGTCTTGAACTTCGGCAGATGACACTGACGGCGAAAGATAAAATCTGTTTTTTGGATCAGGCAACGTGCTATCCGGAAAAGTGTCCTTATGCAAATGGACACTTCGACCGCGTCAACGACGCGCTTTGGGAAATATTGAACAGTGCTAAACACTATACACGGGAGGCTGTGGAAACGGTTGCCGAGCGGTACAAGGTCTGTCCCTATGAGTTTTCACTGGACTTGGCAATTCATGCGGATGTTGTCGTCTGCGATTACAATTATGCTTTTGATCCAAGGGTTTACTTAAGGCGCTTTTTTGAT
Organism: Fusibacter paucivorans; assembly: GCF_018390735.1. Lineage (GTDB taxonomy): Bacteria > Bacillota > Clostridia > Peptostreptococcales > Acidaminobacteraceae > Fusibacter > Fusibacter paucivorans. Next base: position 57,712 of record NZ_JAHBCL010000017.1, read on the forward strand.
GTGCCCAGTGAATCTTACCTATTTCTCGTAGATGAAGCGCATAATCTGGTAGACCGGGCGCGGACAATGTTTTCTGCGACGCTTAGCAAGGAGAAGGTCATGTCGGTTAAACGCATTGTCGGTGACCGAGACCGCTATTTAAAAAAGGAACTCGATGGCGTTAATCGCATGTTTTTAGAGGTGCGGAAAAAGTGTGATGAGACGGGATTATATGTGGATAATGATGAAATTCCGGAGATTTATACACAGCTTAGAAGGCGTGCTGTGAATATTGAAAAGTGGCTCGCCAGTGGTCATGCTTTTGAAGGTTATGATTTGGTACTGGATCTTTATTTTGATATTTTGTCTTATCTTAGAATTAGTGAACTTTATGATAAAGGGTTCTTGTTCTACATGGTGAATGGGCATCGCCCAAGTACGATGATTAGACTTTTTTGCATCAATCCTGCGACACAGCTTCAACGGTTTATTGGTAATAGCAGGGCAACTGTGTTTTTTTCAGCAACATTGTCGCCGATACACTATTACCGTAGGCTGCTGACGACAATTGAGGCGCCGCAGTGCTATCGGCTGCCATCGCCTTTTGACCAGTCAAAAAGACTCGTTTTAACAGCACGTGAAGTCAGCGTCAAGTATAAAGACCGTGAACAGTCACTTGAACAGATTTGTCAGTATGTCCACGTAATGGCTGCGGCCAAGGCGGGAAACTATATGGTTTTTATGCCTTCCTATCAATATATGGATCGCATCGCAGACGCTTTTGTTGAAGCTTACGATGGTATTTATGATATAATAGTGCAGGGTAGGCAAATGTCTGAAGAAGACAGGAACGACTATTTGCAGTCTTTTGAGATACACCGAAAAGGGCGTGCAAATGGTGAGGACGTCAGGACGCTCATCGGTTTCGCCGTACTCGGCGGCATTTTTTCCGAGGGCATTGATCTAAAAGGCGATTTGCTGATTGGCACTGCGATTATTGGCGTTGGTTTACCCATGATTTCGTTTGAAAACAATTTGATAAAGGCGTATTTTGAAGCAGATGGCTACGATTTTGCCTATCGTTTTCCAGGCATCAATAAAGTGATGCAGGGTGCAGGGCGTGTGATTAGAGATCACGAGGATCGCGGTGTTATCTTACTAATGGATACGCGGTTCATGCAGCGGCAATACACGGCCATACTGTCGGACCATTGGGTGCAAAAAACAGTTCACATCGACACCATTGAGGATGTACTACAATCATTTTGGAGAGAGGAGCCTGATTTATGAAGGTTAAAAAGGCCGTTATACCGGCAGCCGGGTTTGGCACGCGATTTTTGCCGGCGACGAAGTCAATGCCAAAGGAAATGCTGACCATCGTCGATCGACCTGCTATTCACTACAATGTGGAGGAACTCATTGATGCTGGCATTGAAGATATTCTCATCATTATTGGCCGCAACAAAGAAGAAATTGTGAATTATTTTGATAAATCACCGGAGTTGGAAGTCTTTTTAAAAGAACAGCAAAAAGAAGCACTCTATGAACTCACCGAGCGCATTGCCAACATGGCCAATATCTTTTTCGTAAGGCAGAAAGAAGCGAAGGGACTGGGACATGCCGTCTATTGTGCGAAGAGTTTTGTCGGCGACGAACCGTTTGCACTGCTGTTGGGCGATGATATCGTCTATTCGCAGACGCCTTGTATTAAACAGCTCATGGATGTCTATGAAACTTATGAAAGTACGATTGTGGGCGTGCAGGGTGTTGCGCGCGATCAAGTGAATAAATATGGGATTGTCGACGGTGTCAAGGTAGAGGACAAACTTTATGAAATTAAGGGCATGGTGGAAAAGCCAGGTGTCGAAGAGGCGCCGTCCAATATTGCGATTTTAGGGCGCTATATTTTAACACCGGACATCTTCGATATGATTGAGAAGACGAAACCAGGCAAGGGTAATGAAATTCAATTGACGGATGCGCTGATCCATCTCAGCAAACATAAAGAACTCTATGCCTATGAATTTGACGGCAAGCGATATGATACCGGTGATAAACTGGGTTATCTCAAAGCAACGGTGGAATATGCACTGAGAACAGAAGCGCTTTCAGAAGATTTTAGAGATTATCTCAGAAGTATTATCTGAGGCAATTGCAATATAGCCTCAAGTTGCCTTTTCACCACAATCTGCTGCATGCCCGTCCTTTGAAAGATGCCGTTTACGCATCTGATTACGGATGAAAGTGCGTCAAGTAAAATGACCGTAAATGATGAAGAATTGTACAATTGCCGAGACAGGGATTCCGTGGCCCCCTGTCTTTTGTTCGTTTTTGAAGATTTTGATGATTATGCTGTATGAGTAGATTCTAGCTAAAAATTTGTCATGGAATATGATTGGGTGCATGCTAAAGCAATTCGTTAAATCATATTGCACGTTTGTATCATATAACGTATAATGCATTTAATATAACGCATTTGACAGGATGTATTTGATTTGATGATTTTCATAGAACGTGTAGAATATAGTACCTTATGACATTATATCAATGGGCATGAATAAAAATGGATGACGAGAGATAATAAGGAGATGACGTGCAATAAAGATTGTGTGGGGATTAGGAGGCTATACGATTGAAGAATGGCGAAGAACCATCAAAATTAAAATTCAAAATACCTTTTAAAACAGCAGCAGCTGGCATAAGAGAAGGCTTGCCGTTGGCGTTTGGCTACCTGCCTGTTTCCGTAACATTTGGTATTCTCGCAAAGGCGTATGGTTTTCCGGTTGCGGTGCCAATCTTGATGTCGCTGCTGGTCTATGCCGGCAGCAGCCAGTTTGTGGGAATCCAGATGATGGCCATGGGAACATCGCCTGTACAGATCGTGCTGACGATTTTTATCGTCAACATTCGCCATTTTTTAATGGGTACGACGATGACACAACGACTGTCGCCTGATTATAAGTCCCGCCATCGTGCCCTTTTAGGGTATTTTCTCACAGATGAGGCTTTTGTCTATTTATCGAGCAGGGAGACACTGCCTGATTTTTGGCATATGGTTGGTTTTGAGTTCTCACTCTACATGGCGTGGATTAGTGGCACTGCCATCGGAACATTTGCCCCCAGTCAGTTATCGCCTATTTTATCGGCGAGTCTGGGCATTACCATCTATGCACTGTTTATCAGTTTATTGATTCCAACGGTTAAAAGAGAAAAGAAAATGGCATTATTGTGCATTGGTGCCGGTGTGTTCTCCTATGTTTTAGCAGCCTATCACGTGCCGACGGGATGGCGCATTATTATTGCGACCGTTGGATCGGCGCTGCTGGGAACTTTATTGATTAAGGAGACGCATTTGGATGGTGAATTTGAAAGAGAGGGGGACGCGTCGTGCGACAAATGATGGCTGTGATTCTCGGCATGTCATGTGTGACGTTTTTGCCTAGGATTGCGTCGATGGTCTGGTTTAAAGATTTAAAGCCAAATGCCTTTTGGCGCCGTTTTTTTAATAATATCCCCTATGCAATGCTCAGCGTGCTCATTTTTCCGGATGTACTGTCCGCCTGCGGCACCGCTGAAGCTTCACTGGTGGGCGTAGCAGCTGCGGCACTGCTTTCTCTGATGCAAAAAAGCGCCACAACGGTTGTGTTGGGCGCTGTTATTAGCGTCTATGGTTTCTTATGGCTGTTTTGACAATCAATGTTTTGAAGCATCGCTGCTGTTTGCTGTTTAACCACTTAACTTAATGCGCGAATGGCCTTTTCGAAAATGGTTAGCATTTTTGAAAGATCATCCAGTGAAATGTACTCATCTTTTTGATGCATGAGATCTTCACTGCCTTCAAAGAGCGCACCGAACGCAACGGCGTTTGGGACACTACGCGCATAGGTACCGCCACCGATGGTAATGGGTTCTGCCTTTAAATCACCTGTAAATTCTCGATAGACGTCCATGAGCGTTGCTACCAGTGGATGGTCTTTTTCATAAAAGAGCGGATCAATATTTAACCAGTTGCCAATTTGAATGCCGCTGTTTGAAATGGTTGTATCAATGCCGCGTTTGACGTCTGCTTCTTTCAAGGTGATGGGATAACGGATATTGATAGTGACACTGGCTTCGGTTTCGTTAAGATCAATCATCCCCAGATTGAAGACGAGTGGGTTGTAGGCGTCTTTAAGGTTTAGATGAAAGGATGTGCCATCTGTTTCAGAGCCGACGGTACGATTGAAAAAGCGAACAAAATTTGCAGCATCGCCGATTTCGAGATCAATGAGATCCAAAAAGCCAAGCAGCGCCGCAATGGCGTTTTTGCCTTTTTCAGGAGTGCTCGCATGGGCGCTGACGCCTGATGCGCGGATGATGAGCGTATCGCCGGCGCGTTCATACGACAAGCTGGTACCCTTTGTTTCATTGTAGGCTTCCAAAATAGGAATGACGGGTTTGGTATCGATCAAAACAGCTTCGGCAGTATCGGGCACCATATTTGGAGCAGTGCCCCCTTTTAAATTTAAGAGGCGTACACCGCCGTCTTCGAGTCGATCGGAAAATGTTTTTTTCAGCTCGAACAACAAGATGCCCATCTCGCCGTGTATGACGGGAAAATCTGCATCAGGGCTAAAGGCGAGCGTTGGTATTTCTGCATGTTCGACATAATAGTCCATGCATTTACTGCCGCTTTCTTCGTTTGTGCCGAGGATGAGTCTGATGCGTCTCGACGGTTTATAGCCGCTGTCCTTTAGGCGTTTCATGGCAAAGAGACATGCCATTGCCGGGCCCTTGTCATCAAGTGTGCCGCGGCCGTAAAGCCGATCCTCGACGAGAGTGCCCTCGAAAGGCGGATAAGTCCAACCGTCGCCTGCGGGAACGACGTCGAGATGGCAGAGGATACCGAGCATTTCTGCACCATCGCCGAATTCAATATAACCGGCGTATTCATCAATGTTTTCAGTTTTAAAGCCATAGCTTTTGCCAAGTGCCAGCATATAATGAAGCGCCTCAGCAACGCCTTCGCCAAAAGGGTATACTGCCGTCGCCCGACCTTCGGTACTGTCGATGTCAATAAGGCCTTTCAACGCTTCAATAAGCATTTTGCCTTCTGACGTTTCTAAAAATGCATTCATATTTTTCCTCCTCTTTACGTGACGCTGCGATGCCATAACACCGACTTGGTCGATAGATGATGAAAATTTGTCTTTGGGAATCCATTGTATATTTTTTCACGGGCATATACAATAGTAGCTGGAGCGGAGGTGTATATGGAACACTTAAATCCTAAAATTACAGAAATTATGAAAGAGGGCCTTTTGCGCGTGGTGCTAAGCAGTGTACGCCGAAATGTTGAGGCTGCCTACTATAAAATTGACGTTAAACCGATTCTCATGAAAGAATTGCGCTTTTTTCACGCCTGTTACTATTTTGATAAGAAGGTAACCCATGAGAATATTCCTGAAAGTGAGTTCGTCGAGTGGCTGACGACGATGCTTGGTCATCAGTTCAAACAGGGGATGCTCTATACTGCCGAAAATAATTATCAAATTCTCATTAGCAAAAAGGGCAAGGCAACTGTGATTAAACAGGCTGCGACCATGAAACCCGCCGAGGTGGATTTTACGCATAACCGTCAAAAACAATACATCTTGAACGAAGGAGAGCCTATTGATTTTCTCGTACATTTAGGGGTCATGGACGATCAAGGCAATGTGTATAAGAAAAAATATGATAAATTCAGGCAGCTGAATAAATACCTTGAATTTGTTTCAGATGCTGTTAAGGAGCTAGAAAGCAGTTCAAATGATGTGCTGACACTCATTGATTTTGGATGCGGCAAAGCTTATTTGACATTTGCACTCTATTACTACTTGGTTAAAATACGCGGCAAGCGCGTTCGCATCATTGGACTTGATTTAAAGGAAGATGTCATCGCCTTTTGCAATGAGGTGGCAATGGCACTCGCATACGATGGGCTGACCTTTAAAGTCGGCGATATTAAAGACTATCAATATAAGGGTAAAGTCGATATGGTGGTTTCACTGCATGCTTGTGATACGGCAACAGATGCCGCCATCGGCAAAGCGGTGGCATGGGATGCTAAAGTTATTTTCGCGGTCCCCTGCTGTCAGCACGAATTGTTTGGACAAATGCAGAGCGATGTGCTTTCGCCGCTGTTGAAGCATGGAATTGTCAAGGATAAACTCGCCACAGTTGTGACGGATACGCTTAGGGCGCAGGCTCTTGAAGTGGTTGGCTATGATGTACAAATGCTGGAATTTATTGATATGACACATACGCCAAAGAATATCCTGATCCGTGCGTATCGGCAAGACGGCAAACGAGAAGAAGATGAAATTCAGATGGCCGCTGAGGACTATCTGAATCTGAAAAATTTCTGGCATGTGACGCCATCCATTGAAAAAGCGTTAGGCGACCGTTTGATTAATCGCCTTTAGCCGAATGATTGTTAAAACATCGGTATAAACATTCGTTATTGTGTTGACTTTGAAGGGCTTATCTGTTAGTATGACTATGGATTATTTTCAGCTTTGTCAAATGCATATGCATTTTTGAATGAATATATTGAAAAGAGGTGTTTTATGTCAACAGTTGTAATCGTCGGCGCCCAATGGGGTGACGAAGGTAAGGGTAAAGTGATTGACTATTTGGCGAAACAGGCGGACGTCGTCGTGAGAGGACAGGGCGGTAACAATGCCGGCCATACTGTTGTCGTCGGAGACAGCAAATTTGCACTGAGGTTGATTCCATCTGGTATTTTGAACAAACACACGATTAATGTCATCGGCAACGGTGTCGTCTTTGATCCGCAGGGGTTTTTAACAGAAGTTGAAGGCCTTAAGGCAAAGGGCGTTGCGACGGATTCTATTCGTATCTCTGATCGTGCACACGTGGTATTTCCCTACCACAGAGAGATCGACCGGCTGGCTGAAGAGGCTAGAGGGGCGGCAATGATCGGTACCACGAAGAATGGTATTGGCCCGTGCTATATGGATAAAGTTGAACGCAGCGGCATTCGCATTTGTGATTTCATTGACCCAGAGGTTTTCGAACCATTATTCAGAGCACAAATTGAAGCGAAAAATCAAATGATTACGAAAATTTATGGCGGCGAACCGCTGGATGTGGATTCGCTCGTTGAAACATATAAAGGCTATGCAGAGTGCATTAAACCGTTTGTAGACGATACATCTGTCATCGTTCACGATGCGGTGCAATCAGGTAAAAAAGTATTGCTCGAAGGCGCGCAGGGAACACTGCTCGACTTGGATTACGGCACCTATCCGTATGTGACGAGTTCACATCCAACAGCAGGCGGTTTTACCATTGGTTCAGGTATTGGTCCCAATGTCATTGGCGAAGTAGTGGGCATTACAAAAGCTTATACGACGCGCGTCGGCAAAGGGCCCTTTGTGACAGAGCAGGAAAATGAGATTGGTGATCGCATTCGCGTTGCCGGTAGAGAGTTTGGGACTGTCACCGGCAGACCAAGACGCTGCGGCTGGATTGATACAGTCATGGTGAATTATTCCGCACGCGTTAACGGCATGACGTGTATTGCATTGATGCTGCTGGATGTATTAACGGGTTTTGAAACCGTTAAAATCTGCAAGGGTTACCAGTACAATGGTGAACTGATGCTTAACTTTCCGGCGAGCTTAAATGTACTCGCGAAATGTGAGCCCGTTTATGAAGAAATGCCGGGTTGGTCGGAAGATCTTTCTGCCTGCGAGTCTTTTGAAGATCTGCCCGAAGCAGCTCAAAACTATATTTTAAAAATTGAAGAACTCACAGGTATTCCTGTAAAACTTGTTTCCGTTGGACCAAAGCGCAGCCAAACCATTGTGAGAGGCAGTATTTACTAATATTATATCTATAAACATAAAATGTTTTTCATAAAAAAATCCGATATCAGCTGATATCGGATTTTTTATCGTTAAGGAAATTGCATCATAACCTTTCAAATGTCTATACCATTTGCATTGGTATGATTAGCGGTTATCCAATGCGATGTATTCTTTTTCATGACTGACGCAAACGTAAGCAGGTCGAATAATCTTGTTGTCGCTCATGACCTGTTCAATGCGGTGTGCACACCAGCCTGCAACCCTTGCAACGGCAAATAGCGGCGTGTAGAGTTCCTGAGGGATATCGAGCAGTTGGTAGACCAGTCCGGAATAGAGATCGACATTGGCACAGATGTCAAGGTGTTCACCCTTTGCTTTTTTTAACAGTTCAATGCCGATGCGTTCGACGGATTCGTATAGGTTGAAGAGATTCATTTTGCCCTTTTCTGCGGCTAGTTCGCGTGCTTTGTCTTTGAGGACGACACTTCTGGGGTCTGATTTGGTATAGACGGCGTGTCCAATGCCGTAGATGAGCCCCGAACGGTCATAGGCTTCACGATTGATGAGCTTTTGCAGATAATCGCGAAGCTGTGCTTCGTCTTCAATATTGTCGACATTTGCATTGAGATCCAGCATCATTTCTCGAACCCTGATATTGGCACCGCCGTGTTTAGGACCTTTCAGGCAGCCGACTGCCGTAGAGATGGCCGAATAGGTATCGGTGCCGCTTGATGAGACGACGTGCGTTGCAAAAGCCGAGTTGTTGCCGCCGCCGTGATCAGCGTGAAGCACCAATGCGAGATCAAGCGTTGCCGCTTCAGTCTCCGTGTACTTATTATCGCTTCTGATCATATAGAGTATATTTTCTGCCGTGCCCAAATTATTTTGAGGTGGGTGTATGAAAAGGCTCTGATGATCAAAATAGTGACGCTTTGCCTGAAAGCCGTAGGAAATAATCGTCGGGACTCTGGCAATCAGCTTGATGCACTGAAGGACGAGATTTTCCATGTCCAAATCGTCTGGGCGATCATCGTGTGAGTAGAGCACGAGAATGCTGCGCTGGAGCTTATTCATAATATCATGGCTTGGAATTTTTAAAATCATATTTTCAGTATAACCAGCCGGAAGATTGCGGTATTCATCCAGCATAGCGTTGAAGCTCTCGAGTTCGCAGGCGGTTGGCAGCTGCCCAAAGAGCAGTAAAAACATCGTTTCTTCAAATAGTCTTTTCCCCGGGCGCCTATCTGAATGGCGGACGATGTTGTAGATATCGATTCCACGATAATACAGGCGTCCTTCCTGAGGCACCTTGACACCATCTTCGATTGTGTAACCTTCAACATTACAGATACCGGTAATGCCGACGAGAACACCCGTGCCGTTGCTGTTGCGTAAGCCGTGTTTGATATTGTATTTTTTGAAATCATCTTTTGAGATTGTATTGTTCTGCATGGCCATTGTCACCAATTGCTGATTGGTTGCCTGGATATCACAGTAATCCATTTATTCACCCTCTTTCCCAAATATTTTGCAGCATTTCAAAGTGAATGCAAATGCCGTCTATGAATGTAACTGTAATTGAATGTAACGAGATTGAATGCATTGCGTTGTATGGTATTGATAACGTGAATGCAAAAGTGTTTGTTTAAAGACTTCCAAGTGATTCTAAAATAGCCTCCGTATAAGCTTTTGTTCCCAATGTCCCACCGAGGTCTTTTGTGCGCTTTGACGGTGTATTGAGTGTGTCCACAACTGCCTGATAAAGTGAATGTGCTGCCTCGATTTCGCCGAGATGTTCGAGAAGCATGACGCCGGATAAAATACATGCCGTCGGATTCGCCAGATCCTGTCCTGCGATGTCGGGAGCGCTGCCGTGTACAGGTTCGAAGACGGCCATGTCATCATTGAGGTTGGCACCCGGCACGAGCCCCAATCCGCCAACAAGACCTGCGGACAAATCGGAGAGGATATCACCGTAAAGGTTCGTCGTCACAATGACTTGATACTTAGAAGGCGTCATGACCAGCTGCATTGCCATATTGTCCACGATGACAGCTTCGAGGTCGATATCGGGATAATCCTTTGAAACCTTGGTGACGCTCTCTAAAAAGAGGCCGTCGCACTGTTTTAAAATGTTGGCTTTATGCACCACGGTTACTTTATTTAGCCCAAGCTTGTGTGCATAGTCAAAAGCAGCGCGGCCAATGCGTTCCGAGGCTTGGCGCGTGGTAATTTTCTCTGCGATGATGCGATCCGGGGAATCGACGCGTTCTACACCGGCATAAAGTCCCTCGGTATTTTCCCTGAAAATAACAAAGTCGATATTTTCATCATATCGCCCTTCAATTATTTTTTTGACAGGTCTTACATTGGCGTAAAGACCGTATTTTTGTCTAAGCTGTACATTGATGCTCTTAAAACCCTTCCCGATCGGTGTCGTGATAGGACCTTTTAAAGCAATTTTGTTCTTTTCCAAACTGTTTAAGAGTACATCCGGCAATATGGTTTCAGCCGTTTGACCTGCATTTTGAATATCCCATGCAATCTTTGGCGATTGGTGCTTTTCCAGAGCAGCTTCGATCAGCGCCTTTGCTGATGCTGTTACCTCAGGGCCAATACCGTCCCCAGGAATTAATGTAATTTGGTACATTGTATACCTCCCAATTCTATTTCCGTCAATTTTTATGCTTTATCATGCATATGTACACAATATAATTGTATACAATTATACAAACCTTGCGATGAACTGTCAAGTGGTGTGTTACAAAAAAGTCATAAAAAGCACCTGAACAAAATCAGGTGCTGAGGTGTGTGCCTATTGAAATGCTTCATTAAAATAATATTTTGTCAAAGCGACGTCTTTGCCGAATGTTGTTTATTAATATTCCCAGCGAATATCGGGACCGAAGAATTTTAAAAGTTTAAAATGTCCTTTGATTCGAGAATCGATACGATCATTGTAAAAAGTAGCGATTTCTGAGAGCTTGATATTTGTTGAGATAATCATGGGCTTTTCACTGAGAATGCGTGCATTGATAATATTGTAAAATTCACTGATGGTGAAGGTGTTTGCCGTTTCTGTACCGAGGTCGTCAATGATGAGCAAATCAGCTTCAAAGAGCTGTTGGTAAGCAATGGTGACCATCAGATTGTTACGATCGGTAAATTGTTTGCGCTCAAGGATGTCGATAATGCTGAATGGTGTTTGATAAATGACGGAATGACCGCGGTCAAGCAGTGCTTTGGCAATGCAGTTGCAAAGATATGTCTTTCCAAGACCGCTGCTGCCGTAAAAGAACAGGTGCCCGACATCTGGAAAAGCGGTAACAAACTGTTCGGCTTCACTCAATAGATTTTTCATGTTATCCCGCTGCGTCAGCCGTTCTTTTGGCAGAATTTCAGCTGAAAACCGCATGAGGTCAAAATGATTAAAGTTTTGACTTTCCAGCTGCTTTTCAATATTGGACATTTGATAAGCGGCTGAAATAAGCTTTTGATTAAAGCAGGTACATCGTTCGTTGGTTTCCAAAAAACCGGTGTCTTTACATTTTTCACATCGGTGCTGCACTTCCAGATATGTGGCTGGTATATTGTGTGATGCCAGTAATGCGGCTTTTTCCCGTTTAAGTTGTGCAAGCGTTTGTTCGAGTTCCATCATCATCACTTCTGTTTGAGATGGATTTTGAAGGATGGCCTTGGCGATTTCAGCACCAATTTGACTCATCTCGAGATCAATTTCCCGAAGCCTCGGCATACGTTCATAAAGTGACAGCTTTCGCATTTTACGGTCATATTTATTATGATCCCTTTGGACGGCGTATTGTTCGAGAATTTGTTTATAGACAGTTGGATCCAGCATGAGAACTCCTTACTTTTTATTCAACAGCATGCTTTCAAGTTCATCTTCAGTATAAGTGCGATCCTTTTCCACGGTATATTGATGACGTCGTTTGGGTGATGAAGCGGTCTGTTTTGTTGGTTTTGTCACCGTTGATAGTTCCGAGGCCGTTTTAAGCCCCTTCCCGTGAAGATCGGTTATCTGCGCCTCAAGATAATTGAAGTTGACATTGGTGGTACGCTTTGACAGCGATTTGATAATCTCGACGAGATCGGCTGGCTCAAATCCATAGGAATCCAGCCAGCGGTCAATGGCGTCGCTTTCCGCTTGGTAGGGCAATCGATGCCGGACGCCGAGTACCGCAAGAATTTCTTTATAAACCGCATAGCGGGCACCGGTATGTTCAATATGTGCCTCAATGGCCTCAATGGAAGTCAGTCCAGCTTTAAGCCATTGATCCAGCAGTATTTTAATGCGTTTAAAGCCAAAGCTCTTGCGCTCCTTGTAGTTGTATACAAAAGCGCGCTTTAAGATATCTGCATCGGGATAGTAGTGCTCATAGAAGTCGGAGAGTTCGCGGTGCTCATTAGGACTCAACGGATGACCGACGATCTGTTCAACTTCGCGGATCAGCGATGAAAAGACTGCCTGCTGAGAACTAAAAGCGTTATTTGACGCCGATTGCGAATAAGGTGTATTGGTGGCATTTGACCGCTTTTTTTGTTTTGGAACAAAATTGTTTTCTATATATAACGCTCTTAATGAGAAAAATTCAACATCAAAATCTGTGTCACTTTCGTGTGGATGACATTTTATGATTCCCTGTCGCTCCCAGTACTGCCAGGCATCAATGACATCTTGAAGCGGCAGCTGCAATGCAGTGGCGAGCGCTCGATTGTCAGCATGATAAGTTCTTTGACTGGCGCTGGCAAACATGGCACCCATCAAGTATACTTTCACATAGGTACCGCTGGCAACTGGCATAAAATCCGTTATAAAAAGACGTTCAATATGCAGTTCGCTTAGATCAAAGTTGGGTGCTTTATTGGCAAAACTCACTGGGGTACACTCCTTATTCGTAAAATGCAACAGGCAATCGTTAAGTTATTTCTATTATATCATTTTACACAGATGTGCAATGAAAAGAAAGAGTTAACAGAAATGTTTCAAAAACCGTCGGTTAGTCGGGACTTTTACCTCAGAAATGTGTTTTTTGAATATTTTCAAAAAATAATTGAATGACAGCAATTGGCATATAATGAGGATTAAGAAGATCACGAACGCTAAATCTGGTAGTTTTTGTCGACTAATGGCGGCAACTGTTTGAAAAGTCTGTCTGGTCAACATAATTTCATTTTCTTGAGATGATTCCTGTGGTATAATGAGAATGGTATTTTTAGAGAGATAAGCACCGCAAATAGTAACCAAGGAGCTAAGAATGGGGAGAAAGAATAGATCGACTCAGAACAAGGTCTATAAGCGTCATGCTCAAAAAGTGTATGTAAAAGGGGATGCGAAGTCATCGCGATGGGACAAGACAACAGATGTCTTTGCGAGAGTCATCGCAATGCTGTTCTATCCATTTTATCTTTTATACACGAAGATTTCAGGTCATCAAAAAATGTCGAAAAACAGTAACGTGTCAAGCAAGGCTTCGACTAAGCTATCTGTTTCGACTCTGATAGAAAAATTAAAAATGCGTTTAAGAACATTGGATTTTTCAGCTTTGAAAGCGCTTGATCGCGAGAAAATCAAAGCGATAACCAGTAAATATGCTTCTTTTCTAAACCATCATAAAGTGGTTGTTTCAGGTGTTATCGGCGTTATGGTCGTTGCATTAATCGGCGTTCAAGCACTTTCGAGCTTTAATGCAGTGGATGTTACTTCCGGCGAGATGTCTGAAGCGCATATGGTATCTGTGACAGAGGCAAAAACGTCAGATGCGGCACTGGAACCGCTAGAAGCGCTTCCAACGCTTCCGGATATTAGTTTTGCAGCTGTCAGAGCTTATGAAATCGTTGTCAATGATACAGTCCTTGCGAAGTTTAAATCAGAATCAGAATGTGATAATGTTTTAGATCAGCTGGTTTCAATGTATACAACGGTTGGTGAAGAGGAGACATCAGAAATACTGGACTGGTATTACAGTGAAGATGTCAAGATCTTGCACGGTTTTGTACCATTAACTGATTTTGAAGGTTATGATGATGTTGAAGCAATGCTTGCCTATATTGTCAAAGGTACAAAAGAAGAGCGGACGCATATCGTACAAAAAGGTGAAAACTATTGGGTAATCGCAGCCTATTACGGCATTCAGCCGTCAGACTTGGAAGCTGCGAATCCAAATGTTAAGCCTGAGGCACTTCAAATTGGCCAGGAGATCAGCTTGGTTGTACCGAAACCAATGATTAGTGTTTGTACCGTAGAACGCGCAGAATACATTGATAATATTCCTTTTGAAGTTACTTATGAAGATACATCATCCCTTTATCGTGATGAAACGAAAGTCAAAGTCAAAGGGATTGAAGGGGAACGCGAAGTTGTTGCCAATGTTACGAAACAAAACGGTCGAGAAATCGGACGTACTGTTTTAGAAGAAACCGTGTTATCAGAACCGACGACGAAAGTCGTCTACAAGGGTACCAAAGAGCCGCCGCCTCGTATGGGGACGGGAACACTTAAAAGGCCCGCTTCACGCGGTTCTGTTACTTCCGAGTTCGGATGGCGATGGGGTGCACGTCATGAGGGCATTGACATTGGCTTGCCGGTTGGTTCTGATGTCAAAGCGGCAGACGGCGGCGTCGTTACATTTGCAGGCTACAGTTCTTCATATGGTTATTATGTTATGATTGATCACGGCGGCAACATTAAGACAGTCTATGCGCATTGCAGCAAGTTGCTGGTGAGTAAAAATGATAAAGTCTATCAGGGACAGGTTATTGCGCGCAGTGGTAATACAGGACGCAGTACGGGACCGCATCTGCATTTCGAAGTTAGGGTAAACGGTACACCGGTTAACCCTAGAAACTATGTTTCATTTTAATAATTGCCATTAAGTGCACTTCTCCATTGGAAGTGCACTTTTGTTATGATTGAGAAAAGCTGGCTGAATAGCGTCATAGTGATGCTAAGCATAATTGTGGACAGATAAAACGGTAAAAGACATACTATGCAGCCTAACCATATGAGGCAATAAAAGGTGTTCTGAAAATGATAGCTTTTCTCCCGATAAAGAATAGGATATAATGTTAAAAGAGTAAACGAGTATGAGGAGGTTTCGAATGAATAAGAAGATTCTTGTTGTTGACGATGAAAAACCGATTTCAGATATTATAAAATTTAATTTAAGCAAGGAAGGTTATGAGATTGACACGGCTTTCGACGGCGATGAGGCGCTAAAACGCGTCTATCAATTTCAGCCTGATTTAGTGCTTCTGGACGTTATGCTGCCGAAGCTCGATGGTTTTCAAGTATGCAAGCGGATTCGCGAGAGCTTCAACATGCCGATTATCATGTTGACGGCAAAAGAAGAGGAAGTTGATAAAGTCTTGGGATTCGAGCTGGGTGCAGATGATTATATCACCAAGCCTTTTGGCATGCGGGAACTGATTGCAAGGGTAAAGGCTAATTTAAGACGTGTTGAGTTGACTGATCTCGGTGTCGGTGACAACAATAACATCGTCACTGGCAGTCTTTCAATTGATTTGGATCGCTATGAAGTAAAATGTGAAGAAGAAGTGATTGAATTAACACTGAGAGAATTTGAACTCCTGAAATTTTTAGCGACGCAAGCCAATCAGATTTTTACACGTGAGCAGCTTTTGAAAGATGTTTGGGGTTATGAATACTTTGGTGATATCAGAACAGTAGACGTTACGGTTAGGCGCTTGCGTGAAAAGATTGAAAGTGATTCCAGTAATCCGGCTTATATTATGACAAAGCGTGGTGTCGGTTATTATTTTAAAAAGAACTGATAAGAGGCTTTATAACATATGGGCATAGGGCGCTGAGATGTCGGCGCTTTTTGTTTTCCCGTTACACGGCGTTGCAAGTATTTTGATCGCTTATTTTTCATCAATCTCTGTATTTAGCCCATTTTAGTTTATACGATCTCAATATTAATTTATAAGATTTCAATACTATTTCAAAATTAGCTTATATTCGTTTAGAGTTGACATAAATTTATTTGATGTCTATTGAAGGGTGAATGCTTTTTAACGCATTCATTGAGGGACTTATGTTTAAGAGTATTCGTTCAAGATTCACAATGATATACTTTCTATTGATTTTTATTGCCATGATTATTGCCGGCGTTTTTATCATTCGTTCTTTTGAGGATTACAATCTCAATGTCGCCTCAGAGCGACTGGATGATATCGCCCAGATTATGTTGACAGAATTGGCAAAGATTCAGGATGGTGACCTAATTGCCAACAAAAATGTGATTCAGGCATCTATTGATAACCATGCTGATATCGGTCTCCGAGAGGAAATTTACGTTATTGAGCAGTCAACGCAGCAAATTGTCGCTTCCAGTGCCGAAGTAGGTGGTCGTGCTGTCTCAGATATATTGAGTGATGCATTGGTGGTCGAAGGCTTACTTGGGAACGTAATGGAAAAGAATATTCAGATCAGCGATTCGGTGCGGACGAAGGATAAAGTGTATCCGATTATTGATGATGATCAGCTGCGCGGCATTATTTATTTGCGTTACGATTTAAAAGATATCTACAGCAGTTTGAGCACGACGCGGCGCATCATTTTGCAGGCTATCCTGACGTCGCTTTGTGTGACAATCGTCATCAGCTACTTTCTCTCAAAGAGCATTACCGATCCAATCAATGAAATAACGGCGAAAGCATCTAAACTGGCAGAAGGTGATTTTAGTCAAATGGTTGAAGTGCGTTCAGAGGATGAAATTGGCGAATTATCCAAGACGTTCAACTTTCTGTCTACAGCACTAAAAGCCAGTATCAGTGAAATATCCAGTGAAAAGAGCAAGCTCGAGGCCATTATTGAATACATGGAAGATGGGCTCGTGGCGATCAACGCCGAGGGTGAAATTATTCATAATAATCCAAAGGCACTGGCGTTGTTTGGTGTCGAAGCCATTGAAAATGAAGATATCGTCGGTGATTTGTTATCAGTTTACAGTTCCGGACGGCTTTCAGAAGATATTGGGACGAAGAATATCACTTACCGGGATAAGATTTTGAAAGTGAATTTTGCACCTTATTTAGACGATTCATTACAGAAGGCAGGCGCTGTATTCGTTTTGACGGATATTACAGAAGAAGAACGCCTCGAGAATATGCGGCGAGAGTTTGTTGCGAATGTCTCACATGAACTAAAAACGCCGCTGACGAGTATTAAGAGCTATACTGAGACCATCTTAGAAGGCATGGTCGATGACCCTGAAACTGAGAAGACATTTTTGGAAGTCGTCAACTCAGAAGCAGACCGCATGTCGCGATTAGTACGGGATTTACTGGAGTTGACGAGTTTTGATTCTGCTTCGGTCAAGCTCAAGTACGCACAGCATAATATCAACCGACTGATCTCAAACTGTATTCTTAAGGTTAAAGTCACGGCTGATCAGAAGCGGCAGGCTATTGTGAAAAGACTCGTAGATGAGCCGATTTCAGCGGAATTTGATTATGATAAAATTGAGCAGCTCGTGTTGAATATACTTTCTAATGCCATTAAATATTCCGGTGAGGAAGGCATTATTGAAATTGATCTTAAATCATATGAGAAAACCTTTGATCTTGTGATAAAGGACAATGGCATTGGAATACCCGAAGAGGACATGAACCGTATCTTTGAGCGATTTTACAGAGTTGATAAAGCGCGTTCTAGGATGCTCGGCGGGACGGGGCTGGGACTCTCCATTGCCAAGGAAATTGCAGAGGCGCACGGTGGGGCGATCGGTATACAATCGGTTTATGGACACGGTACGGTCGTCACCATAAACCTCCCCTATACCCAAGGGGTTGGAAACAGCGAAACTAACGTCGTTTAGCAGTGTGTAAAACAGCTTGGAATCTACTGATTGCAACAAGTGTAATGTCATCTTAAATCTGTTGTAACGCGATTGTAACAATCATGCCGTATAATGAAATAGTGTAAAATTATTCGTGTATTCGGAGGCGTTCAATGTTGTTGAAAAAGTGTTTATTTATGATATTAACAGGGGTCATCATGCTAGCGGCATCCATCAGCATGGCGAATGTTGACAGCGGTGAATATACTTCGGTATTGTCACCGGATGAGATTATTATTGCAGAACCTGTAACGGATCATGTATTCAACGACAAGGATTTATATATTACCATTAACATTATTGACGCCGACTTTTTTTCAAAACTAATGGATAATCCACTGACAATATCGTTGGTAAAACTTGAAGATACATTGCCGTTCGCTGATGATCTCGGTGAAGACTTACGCGTTCCGGTCGTGAAACTGTCATCCGGTGCTGCCATGGAGTGGCTTTCAACAGCTGGGCTAACGGAAGAAGAGTATGTCCGAACTGATGATAAGTATACTGCTGAGACACAAATTATCAACCAGTATTTTCAACAGCTCGAAATCATAAACACGCTGAATACGCAGATCAATGCGGCTGTTAGCAAGTATCGATTTAACGCTGTCGATGATTTTGATATGGATACCGCTGAAGTATCCGCGGATGTTAAAGAAGCGTACCAGACATATATTCAGCATTTAAGTGCGCTTGCCGAGCAAAAACGCGCCTTTTCAGAAATTCAGCGAAAATATCTAAAACTGTTTGAAGTGATTTGTTTAAAGGATACGATTAATTCGCCGAGTTACTTAAAAGATGTTGGGATGTTGGATGAAGGCGATTACCGCATTCGCATTTTTGATGCATCGAAGACGGTGATCAAGGAGCTTGATTTTCAAGTGCTCGCAAGAGACAAAGCCATTAATGACATGATTGCCGATCCGATATCGGTAGAAGATAAAGCGAAAAATTAAGAGGGATACGTCAGATGACATCGTTAAAAGAAACGATTAAGTCCATAATGCTGGTGAGTTTAGTGATCGCAGCAGTGGTGCTCAGTCGACTGGTTCTTTTAGATGGTCAGACACGCGTGCTCGAAACGGTTAACGTGATTGAGACGTCGTCTGTCAATGTTGCAAAATATATCAACCCCCAAAGTTATTATGTTAGCTTTGGGGGTCTATCATATACAAAGGTATATGATACAGAGATGCAGCAAAAGATCTGGGATGCACTGAGACCGATTGTTACAGATGGTTTGGTAAATTATGAAGGTGTTGAAGTCATTGAAATGACGGATTACATTGAAGCCTTTGCCGACAAGAGTATTTTGCTTCGCTTTACCATTGACTTAAACTGTGCAGAATGGCTGCCGCTTTATGACAGTGAGATTGAGGTTCCCTCTGCTGTCAGCAAGTGGGTGCCGTATGAAATTCTGATGCGCAGTGATTTGCCAAATAGCCTTTTCGTATATGATCGAGACGAAGAGGCTTATTATCGTGTGGCAATAAAGGGTACAGAAGCAGAAAACAGCGTTTCTGAACTGGTGGATACGATGATGGCGAGTGATTTTGTTGAATACCGAAAAATCAGTGACCGTTTTAGTTTGGCAAGTACTGTGCCGGATAGTCTGTCGCGCTATAATTACGAACTTTTGCCTTATCAGTATACCCATTTGACACAAGGCGTTAAAGTAATGAATGAAGTGTCCACAGACGCGGAAGCATTTGATGCTTCAGTGGCGTCGATCGCCAATGAGGTGTTTGGAAATCGACTGGATTTTGTAAAACGCTTAGAAGACGTCAACGGTTCAATTGTATTGATGTACGGTTATGGCGACAAGGCGTTAACGGTTGCACAAAATGGCGATATCATTATGAATCAGAAATTCAACAGCTCACTTGCGCACGAAATGGGTTTTCGACAGAGTTTGGCGATCGGCATTGGCGGTATGGAACAGTTCGGCGAATTGCCCCAAGGTGTTCAGTTGGACAGTGTTGTCACTGTGGATGAAGATTATACGAAGTATCGCTTCAACTTTTCATATAAGCTGGATGACACAGTGGTTTCAGCGCAGTCAGGCGGCATTCAAGTTACCGTTAAAGGCGGACAGGTTATTGCCATTGAAAAAAATGTTAAACAGATGATGTCTCGGGTTTATACGAGCTTGGATCAAATGTATTCGATTGATAACTGTATTACACAAAACTATCTTGAAGTCAGCCTTTATTATTTGCAGGACAACGATATTTATGATGCCACGCTAAACAGCATACAATATTATTTTCCCATTAGAAGTGACATTGAGCGCATTGAAAGACAGTATTATCAGCAGGATATGACGATGATTCCAATTTGGCGCGTCGTCATCAGCGGCAGGACGTATTTATTCAATGCCTATACGGGAGCGCTCATTGAGAATTATCGTTAACGGGCGTGATTGACATTAGGAACGTGCAGGTTTATTAGATGCTTATTATGGACGAGAATTATTAATGATGTAAAAGGTGATGTGACGCTATGGATTGGTCGAGGATCAAGACAATTTTAATATTGGTATTGCTGATTACAAATGTGTTGCTCGGCGCAACTTACGTGCAGAGCAAGCTGGCCTTTGAAAGAGAAAGAGAAGAGCAGCTTGATCGCGTTGTAGCGCTTTATGAGCAAAATGATATTGGTCTTGACGGTGTAGAACTCGATTTTCCAGATAAACTCGATTCCATAGCCGTTTCGTTTGAAAGCCATACAGAGGCGGATGTTCAGAAGTTCTTGGGTGATGATTATGAAACCAATAATAATCAGTATACGAAAGGGAATTCCCGCATCGTACTCAGTGAGATGTCACTCTATTATGAACTTCGGGAAATTCCGGACGAAGTGTATGATCAAGGGCTTCCAAGTGAAGTCATTGAAGATGCGGCAGCGCGTACGAAACTTTCAAAGATGGCAGACGAGACGATATCGGATTTGGGCTATGCAGCGGATTACAGTATCTCAGGGTATTTTCAGCGCGATGAATACCGCATTGTCAATGCCAAACAAGTTTACCAAGGGTATGTCATGGATGACGCACTGATGACGTTTATCTACTATCGTGATTCGCTGGTGGCATTTCGAAGAACATGGCTTCATATTAATACCGACCATTCTACAAATAAATATGATATAATTTCTGTAGATCGAGCGCTTTACGTCACGCTGTCAAAGCTGGATGAAGGCGATGAAATCACTGAAATAGGCATTAGCTACAAACTGAATGACAGCGGTGCCGTCGTCAGCAACCTGATTGCAGGTGAAGCGATGCCGTTTTATCGCATTGCGGTTTCAGATGGCAATACGTATTACGTTAGGGCTATTTCAGAAAATTGATTTAAAGCGACGAAGAGAAGTCATCATAAATGAGAAGAGGAACTATGGCATTAACATTTTGTTCTCTGGCGAGCGGAAGTTCAGGGAATTGTCAATATATTGCATCCGAGCGTACGAAATTACTCGTCGACGCTGGGATGAGCGGAAAATATATCAAAACGTCATTGCACAACTTGGATGTGGACATCAACGGAATCAATGGCATATTGCTGACACATGAGCACACAGATCACATTAGCGGTCTGGGTGTTTTAATGCGTCGGCATCAGATCCCACTGCATATTACAGCAAAGACGTGGGAGGCGGTTAAGCTTAAAATCGGCAATGTAAACAGTGAACTCCTTCGTATTTACGATACGATTGATATGCTGGAGATTGGTGATATTATCATTCAGTCGGCACGGATTTCACATGATGCCGTTGACCCGCTCTGCTACGCCTTTATGAATGCGGGCTCCAAAGTAGCTATTGCAACAGACCTCGGCATGCTGAACGATGAGGTCGTTTCGAAGTTCAAAGACAGCGATTTGATGATGATCGAATCGAATCACGATATAGAAATGCTGAAAATGGGTAGTTACCCAATGTACTTAAAGCGTCGGATATTAAGTGAATACGGACATTTATCCAATGATGATGCCGGTTATTTTGCAAAGGAAATTATTGCTTACGGCAAGACAAAACATGTTTTACTCGCGCATCTCAGCAAGGAAAACAATGTGCCGGAACTGGCTTATGAGACGGTTCGGGGTATTTTAGAGTCGGCGCAAATTCGGATGGGGGTTGATGTCAATCTCGATTTAACTTATCGAGATAAAGTTGGCAGATGCTACAAACTGGTGAAATAGCGTGAAGCGGTTAATCGGTGAGTGAGTTGAAATTGAAATGGAGGGCACGATGGATCTTAAATTCATGGCGGCACTGTCCAGCGCAAAGGGCGTATCTGGATTCGAAAAAGAAGTCGTCGAGGTAATCAGGCAATATGTCGGTGATCGACTGACAGTAACCATAGATCAAATGCATAATGTTATTTTAAGGCGTCCTTGTGACAATGATAGCGATGATGTTCCCGTCGTCATGCTGGATGCACATTCCGATGAGATTGGTTTTATTATTCAATCCATTCAAGCCAATGGCACGTTAAAATTTTTGCCGCTTGGCGGATGGAGTGATCAAAATGTATCGGCTCAAAAGGTATGGATCAAAAATGCAGAGGGCACTTATATTCAGGGGATTGTGGCGTCAAAACCGCCTCATTTCACAACGGGACCGGCGAAGCTCACGCCTATCGGCGAGATGAGTATCGACGTCGGTGCCACTTCGTTTGATGAGGTCGCATCAATTTTTAAGATAGAACCCGGTGCGCCGGTTGTCCCTTATGCGACATTTTCCTATATTGAAGAAACGGGGATCATGTGCGGCAAAGCATTTGATAATCGCCTCGGATGCAATGCCGTCGTTGAAACGATGCTGGCGCTTGCAGACACGCCATTAAATGTGAAGCTCGTTGGTGCTATTTCAGCGCAGGAAGAAGTCGGGCTGCGCGGCGCAGGCATTAATGCAAGAAAGATTAAACCGGACTTGGCGATTGTCTTTGAAGGAACACCTGCGGATGATACGTTTAAGAATGCCTACGATTCACAAGGAGCCCTTAAAAAGGGAACGCAAATTCGCCATTTTGACCGTTCGATGATTGCCAATGCCGACTTAATTGCCTATGCGATTGCAACGGCGAAATCAGAAGGCATTGCCTATCAGCGCGCCGTGCGGGAAGGCGGCGGAACCAATGCCGGAGCTATTCACTTGGCTGATGACGGCGTCCCATGTCTCGTGCTCGGGACACCAGTCCGATATGCCCATACCCATCATGGTTACAGCGCCGTTGCAGATCAAGAGGCGACCATCGCTTTGGCAAAGGCCATTATTCAGAAAATATCACCTGAAGATAAAGAAAGGTTGTTATTTTGAAATTAAGATTTCATAGATACGCATTCCTCGCCGTCTGTTTGATCGCTATGCAGATTGCTATGATGCTGCCTGTATTTGCCGATGACGCAGCGGCGTCCATGGATGAAATCATAAAATATGAAAGTGTTAACTACAATGTTCCCGGAATCGCTGTCAGTATTGTCAAAGACGGCAAGATCCTTTATGAAGTGACGCAGGGAATGGCTGATTTAAGTCAAAGCGCGCCGTTAAATGCTGAGACGACTGCGATTCAGACGGGGTCTATCGGTAAGGTCTTGACGACGATGGCGCTTTTAAAATTGCTGTCGCAGCAGTCTATTGATTTAGATGATACGATTTCGGGCTATCTGATTGATGCCTACATTCCGGACGCTTCATTGACCTTTCGCGACTTGCTGCAGCATACGACGGGCATACCTTCAGTTCGGGCAGATACAGCTGAAATGATGAATCCGCTTGAACATGAACCGTTAAAGTTTTCAGATTACGCGGGGGACTTTATGACAGACTATCGTCACCGCGCTGTTTTGTCACCGGGTGAAGACACTATCTATTCTAATGTTGGTACGGTATTGGCAGGTTTGCTGATAGAAGCTTTATCCAATACGCCGTATGAACAGTATGTGGCGGAATCAATTTTAGAACCACTCAATATGCAAATGAGTGCCTCATTTCTCATGGGAACTTCAACGGATTTGGCGAGTGTTGCAAAAGGTTATCATATCTTTGGCGGCGAACAGACTGAACAGCCGCCTTTTAAAAGCAAACTCATTGCCTCTGAGGATTTCGTTACGACGACGTCTGACATGACGACGCTGCTTCAGGATATGACCCGTTCTGCCTATGCACGAGCTGATTACCGAGATATGTTTACCCGGCAGGTTAGTGCTTACGATGATCTTTTGGGACGCAGTCTTGGGTTTTCCATCAAGCAGGATGAAGGTGTCGATTTATTCCTTCAGGACGGTGGTATTCCCGGAGAGACATCACGGATGTTCTTTATTCCCGAGCTGGGGCTCGGCGTTTTCATCTGGTACAATTCAGATGCAACAGCGCTGCGTGATGAACTGACAGATGAGATCCTGTCGCTTTATGCACAAGATGCTGCACATCATACCAATTCGGTATTGGCGAATTTTGACGAGGGCGAATATCAGGACTTAATCGGTGCGTATGCACCAATGAATATATCAACAGAGACTATTGAACGCGTAACAAAAATTATTCGTCAAATTCGCGTATCGGAGACAACAGGTGGTCTGGTCATCGACAAAGTAATGTATGAACCCATTGGCAACAGTGTTTTTTACAGCGAAGCAGATGACAATTATGCTAGGTTTATCTTTGATGATTCGAATAAGCTGGAATACCTCGTAATCGACAATACCTATTATCAGCGCGTTGGTATGTTTGAGAGTATTTTCTTTGAAATGCTGGTGCTGTTCCTAGCGGCGCTCTTTAACTTCATTGCTGTGATTTTTCTATCTGCACGCTGGGATTCGCTGCGAGTTAATCGTATTAATGGTACACCAAGAGCGGTATTGCTTTTGGAAACGCTGTTTAGTTCTGGAAGTCTTGGGCTCATTGTATGGATTGCATTGCGTTACAATGCATGGCTCGTGGTCTTTAACGCGGGTTCGTCAACGATGTGGGTAAAAGTAACGGGGATCATAGCCGGTATTCTTTATATCCCTTCGATTATCATGTTGGGGCGCGGTACAACAGATTTTAGGTGGCGTGGCGGTACGACATTTATTTTTAGAATGCTGCTTGCCTTCAACCTATTGCTTTTGATATGGATGTGGCGTTATAATTTTATTTAGGCACTAAAACTGTACACAAAAGTCTTTTTTTGTGGATAACCTGTGCATAACCCCGTATTTATCCCCAATTTACTGTTTTCTTTGTGAAGAATTGGTGGATTAGTGGGGAAAGTATGGGGACAGATATTACAAAGATTAAGCCGATCACCTGAACTGTCTTGACAGACAATTTATCAGGTTGATCGGCTTTTTGATTTGCGTTCATTATGAATGTATGCTTATCAATACTGACGATGAGCTTAAGCTTTTAAATGTGCGGGGATGACATCTTTTGAGACGAGGTCTTCGTAGGTTTCCCGTTTTACAATTTCATAGGATTGATCACCGGAGACGAGTACGACAGCCGGGTTAGGGTGTTTATTGTAATGAGAAGCCATGGCGTAGGTATAGGCGCCAGTGCTGAAAACGGCAATGATATCGCCGGCTTCAATATGCTGCATCGGAATGTGTTCGATGAGGATATCACCTGATTCACAGCATTTGCCGCAAAGTGTGACCGTTTCATCTGACGGCGCATCGGCGCGATTTGCGACGATGGCTTCGTACTTTGCTTGATAGAGTGCCGGGCGAATGTTATCGGTCATGCCGCCATCAACGGCAACGTAGGTGCGAATATTCGGAATGGTTTTGATCGCGCCGGCTTTGTATAAGGTAATGCCCGCTTCACCAACAATGGAACGACCGGGTTCGATAAAAACTGTCGGCCGAAGCAGTCCTTCAGATTTACAGAGACTTTCAAGCGATTCCATAATGGCGTCTGTAAAGTATGCCGCGGGTTTTGGCGTGTCGCCCTCGACGTATTTAATACCGTAACCACCGCCTGTATTGAGCTCGCGAATCTCATATTGATAGCGGTCTTTAACAGCTTTTATGAGGCTGACGGCAACTTTGGTTGCAGCGATGTGCGTATCATTTGTAAAGAGTTGTGAGCCAATGTGGAAGTGAAAGCCTAAGAAATCAATGGCTTTGCTTTGAATGGCAAATTCGATTGCGGGAAAGATGATGCTTTCATCCAGTGCAATGCCAAATTTTGAATCCTTTTGTCCCGTTGCAATATAGTGATGGGTACCTGCTTTAATGCCCGGTGTAATTCGGAAGAGTATTTTTGCTGTTTTGCCTGCCTTTTCTGCCATTGCCGCAAGACGGTGGAGTTCGCCGACGTTATCGACGACTATGCGGCCGACGCCATAATCCAGTGCCATTTGCAGTTCTTCATCTGATTTATTGTTGCCGTGAAAGATGATTTTGGCCATTGGAAAAGAGGCGTGCCGTGCCGTATAGAGCTCGCCGCCGGAAACGACGTCGAGGTGAAACCCCTCTTGTTCGACAATGCGCACAACAGCTGAGGTCAAAAGCGCCTTGCTGGCGTAGGCTGCCTGTACCTGTTCGTATTTGTCCATAAAATTTGCTTTGATATCACTTAAATTGCTTCGAAGAGACGATTCGGATAAGACATACAGCGGTGTGCCGTACTGTGCAGCTAAATCGACTGCTTTTATCTGCTCGACATAGAGGTCGTGACCTTTAATTTCAAACATAGTGCCTCCCAATATTTTTTATTGTATAAAGTTAACGCAATAATCGTGCCAATATGCATTTGTTTATCGAAATCGGCAAGGGCGCTTGAAAAGGGCGTCTTTATTCTCTATAATGGAAGCAAAAGCATTGATGTGTGCGAAAAATCGGAAAAAGGTACGATAAAGCAGACTGAAATGTCGGTGTCTATGCCTTAACGGGTAAGCCGTAGCGCCGCAAAGTCGCAAAGATATAAAGACGTATCGAAGCGAAAACACTTTAGATGAAAATCAATAGATGCGAACCAGATCATTTTGAACGGAGAAGTCGATTATGAAAGTGAAAAAACAGAAAGATGATGCATATGGCAAGCAGATGCCATTCATAGATGATGAAATACTAGATAAGATTGATGAAGGCATTATACTGCTGGATCAATCATTAAAGATCAGAGCATTTAATGAGAAGGCAAAGCGTATCACGGGCATTTTGCTCTCCGGTGAAATTTCACATGCCGCAGGTTGTTTGGAACCAGGCGATTTTGTTTTTTTTATGAGCAATATGCTTGGAGAAGATGATGGTGAACTGACGCCGGAACTGTTATCACGTGTTGGTATTGATGCCAAGACGCTAAAGCAAGGCGATGCGATTGTCGGCATGGGTATTTTTGATGGGGATGTGACGAAAGCATCTTTTAAGCAGGCTTCGGCAACGGCACTTTTGGAGCAGCTTGTCTATCAAACGGACTTTATGGGACATGATGTCAAAATGGCACTGGATTTTTATGCGAAGCGCATGATGATTACCTTAGATGGGCAAGTATTTGAACAGCGTTATGCGAAATCTTACGGCCATATGGTGGTTTTAAGCGGAAAAGACGGGGCGCTAAAATTTTATCAAGATAAGGGATATACCATTCGCCGGGAAGCCATTGGCGATTTGCTGAGAGGCGGCCGGTTTGGTGCGAAGGGCATTGCAGATGATGGGTCATTAAACGGTAGGGAGTTGGCGTCATTGTTTGAATCAGAAGTGCTCTTTGAACAGTTGGCGCGCATGTTGGCGCTTCAAGCGACACATCGTGGTGAAATTCAACGCCAGAAGCTCTATTTGGATTTAAACTTCAGGCCGGCATTTTGTGTGCTTGAACGGTTCTTTGATCGGTCTGATGGGATCTGTCTCATGATCAAATTTCGAGATCTCTCTGAAATGCAGGTACTGCTTTCAGAGCACGAAGCGATTTTAGAAGACATGGAAGCGCTGAGAACCACGGCGCGACGCGTACCGGATCCGGCTGTCCTCTCAAAGTTCGAGGCTATGTCAGGTCTTGGCGATGCCATGATTAAAGTGAAGTTCTTGGCAGACCGAGCTGCGCAGATTAAGTCAAATGTGCTGCTGACGGGTGAAAGCGGCACGGGTAAAACCCTCTTGGCGAGACTGATTCACGACAACAGCGGTGTGAATGGTGAGTTTGTCGAAGTCAACTGTGCGGCGATTCCGTCCACACTCTTTGAAAGTGAACTTTTCGGTTATGAACGCGGGGCTTTTACAGGGGCGAGTGATCAAGGCAAGAAGGGTTTTTTTGAACAGGCAGCAGGTGGGACACTTTTCCTCGATGAGATTGGGGAAGTGCCGCCTGAGATTCAGGTAAAGCTCTTACAGGCGCTGCAGAGCAAGCGGTTTTATAAGATCGGGGCTTCAATTCCGACGCGTGCCAGCGCGAGGATTATTACAGCGACCAATAAACAGCTTTATGAAGCTGTCAAAGCGCATCAGTTCAGGGAAGATTTATTTTATCGGATAAATGTTTTTCCTATTGAAATACCGGCGCTTCGCGAACGGCGGGAAGATTTGTACGGATTGACGAAACAGATTATGCAGAAACTTTCGATGCAGCTCGAAATGCCTGAAAAACAGCTTTCCGCAGAGGTATACAGTCTGCTCCGAAGCTATGCATGGCCCGGCAATATCAGGGAACTTGAAAATGTACTAGAGCGTGCAATGGCCGTCTGTGTGGATGAGACCATTATGCCGGAACACATTATATTGTCTCATCTTTCTGGAAAAGACGGAAACGCAAAATCTTTGAAAGAACAGCTGATGGATTATGAACGTCAGGTTATTTTAGAGACACTGCATAAAACAAAAAGCCATCAAGAGGCGATGGCGGTGCTAGGGCTAGCGAAATCTAGTTTTTATGAACGGCTTCGTAAATTTCATCTCAATGGATAGCCGGGATCAAATGGAGGATGCCTCTGTCTGATCAGGATACGATACGGTTTAATTGCAGCTATATCTCCACGGTATTTAAAGTGTCCATATAATACTCGGCTCTTTGCTTCTCAATGACAGCCGAGAGGGCATAATGAAGAACCGTATCGACATTGGCTGTATGCGATTCGCTACCATTGATTCGGCTTTTAGATGATTTGTCATCAGATGTTGATGGCGGTTTTGTCGTTAAAGCAGTAACGCGGTTTTTAAACGTTTCATAAGCGGCGATTCGATTGTCTTGATGTGCATTCATAATTAAAGTCACGAGGGCCGCAGTGTCATTAATTGAAAAAATTTGCTTGAAGTAGTAGACCATCATTAATTCAATCATGCTTTCACGTGCGTACTTTTTTTTGACCGGCGGGGTAATGACGCCGGCTTTGACATAGTTGTTGACCATTGTCTTCGTAAAGATGACGTCTTGGCTGCTGCGTTTTAGTGAGCCAAGGTAGTGATCGAGAAGCTCAAGCAGTTGGTCCATATAGAGTCCGATTGTGGGCATATCTGTTATTTCAGGCAACTGGTGCACAGTGTACGGTGTCATAAACATCCCCCTTATTTAATCAGATTATAACATACTTTTGAAAAATAGCTATTGCAATTTGAAAAAAGAAGTGATAATATGCATGTATGACGTGATGTAGTATTAAAAACTAGATAAGTGTTGTTAGTTTATGACACCGATCGTTGCTGTTTTATGAGATTGTGTAAAAGCGTTGCGAGAATGTTTTTCTTTATTTTAGCGTGTGATGGACATTGACCTTGCGGACGCGTGATGCAATAGGGGAAGAAAGCCATATGCAAAACAATGAGCAAAAACAACAAGTGAAGGAACAAAAAGTGAAAAATATAGCAATAATAAGCGATGTAGAAATTGACATAGCGAGGAGGGCATATGCGCGTAAGAGAACCAATTAATATGTGGACACATTTTGCAGGCATTATACTGGCGGCAATCGGCTTAACGGTTATGGTTTGGCGTGCCGTTCTAAAGCACAATCCAAGTTTGATTACGGGGGTTGTCGTCTTTGGCGTCAGCATGATTCTGCTCTATACGGCGTCGACCGTTTACCATGGTTTTAACGGTAAAAAGGAGATTATTTTAAGACTGCGCAAATTAGATCATGCGATGATTTTCGTCCTGATTGCCGGAACGTATACGCCGATTTGTTTGACGGCACTCAAGGGAAAATTAGGATACGGCCTTCTAATCGCCGTTTGGTCTTTGGCGATTATCGGCATCGTGACAAAGGTGATTTTTATCAATATGCCTAGATGGCTTTCAGCGGGCATGTATTTGTTTTTAGGTTGGCTGAGCATTGCGTTTATTTATCCGATTTTTAAGGCAATGCCCGTTCCGGGTTTTGTTTGGCTTTGCCTCGGCGGTGTCTTTTATACAGTTGGCTCGATTATCTATGCGATCAAGTCCGACAAGCTTCGCATAGGTGCCTTTGGCTTTCATGAGATTTTTCATCTCTTTATCCTGCTCGGCACAATCTCCCACTTTATCATGGTGAACAATTATATGATGTAGTGAGTGGGTGTATTCAAAGAAATGAGGCAATCGGAACGATGATGCAAATGTACACAAAGTAATGCAAATGCATATATGATGATGCAGGTGCTTATCGGTATAAATGAATAGTTCTTTTAATGAATCAAAGAGCGGGATCAATGACATGTGGTGTTCACATACAGTTGATCCCGCTTTTTATATGCGTATTTTTTTCAATGACTGTAAAACGCTGTGACGGTGACGCTTAGAGGGCATTTGCCTCCATTATCGGTTTTCCGATGGCGCGTCAGGTAGGCTGGCTTTGTCAGCTGAGCCGGGTTCGTCTGGCGCGTCAGGTTTATCTGGTGGGCTAGGTTCATCTATTGCCGCAGGCTGATTTTTTGTGACCAGACGCGTAATGATGATTTTGACGACGGCACCTAGCGGAATGGCGAGAATCATGCCGAGCAGTCCGCCAAATCCACCGCCGAAAGCAATGGCGAAAATAATCCAAAGGGGCTCTAAGCCAATGTAATTGCCCATGACGCGTGGGCCGATGACATTGCCGTCAACTTGCTGAAGAACGATGATGAAGACGGCGACCCAAATGGCTTTAATGGGGTCGTACATCAGGGTTGCAAGGACTGCGGGCACGGCACCAATAAAGGCGCCAAAATAAGGAATCATGTTGGTGAGACATATGATTAATCCGAGAATTGGCGCATAGCGTACGCCCATAAGACTTAGGCCAATGGCGGCGAGAATGCCGACGATAATGGCTTCAACCAGCAGTCCCGTAAAAAAGTGACCGAAGATGACATTGACTTCTTTTAAAAAGGCAATGAGCTGATCGGTTCGCTTGCGCTTGAAAACGGCCAGCGACAATTGGTGAAATGCTGACTGCAGCTTTTGTTTATCCGAAAGCATGTAAATAGAAATGATAATGCCTAGAACAATATTAAATACGGTGGTCGTAACGGCAAAGAGCATATCGACAATATTTCTCAAAAGGCTGTTGGTGAGTGTAGACAATAGCTCTGTCAGTTTGCTCATTTGGGTAGTAATCACTTCTTCATAAGGTCCAAAGTCAAATTGCTGAACCCATTTTGGAATATCCACAGCCCAGCGCGAAACGTCATTGATGAGCCCGGCGATATTATTGCCGAGTAGCGGTGTGAGAATAATCAGTGCGCTGCTGATGATGGCAACAAAGGCTATGTAAATAATGGCAATGGCCCACCCGCGTTTGATTTTAAGACGTTTTTCAATGGCGCTGACCGGTGCGTTGAGAATATAAGCAACAGCAAACCCTATAAAGAAAGGGGTCAGTAATGTGAAAAATTTTGCAATTGCGAATTTGATGCTGTCAATGTCTCTGCCGAGCCAATAGGCAATGGCGGCGACGATGAAGAAGATCACGACGTACTCTATATATTGTTTGCGTGGGAGATTCATAAGCGCCTCATTTCGTCTTTTTTATTATTATAACGAATCCTCGGATAAAGGGGAATGGCCTGAGCCATGTCTTTATGCAATCTTAATATTGTCATGTTTAGATGGCAAAGGCGAGGCTAATTGAAGGTAGAGATTATGATAAAGCGAAAGCTTAAAATAGAGATAATACTGAAAAAGCGAAAGATGATGATAGCACTGATGCTGACACCAGTGAAATTGCCGGCGAAAGAACAAATGATCATGACGATGTTGGTATGCTGGTAGGAGCGCTGATCTGGCGAAGGGACTTCGATGCGTAAAAAAAGTGTTAATGGGGTATAAATAATCATCAAGGTTATCGAAAAGCATGGTCCCATGCTTTAAACAATAGAAGCAATCAAAGGGAGGCGTTATGGTGATTAGGACGTTAAAAAATGTCGTTGCAGCCGTCGGCGCTGCTTGGATTGCGCAGATGCTGCACTTAAATTTTGCAACGGCGGCAAGTGTCATTGCGATGCTCAGCTTGCTGGATACACAAAAACAGACGTTTTCAGTTGCATGGAAACGTTTTTACACGGCGATTATCGGGCTGGTGATTTCGCTGGCTGCCTTTAATCTGTTTGGCTACAATATTATTTCTCTAGGTATTTTTCTGCTGGTGTTCGTGCCGGTGGCAACGCGACTTAAAGCCAAAGAGGGTATTGTCGTCAATACGGTTATTGCGACGCACTATTTGAGTTATGGCGTGATGACGATGCCCAATGTGCTCAATGAAATGATGCTGCTCGGTATTGGCATTGGTGTCGGGATTTTACTCAATCTTCACATGCCGAGTCTGGAGCCTGATTTAATTGAGGCACAGCAGGATATCGAGCAGTCGATGAAGCAATTCTTTTTAAACATGAGTGAAAAGCTCATACAGATGGATCGCAATGCAGGGTCGGACTTTGAATCGTTTAAAGCGCTTGAAAGACGCATAAAAAAGGCGAAGAAAAAGGCGTCAAAGGCACAGGAAAATTTTATTTTTTCAAAACATCAAGATTACGTTGCCTATTTCCAAATGCGGCTTGACCAGTTTTACTGGATGCTCTATATGCAGAAGCATTTTGAGCGCATTTTCGTGACGCAACGGGAAGCAAAGGCTATGGGTGAATTTATACACAAAGCTGCACATCAATTTACACCTACCAATGATGCCAGCTTTCTTTTGATAGAACTCGCTGCGCTTCGTGAAGATTTTATGAAAAAGGAGCTGCCGAAAGATTTGCTAATTTTTGAAAACTATGCATCGCTGTTTCAACTGATGAATGATTTAGAAATTTTTTTAGAGTTGAAAGTAAAGTATTTGGAAGATGATTTGATGCCGGTGTGATAAAAGAACTAAATGCGTTGGTGATTTGATGGATGGTTAAGGGTAAATTTTCGTGAAATTCAGATAATAATGGTCTTTTGCCAATAATTTATGTGATAAAATTGTATCATGAAGGTTGGTGGGACATATCTTACCGTGGTATAATAGACAAAACACAAAACATGATCCAAACGCGAACTGGATCATTGGAGGCAGCCGTGAAACCTGGAGTTGAGATTTCCAAGAATATAAAGCATCACTTAGCGCAAATGGATCTTTATCTTGATCAGATGGTGACGGATGATTACAATCATCAGAGCATTCACGAATACAGAGAAGCCATTCGACGCCTTAGGGCATTGATTTATTTTTATAAACCGGTATTGAGAAATAGTGATTTTAAGGATTTAGATTTTATTTCAAAACGAAATTTTGACCATACATCGTTGATAAGAGAAATTGACGTCTTCGAAAACGGCTATCGCGATTTTATGCTGCCGGGAGTCATTGCGAAGCTCTGCGATTTAAAAGCGCCGCTTTTGACAAAGCTGAAATCGGACGTCCAAATGATGAAAACATTTAACTTTGCGCAGTTTGAAGTGCGCTTAAAGCCGAGCAGCAGTCACAAACCCGCTTACGAAATATGGGAAAAGCAGCGGCATTTTGAAGTGATTCAAGCGTTTATCAATATCGACAAAGTGTCGAACGCTGAAAATTTGGAGCGCTATATTCACGAAAAACGAACGCTGGTCAAGAAATTGCGCTATGTCCATCAGATTCTTATGCAGGATGATAAGACGTTAACCCCAATTAATGCCGTACTGGAAGATTTTCAAGACGTGGCGAGACGTCTGCACGATGTCTGTGTCAACTTGAGATTTATCGGCCAGTACGCACTCAATGATCCGGGACTGCTGGAAAAATTAATTGAAAACCACGATGCTTTTTTAGCAGAAGCTGACCTCAAATACGAGGAGGCATGCAGGCTTTTAACACAGTATATGTCAAGATCGGAGGCATGATATGGCAAGACCTAGAAAAGGGAAAATAGTATGTGAAATGCCTAAATATGCCCGATTTGGCCCGAAGGGGCAGGGGTATACGGGCAACGCCAATTTGGTGATGACGGTAGAGGAGTATGAAAGTATCCGGTTAATGGATTACGAGGGCATGAATCAGGAAGAGAGCGCCAAGAAAATGGAGATTGGCCGTTCGACGTTTCAGCGGATCTATGACGATGCGCGCAAGAAAATTGCGCAGTCGCTGGTGGAGGGAAGGACGATTAATATCGAAGGCGGCGACTATAAAATCTGTGAAAACCTTGGCGAATGCCGTAAGGGAGGATGTTGTCGGCGTCAGCAGATTAGAGGTGTTCATCAGGAGCAGTAAAAGGCACTGTGTCATTTTTGGCTTTATTGTGGTTTTTATTGTTATTTTTACACCCTGCGTCTGTTGCAGTAACGGATATGAAGCTGTGGAGATCACATTGGCTGCATGATTTATGAATATGTTGTATGTTTGGGCATCTATTAGATGCCCATTTTTAATAGGTGTATCCATGGTAATTTTACTTTGCCGCGTATGTAAACCGTATGATTAACGGCTTATTGTGTGCCCTTGATGGGATCGCAGCGAGTATAATTGTTTCTTATTTAAATGCAAAAAAATAAATATGGCGCTGTGGTTAACAGCGCCTGAGTTTAGGGGAGTTTGACACGTGGGTCGACGTGCCAAAAGGGGTTATGAACATACGATTGGGGGATCGTATTTAAGGGGTTTATCTATTTAAAAGTAAGTAAGCGTTGGTTAGCTTTGCTTATGTACTTATCATACTGAATAAATGTAAACTGGATATTAATCACTTGTTAAAGAGTCAATAAGAAAAGATGAACAAATTATGATGTTGTATACAGTGAATTAAACAGCTGACAAACTTTTGCAAATTTGAAGATGTTGGTGTAATTTTACGATGTATCACTTACCGAAATATGGTAAAATGTAAAAGATATAGAAAAGAGGTAGTCAATGAAATTAATAAAGGTGTATACGTGGGCGTTCTGCCCATATTGTATTCAGGCAAAAATGCTGTTAGACAGAGAAGGCATTGCCTATGAAGAATACTGTATTGACGGTCAAAGAGATGTACTGATGTCACTTAAGGCAAAAACAGGTTCTGGAACGGTACCGCAAATCTTTGTAGACGACGCATTCATTGGGGGATGCGATGATTTGCAGGCGCTTCGAAGAGATGAAACGCGATTTAAAACCGTTTTTGGCCTTTCATCCTAGGGAAGGATGCTAATTATCAACAAAATCGGTTGGTTTGGGTTAACGGGTCGTACGCAAAAAGAGAGATACTGGGGGTGGCGATGTTTTGCGTGCAAAGGAAATTGAAAAGAAATATGTATACGAAAGGGATTTAGGAACTTGTTTTATCTGCGGGAAGCCGGTAAGACGCAATAAGATGACGTTGGATCATTATTACCCAAAGAGCATGGGCGGGTCGACAGAGGTCTTTAATTTGGTGTGCTGCTGTAAGCAGTGTAATCGGTTAAAGCGCAGTCAAGTGCCAAAGGACTGGGAAGCGGTCAATATTGCACTTTTTCAAAGGGCAATACTCGACCGACGGCTGAACCTCAGCAGACTTGCACAAACACCTGCTGAAGTCTATACGCTTAGTCAAAGGGTCAATGCCATTATTCGAACGCGTTACAATGTTATTTTTGAAGCGCCGGGCATTCGGTTCTATGTAAGTGATGGCAGTATTTCAAAAATTGTATATTTCGACGTTCGTGAGGAGCCGCTTGATTTCGTGCTGTGAGTTTGTTTTGCAGTTTTAAAGCAGCACGTCCCAACAGAGGCGATCATGAATAAAACGATGCTGAACAGATTAAAACCTCCTGCTTATAATCGTAAACAGGAGGCTTTTTGCATGGGAAAATTGCCATACATATTTAAGTGTCAAAACAGTGTTAGAGGGCGTCGATTTTATAGAAAAGCGCTTCGTAGTCATCAGCGGTCATTGGTTTTGGATTACTCGGATTTGAGCCGTTTTTCTCGGACATTTCGGCGAGCTTTCTAAAATCCTTTGGATCAATGGCCAGTGCTTTAAATGCCGGCAGGCCGATATTGGCTGAAATAGACTGGATTTTTTCAATGCCGAGCAGTGCTGCCTTTTCCGGGTCGCTTTCTTCAATGCCGAGAGCACGTGCCACTCGGGCATACTTCGCGGTGCAGTATGGCAGGTTTTCGCGCATTAGATGCGGCAGAATAATCGAATTACAGAGACCGTGTGGTCGGTCATACATGCTGCCAAGGGCTTCTGCCATACAGTGAACGCCGGCAACATCGGCGTGGCTAAAAGACAGCCCTGCCAACAAACTACCCATCATCATGCCGTCGCGTGCTTCGACATCATTGCCGTCTTTGACAGCCCTTTCGATATACTTGCCAATGTATTCAACGGCATAAAGGCCCAATGCCTCTGCAATGGGTTCTGTGCAGGTTGCCGTATAGCCTTCAATAGCATGGGTCAGCGCATCAATACCTGTTGCTGCGGTAATGGATGCCGGCAGCGAATAGGTCAGTTCGGGATCGACCAATGCCACTTTGGCTGCAATGGCAGGACTCTTGACGGTAAACTTAAAATTCTCCTTCGTATCGGTAATCACCGATGAAAACGTGACTTCGCTGCCTGTGCCTGCGGTGGTTGGGATGGCAATAATCGGCAGGCAGTCAGGACCGATTGCCCGCTTGGTATAATCGCGTACCTCACCACCCTGCTTTGCCACGACGGCAATGGCTTTTGCCGCATCGATGGGACTGCCCCCGCCGAGCGCAACGATGAGGTCAACATCATTGTCGCGTGCAAACGCAGCACCGTTTTGAACATTGTAATCCTTTGGATTGGCTTCGATGTCGCTGAAGACGACACATGTTTTATCATCGGCTAAAAGCGCTTTGACGCGTGTGTAGATTCCCGCGTCGATGATGCCCTTGTCACAAATGAACATGATTTTTTTAGCACCGAGCTGGTCGATGATTTGATTGAGTTCTTTCACGACGCCGCTTCCATAGCGAATCGTCGAAGGCAGGACGAAACTGAATTGCATGGCATTGCCTCCTGTATTTATATTTTGCTTACACGCATTTGGTTAAGTGTAAAAAATGAAAAATGAAAAGTATAAAAAATGAAAAGAATGAAAAAGAATGGTGGTATCAAATGTGCGGTAACGCTTATGATGCCGCATCTTTTAAAAGGTGATGTTCTTAGAACCGCCCATGGAACAGACCATGGTGCATTGCTGCCTGATTAGATTCGCAGCATACTGTCCCTTACAGCTTGGTCATCACTTAATTATAGTTCAGTTATAGTTCAACTATAGTTCAATTATAGCTCAAACAAATGTGGTTTTCACGGCAAATGTTAAAATTATTTGATAAGATGGATAAAAATACATAGAACCGAGCCATAAGCAAAAGGGCTGAAAACGAATGCAAAGACACTTTGCCAGTACAGATAGATTTTTGTTAAAATAGAATTAGGAAATAGGAAATGGAAAATGTTAAAAAACAAGAAATGGTAAATTGAAAACAAAATACAGAAAAATGGGAAATTGAAAATCTGAAAAGTTGAATAATAAGAAGCTTGGAAGATTAAAAATTTAAAAGGTCAAAAGCATAAAAGATCAAAAGCTTGAGAGATTATAAGTTTGGAAAGACCAAGAAGAATTGAACGCGTTGTTTCAAGGTAGCGTGTAGAGTGTTGTGTGGTGCGACGCGTGGGTACAGCGAGAAGATTTCAAGCGGACAAACACAATGATTTTATGAACGTTTATTTGAAAATGAAAAGCCAAGTGAATAAAAGGGGAGTCACGATTGAAGATTACATTAATTACGGTGGGAAAAATAAAGGAACGATTTTTTGAAGATGCGATTAAAGAATATTCGAAGAGGCTCAGCAAATACTGTCAGCTCAATTTCATTGAGGTACCCGACGAAAAGGCGCCGGAAAACCTAAGTGACAAAG
Organism: Fusibacter paucivorans; assembly: GCF_018390735.1. Lineage (GTDB taxonomy): Bacteria > Bacillota > Clostridia > Peptostreptococcales > Acidaminobacteraceae > Fusibacter > Fusibacter paucivorans. The sequence continues at coordinate 95,662 of NZ_JAHBCL010000017.1, forward strand.
AGATGTTACAGATTATGAGTAAAGAGGGCGACCGCATTCTCTCGAAGATCAAGGATTCGCAGTATGTGATTACGCTTGAAATCCTCGGCAAGCAATTGACGTCAGAAAACTTGGCCGAAAAAATCGAATCCCTCGGCCTTGAAGGCAACTCAGACATCGTTTTCATCATCGGCGGCAGTCTCGGTCTTTCATGCAACGTTATCAAGCGCTCCAATTTCGCTCTTTCGTTCTCAAAGATGACCTTCCCACACCAGCTCATGAAGGTGGTGTTGCTAGAGCAGATTTATAGAGGGTTTAGGATTATTAAGGGGGAACCTTATCACAAGTAACCCTAAAACTGAGTGGGGTAGATGAACTATTTAGCAAAACCAATATACTTAACTTGAAATTATATGTTGATAGAACAATGATTATTAGTCTTAAACGTATAATCTAGTGTATAATATATCTTGTAGAGAAGAGATTAATGATGAATCCTCTATAGAAGTTGACAGACAATACCATTGGGTGTATACTTTAGTTAAATAGATATGACTTAGCGGTTATATCACCACCGAAGACGCTGGAGAATATCAGGAGTGCCAGTAGAGGTTATGCTTTGGTTGGTTGCGCCAATACCTGAGAGAACGTTTTGTTCGAAAAAAAATGTAACCGAAATTGTATGGAAGGCTTTAACCAGTTCTACTGTGTTAGAGCCTTTATTTTGTATAGAGGTGTATATGGCTGTTATAAAAGGAAAAATACGTAAAAAAGACAGTGCTATTGATATAGGCGCCGACTTCAAGAAATTAGCTGATGAGTATACAGCATTAATGAAGTATAGATATAAATTTGTCTTAGAAGACCTTGAAGATATAGACTTTAGGTTTAGTGACGATGGATTCTTTCATCTACTCGGTTTCCACAAAATTAAAGATGCTACAATTGTAGAGTTGGTTGAAGGTAAAAAAGTAATTGCTAAAGATGTATTTTACAAGAATGTTGTAGATGGAAACATCAATTATAATTATCTAGATATCGATAGTATTCTTGATGAGGAAGAAAAGGTCAGTGCTAGTCATAAGGGTGTTGATATTACGAGTATCAAAACCTATAAGGATACTATTCATTATAAAAGCGAGCTAGGTAAGGTAATTAGTAATAGGTGGCTTTGCTTTAGTAAGGATAGGATTTTAAATATATTTGGTCGTAGACTAGTATTGGATTTTGATAAAGATGACCATAATTCTCTCATCGATGCAGATAGGGTATTTTTTCAGTTTTTAAAAGATAAGGGACGGCATGTTAACCTTTTTGTAAAATATAATAGTGATGACAATGCCCATTATCCAGTGACATTTTTCTTAGAGGATACACCAGATAGCTTTACAAAGAAGTCAGATGGAGCAAGACAAAGGAAAATTAACATACTTGTTAAGAGAATAACTGACATTCATACGAATGCTGATATAGATGTCGAGATAATATGGTCAAATGTTAGAGAAGAACTAAAGACGGAACCTGAGTTCTATGCTCAGAAGGATTTGTTTACAGTTTTCTCAAATAATTATCATATTAAGTCGAAGGAGCTTGAAGAGAAGATAGCTGTTGTAAAGGAGCAAGTGCCTCAGATTCCTGATATTTTTAAAAGGATGGAGAACAAGGAACTTGCATTAGAATGCGTAGCATATTATGAGAAGTACCTAATAGCAGAAACTAAGGATGAAAAAGAGGAAGTTGAAACATTCTTCATGGAGTTGGATGAATGTATAGATATTGAAGATAAAGAGACTCACAACCAGTTTGTTGGGGATTGCTCACGGAAAGCTTTGAAAAGGTATAATCAAATAGTAAGATACGAGAACATGTTACCACTGCTATTGAAACTCGAACTTATGGAAGTTAGATATATTTATGGGAAGTTTTTTGATGTATCAGAGTGGTCTGATGACTTTATAAGAGAGTTGATTGATGTGCATAATTGTTATGGTAATGAACTTTCTTTATCTAGGTTAGAAAAACTAGCGAAGGAACGTTACCCTATTAACGATAGGTAATAGTCATATATTTGATAATTTAGCTGATCGGGTTTAACTTTATTTACATTTGATACTTTCTACAAAAAAGTTTAAATGATGCAAATTTAGGCGGCATCAATATTAATGGACAGTTTAGATAGCCAAATGACAGTTGAATTTCAGAAAACGGACATAAATGAACACTAATTGAACATATAAATATGAGGTACTATATCCTGATTAGAGGAACAAAGAAGAAAGTAAGGAAGAATACCATGCTAGGGTAATTGGTGAAATGCTTATGATAGAAGGCTATGAGTGAGGTAAACCATGGTAATGGTATGGGAGTAAAAGCATAAATATCGAGTTGAAATTGCATATATATATTTTGCCTGTAATACCATTGTCAAGGTTTACAGGCTTTTTTATATGCATTTAAGGGTCCTGGAGTACTTTACAATTGAAAAACAAGCCAAAATCTGGCAATTCAGGTTGTTTAGCAGTATAATAATTTATAAGAGTGTAATCAAAACATTAAATATTTTGCATGATGTTGCGTGAGGTCAATATGGTTAGTGGAGTGAGTTTGTCTGATTTTTTATTAGAGATATAATTAGTGAAAAATATAGACCAAATTTAAATGAGGGGGGGACGGAGTAATGTTAAGTGATGCAGGATTTAGGACTATTGCTGAAGTATTGAATGGTGACATACCAGGATATTACTCTTATAAATCAGGTGGAAAACTTGTTGAGTTTTTTAATGCAAATTTTGGATTTGCTGATGTATATAGGTCGGGGTTTCCATCAAGATGGCTTTATGCTTTGGATAAAATAAAGATTCTATGGAATCAAGGTAGGTTTGATACCTTTTTGAATTTAATTCTTTCTAAGAGATTTGTAATGATAGATAGTGGGATAAATGAAGTACAAGCTCTAGAAAAGATTGATAAAATCGTTGTTTTCTTAAATGAGCAATTAAATATTGAGGGTTACAAGATACATAGAATGAATCAGGAATATAAGTTAGTTTCAGAAGATGGAGACCTCGAATTCATTGGCGAGGGTGGGTTTGCAAATGTGTATAGGTCACGCTCGACAAGATTAATTGTGAAAAAGCTTAAAGATGACTTTAAAACATTGAAAGGGGTACGACATAGATTCAAACGTGAGTTCGAATTGACGAGTAGTCTATCTGATTTGTCAGGTGTAATTGAGGTGTATGATTTTAACGCTTCTGATTATTCTTATACGATGGAAGAAGCTGAATCAACGCTTGAAAAGTATATTACCGATTATGAACATAATGAGAATACAAAAATCGTTGTGATAAGGCAAATACTTTTTATTATGAAAACAGTGCATGAAAGAAACATTATTCATCGTGATATTAGTCCGAATAATGTCCTTCTTTTTAAGGGACAATTGAAGCTCTCTGACTTCGGTTTAGGTAAAGATTTGGATATGTTCCATTCGCATAGGACGATGAGAACCCATTCAATGGGACAGTACTATTATTGTGCTCCTGAGCAATTCATGCAGCTAAAAGAGGGAGACAAGCGAAGTGATGTATACTCATTGGGTAGTTTAATAAATTTTATTATGACAGGTGACCCAAGAAATAGTATACACTTTCTAAGGAATCCAGTTGAAAAGGCAAAGAATGAGAATCCAAGTGTACGTTATTCAGATGCTGGAGCACTTCTTCAAGGGGTAGAGAAAGCTATTGAATATCATCAAGACAAAGCAAGATTAGAACAGATAGGTTCAAAAATTAATAATGGGATATTTGATGATGATGTCGATAACTATATTTATGGTCTTAGCTCTAATGAGCTCTGTAGGGCGATTGTTGACATACCAGGTATGACTTCCGCTGTACTAAATTTTATTGAGTCAGATGAAAAACGTACAATTGAAGTTCTTCAGATGATTGAGAGTGAGTATTTAGGTGTTTGTAGAACTTGGGTAGATTATGATGGATTCGGGCATATTGCTTATAACGTAATACGGAATAACTTAACGTATGTTGCTCAAGAGATTGCTGCAAGAATTCTTCATGAGGTGGCATATGAAAAAAATAGATTCAATATGCAACATCTAATTGATGAACTTATTGAATTAGGGATAGACCCACTCATCGAGGGCATGTTGAAGTAGGTGTTTTAATTGATGAACTTGATGTTGAGGAGATAAGCATCAAATTTGAAGTTAAGTCTATAGACGTTATTAAAATGCAGGAAATTGAAGTCAAAATGGATAGTTTTAACTTAAGATATTAAGAATTTGGATGAACGATAACGGAATTATATGACGATGTTATATGGGGTATCTTATTAATAGAGATATACGGGAATTATTTATTAAGGTAAGTAGAGAGGTTTATATGGATTATGTTAAGGACAATTTAATTTTTGGGCTTGATGACAAGCTAAAGAAAGTAAGTGGTTATTGTGATGCATTCTTACAAGGAGGCGATGAGTTTGATATTGTAAAGAATAAATTGTCAATAACTCCAACTTTCTTATTTTATGGATTGCCAGGTACTGGCAAAACAACAATAGCCAACGAAATATATAGAAATTTGAGAGATAATCATAATATTGATTCTTATTATTTAAGAATAGATGAACTACTATCATCAAATTTTGGAGAATCATCTAAGAATTTAATTGAGTTTTTCAAAGATATTGAGGTTAAGAATGTTGAAAATAACTCAAAAGCTTTTGTAATAATTGACGAACTAGATTCATTTACAGTTAACCGTTATCAAGCGGATAGCGAGAGTGTCAAACGTGTATTATTAACTTTTAATACTATCATTGATGATTTGTTTATTAGGGGGATTATTCACGATTTTATTATAATTGCGACTACAAACATGGAAAATAGTATTGATACATCTGTCCTTAGAAGATTCTTTTTTCATGAAAACTTTAATATAGAGTTGAAAAAAGATGAGTTTTTCATGTTTATTAAGGAGATAAAGTCAGTATCTAATTCATTTGACTGGTTTGATGATAAAAAGACATCACAATTATATAATCTGTACATAGAAAAAAAGTATACTCTAGGAGAGTTAAAGATTATTTTTGCACATTTATTTATGAGACTGAAGTCTAGTGATTATACAAAATTTGAATGGGAGTCTATGTTTTTAAAAGATTCCTATTACGAAATTATAAACAAATATCAAAGGGAAGGAGGGGAGCCAGTTGACAGATGAAGATAAAATGATAAAGAAGTTGGAAGAACATAGAGATGGGATTAAATTGATTGTAGAAATTGGGGAGTTAAACGATGTTGAAGTAGTTCCAACAACAGGGAATGACTCATCCGGTGATTTTACATATCCACTTGAAGATGAGGAAAAATTAATTAATGCTATTGATAAGTATTTAGGTCACAGAAAGTATATTAGGGAGAAAGCTGATGAAGAATAAGAAGTATGGAGAAGTTAAAACTAGAAAGAATCTTTTTCCTCAAGATGCTAGAAATATTGTGTCTAAAGGAAGTATTCGAATTTTGATTTCACAATGCGAAGTAAGTAATACGACAAAGAGCATTTTAGACGAAGGCAATGTAACTTTATATGAAGGTGTTGAAGCTGAAGAAGTCAATGAATTAAGGGAAAAAGTAAGAGAAAAATTACTGGAAAAAGGTGAACAGGAGAGGGAATAGAATGTTAGATTTAATATATTATTCAAGAGATGGCTTAACAAAAAACGTATGTGTTACCGATACAAACTATGAAAGACTTGCAATGTTAGGACTTGCAAATATTGTTACGTATGAAGAAAAAAAGGTTGTGATTGAAGGTGATGAGTATTCAATCAATGCGGCTACACTTAATTATTCTTCTCGTAAGCTTTTTATTAACTTGTTAGAAGATACAAGGCATTCAGAGTTAGTAAAGTTATTTGAAGAGATGGATATAAAACCAACGGTAAAGGAAATTAGAGAACAGTTTGATTATGTAAAATTGCTGACACATCTATGCAAAGAGTTTAAAGATGAAAATAATATTTATTTCTCATATGAGTAAGAAACAAAATTCTATTGAATAAGTTTTAATGATTGAGGATAGAACTATTTCATTACACTTAGTGTAATTCTATGCCCAGTTAGTTTTGCAACTTGGGCATTGATTTTGATTAGTGATTTACACAAATGAATTTATTGAAGAGCAAATTCTATGGACATCACATTTGTGGTGTCTTTTGTTTAATAATGAGTAAGTTTTAATGCTTAGTGGCAAGTATATTATTTATTGAGAAAGTAGGTGTGAGTATGTATCTTAAAGAGCTCAGATTGTGGAATTTTAGAAAATACATAAGTAGTGATGTAAATGGAGAACCAGGATTAGTAGTTAATTTTAAGGAAGGGTTAAATGTTTTAGTTGGTGAGAACGATAGCGGTAAAACAAGTATTGTAGATGCAATTAAACTAACTCTAGGAACAAAAAGTCATGATTATGTAAGAGTAGACATACAAGATTTTTCTGTTGCTGATGATGGGAGTCGAGCAAATGAGTTAAAAATCGAATGTGTATTTAAAGGACTTGATGATACATGTATTTGGCAATAATAAAATACATGAAATGGCAATTAAAAATACAATTGCCAGATAACGACTTTACTTGGTTAATGCATACCGCTTTCTGTAGCTCTCTTTGTTGAAGAGAAGCAAGTGA
>NZ_JAHBCL010000018.1 GCF_018390735.1 Fusibacter paucivorans
CGTACCGGGCATTGGTGCCGATACGCCTTCTTCGCCTGCTGACGGCGCTGCTGCTGGTGCCGCTTTTGGTGCTGGCGCTGCTTTTGCTGCCGGTGCCGCTTTTGGCGCTGGTGCTGCTTTTGCTGCCGGCGCCGCCGCTCTTGGCGCGCTTTGTACTGATCCCATTTCCTCTACTTCTACTTCATAGCTTACGCCATTGACCGTTATATTATACTTTTTCATGTGATTCTTTCCTCCATTATTCCCTTATAAACGTGAATTCATAATGTCACTGCGTCCCTTTTGTCCCCAAACCGGTGTACCGTCACCCGTTCTGCGAATACTCGTTACCACAATGTTGTGCATTGACGTCTGCATGCTCGCCGCAATCGCCGCACTGATGACGGCGATGAGTTCACCCGGATCTTCTTCGGCTGTTTCAACAACTGCCGGCGCAGGAGTTGAAGCGGCTGCTTTTGGTGCAGGCATGACGGCTGGCTGTGACTTTTTCTCAATGCTTTGAACAACCTTTGAGAGTAGGGCTGTCATCGCCCAGATGAGCACAAGGGCTGTAAAGGTTATACCCATCCCAAGGAGAATGACGTACATGGTCGCAGCTAGGCGCTCGCCGAGTGTCATCTGAACAAAGGTGTCCGCATGCTTAAAGTTTTCCAGTAATTGCATTTCTTCACCTCAATTTCTTTTACAGCGGTATGTTGCCGTGTTTCTTCGCTGGTCTCGCTTCCCTTTTCGATGCTAACATGTCAAAGGCGTCCGCCAGTCTCGGTCTCGTTGCCGCAGGTTCGATGACATCGTCTACGAAGCCGCGTTCTGCCGCTTTGTATGGTGTTGCAAATTCATCTGTGTATGCTTTAATGACGCGCTCACGCGTCGCTTTTGGATCATCGGATTCTTTGATTTCATTTCTAAAGATAATATTTGCTGCGCCCTGCGGTCCCATAACGGCGATTTCTGCCGTCGGCCACGCGAGAACGAGATCTGCACCAAGGTCTTTTGAACACATCGCAAGGTATGATCCACCATAAGCCTTACGAACGATCAATGACACTTTAGGAACAGTCGCCTCAGAATATGCATAGAGCATTTTCGCACCATGACGAATAATCCCGCCGTACTCTTGCTGGGTACCAGGTAGGAAGCCAGGGACGTCGATAATATTTAATAATGGAATATTGAAAGCATCACAAGTTCTGATAAAACGTGCTGACTTATCGGATGCGTTAACATCTAAACAGCCTGCCAATACTTTTGGCTGATTGGCGATAATACCAACTGTTTGACCATCAATACGCGCAAATGCCGTGATAATATTCTTTGCAAAATACGGCTGATATTCCATATAATCGCCATTGTCTACAATGGTTTTGATAATGTCAAACATATCATATGGTTTGTTTGCATTGTCTGGCATAATGTCATTCAATGCTTCTGCCAGTTCATTAACATCATGATCACAGTCATAAACCGGTGCTGTTTCCATGTTGTTTGACGGCAGGAAACTCAAAAGTCTTCTGATTTCAGCAATACATGCCTCATCATTGTTCCCAATAAACTGTGCTACGCCGCTTACCGTATTGTGGGTCATAGCGCCACCAAGTGCTTCTGCCGATACTTCTTCGCCGGTTACGGTTTTAATGACTTGTGGACCTGTAATAAACATTTGTGATGTTTGATCCACCATGAAGATAAAATCTGTCAGTGCTGGTGAATACACCGCACCACCGGCACATGGTCCCATAATTGCAGTAATTTGAGGGATTACACCCGATGCTAATGTATTTTTATAAAATATCTTTCCATAGCCTGAAAGTGCATCCACGGCTTCTTGAATTCTAGCACCGCCTGAATCGTTTAATCCAACGACAGGTGCGCCAACCTTGAGGGCATTATCCAGTACCTTGCATATTTTCGCTGCATGCATTTCGCCAAGCGATCCACCGACGACTGTAAAGTCCTGCGAGTAGGCATAGACGATACGACCGTCCACTTTACCATAACCTGTTACAACACCCTCTGCCGGCGCATCAACTTTTTCCATGCCGAAATTTGTACATCTGTGCTTTACATAGGCATCCAGTTCGACAAAGGTTCCCTCATCAAACAATAAATCCAATCTCTCGCGCGCTGTGAGTTTCCCGTTTGCGTGTTGTTTTGCAATTCGTTTTTCTCCGCCGCCTGAGATGATGGTAGCTCTGCGTTCTTTTAAGTCTTCCAACTTATTAACAGCCATTCTCAAACCTCCAAAATCTACCAGTTATTTTCTTTCACTTAATTCGACCAAAACTCTGTGGGAGCTCTTAGGATGTACAAATGCAATTGATGCACCGCCCGCACCATATCTTGGCTTTTCATCAATCATCGCCATGCCTTTTGATTTCATGTAGGCAATTGCTTCTTCAATATTCTCTACTCTAAATGCGATGTGTTGGACGCCTTCACCATTTTTTTCGATGAATTTTGCGATTGGTCCATCTTCAGCCGTTGACTCAAGCAGTTCAACTTCTGTGTCGCCTACAGGCAAAAAAGCTACTTTTACTTTTTGCTCTTCAACGACTTCAGAGCCTTGACATTCAAGGCCCAGTACATCCTGATAAAATTTGATGGTCTCATCAAGGTTTTTCACAGCGATCCCAATATGATCTACTTTTAATGCTTTCATGTTTGCCTCCACATTACAATAATTTTAACAATTGAAATCCGTATCGTAAACACAAGAAACCAATTGTTTTTGTGGGTTTGCTTATTATAATAAGGAGAATTTGTGGGGTAGTTAAATTATTTAAGCAATTTAACTTTTTCGGATTATAATATGTCATCTGCCGCAGTCACATGCATACCGTTCTCCACTATTATCATAAACAAAAATCCCATTGATTAAAATACTTACCTTTTGTATACTGAGTTACTTTGTATTCATACGCAACTTCTGTACATTTTTACAAGTTCATTTTTCCGACTACATCGTCGACAACTGAGAATGGGTCAATCTCTCTCTTTGCAATACGCTCAGCAGCATGTTCGAGCCGTTCCTCACGCTTTGACTGATCGAGTATTGTCCGTTCAATCCTCTCTTTGATTAATTCGACAACTTCATTTTTAGCATTTTGTGCTCTTCGCTTAATAAAGTTATCACTCGACTTCATAAAATCACGGTGTTCATGCAACGCCTTAATCAGCTCATCTACACCTTGATTTTCAGATGCAACAACCATTTTAACCGGTGGTCGCCATAAGGCATCTTTATTATAATCAAGCATCATATCGATTTCTCTCGCTGTCCGTTTGGCACCATCGCGATCTGATTTATTGACGGCAAAAACATCGCCGATTTCCATGACGCCAGCCTTAATCGCCTGAATATCATCGCCAAGCCCTGGCACCATAACCATTAATGTCGTATCACAGTTCTTAACGATATCAACTTCTGATTGACCAACACCAACAGTCTCAACAAAGATGTAATCGAGGCCATAGATATCGAGTACCTTGATTGCTGATGCAGTTGCTTCCGAAATACCGCCAAGATGTCCCCTAGCACCCATACTTCGTATAAAAACACCGGGATCCGTACTGAGTTCGTTCATTCTTACGCGGTCACCTAAGATTGCCCCTCCAGTAAAAGGAGATGTCGGGTCAACGGCAATAATGCCTACCGTCTTGCCCTCTTTTCTAAGTGCTTTCGTCAGCTTATCCGTCAAAGTACTTTTCCCCGCGCCCGGAGGGCCGGTAATACCTATGACATAGGCATTACCACTTTTGGGGTACAGTCTTTTGAGAATAGCCAAAGCTTCCTGATCTTTATTTTCAAGTAGGCTGATAAGTCTAGCCGCAGCGCGTTTATCGCCAGCCAACAGCCTTTTTTCGATATCCATAGCTTCTCCTATTTTTAACGCGTTGTATGTTCAACATCTATTTCTATCTGTTAACAAGTTATTGTGCCACATTCGCCTTGATAAAATCAATTGTCGTTTGCGTTGGCGTTCCCGGTGTAAAGATTTCTTTAACACCTTTTTCTTTTAAGAACGGAATATCATCTGTCGGAATAACACCGCCGCCAATCACGAGAATATCACTTGCGTTTTCTGCTTCAAGCAGTTCAACAACTTTAGGAAGCAGTGTATTATGTGCACCTGATAAAATACTGAGCGCAACACAGTCAACGTCTTCTTGAATTGCCGCGCTGACAATTTGTTCAGGTGTTTGTCTTAAACCAGTATAAATAACTTCCATGCCTGCATCTCTAAGTGCTCTTGCGATTACTTTCGCACCTCTATCATGGCCATCCAAGCCAGGTTTTGCTACCAATACTCTAATGAGCTTATCCATTGTCATCCTCCTAAAACACGTTTATCTTATAAATTTACTGATTGTTGGTATTCACCAAATACTTCTCTCATCACACCACAAATTTCGCCTAATGTCGCATAGGTTCTAACGGCTTCCAAAATAAGCGGCATAACATTTTCAGTGCCTTCACATGCTGCTTTGAGTTTTGTAAGTGCCGCATCAACCGCAACATTGTCACGCTCTGCACGCAATTTTGCCAGTTTGGCTTTTTGCATTTCACCGACTGAAGGGTCAACTCTTAATAAGCCTTTTGGCGCTTCTTCTTCGATTTGGTATTTGTTCATACCGACGACAATGATTTCACTGCTTTCAACTTTCTTTTGATAGTTGTAAGAAGCATCCATTATTTCTTGTTGGATATAGCCCATATCAATGGCTTTAGGTGCGCCGCCGATTTCATCAATTTTCTTGATGTATGCCATTGCTTCTGCTTCAATTTCAGATGTCTTCGCCTCAATATAGAAAGATCCCGCCAGTGGATCAACCACTTCTGTGACACCACTTTCATTTGCGACGATTTGTTGCGTTCTCAACGCTATTCTAACAGAGTCTTCTGTTGGCAACGCCAATGCTTCATCTTTTGAATTTGTATGCAAGCTTTGTGTTCCGCCAAGAACTGCTGCTAACGTTTGAATAGCAACTCTGACGATATTGTTGTCCGGTTGCTGAGCCGTCAGCGTTGAACCGCCTGTTTGCGTATGGAACTTAAGTGCCATTGATTTAGGGTTTTTCGCGCCGAAACGCTCTTTCATGATTTTAGCCCATAATCTTCTGGCAGCTCTATATTTTGCAACTTCTTCAAGCAAATCATTATGCGCATTGAAGAAGAAGGAAAGTCTCGGTGCAAAAGTATCAACGTCGAGGCCTGCTTTAATGGCAGCTTCAACATAAGCAATACCGTCTGCAATGGTAAACCCAACTTCTTGTGCCGCTGTTGAACCAGCTTCACGAATATGATAACCGGAGATCGAAATAGTATTCCAAAGCGGTACATCTTTTGAACAGTATTCAAAAATATCTGTAATCAGTCTCATGGAAGGTTCCGTTGGGAATATATAAGTACCACGAGCAATGTACTCTTTCAAAATATCATTTTGAATGGTTCCGCGTAATTTTTCTGATGAAACGCCTTGTTTTTCTGCGACGGCAATATACATTGCCAATAAGACAGACGCTGGCGCATTAATGGTCATTGACGTGCTGACTTTATCCAGTGGAATACCGTCAAAGAGTAATTCCATATCAGCCAATGAGTCAATCGCAACACCAACTTTACCGACTTCACCTTCTGAAAGCGAGTGGTCAGAGTCATAACCGATTTGCGTCGGTAAGTCAAATGCAACTGATAAACCGCTTGATCCCTGTTCTACAAGATATTTGTAGCGTTTATTCGATTCTTCCGCAGTTGCAAATCCTGCATACATTCTCATCGTCCAGAACTTGCCTCTGTACATGGTGTTTTGAACACCTCTGGTGTACGGATATTGACCAGGCAAACCTAAATCTTCCATGTAATCCATGTCTTCAATGTCGACAGGCGTATAGTAACGTTTTACAGGTGCCCCTGAACCTGTTGTGAATTCTGCCTTTCTCTCAGGTCTTTTTTGCAACATTTCTTGCGTTTTAGCATTTTCTTTATCTACTGCTTCTTTTAAAATCGAAATTTGCTCTTTGCTAAACATCTTTTAAAATCCTCCTTTTTCATGACCGTATATGGATTCGACCAATCTTAGAATACCATAAATCATGTCAAATGCCATAGTTTATACTAAAGTATAATTGTATACTTTTGTAACGTTATGCTTGTTTTTCTACCTTCGGCTTCATCGTTCCCGTTGCAAGAAATCTTGCATGCCATGATAATGCTTCGTCGAGCAAATGAGGTTCATGCTTGAACGGTGTTTGCTCTGCACGCTCTAAATAATCTAAGAGCATCGGTCGATAATCAGGATGTGCACAGTTTTCGATAATCGCTCTAGCACGTTCCCTCGGCGACAGCCCTCTCAAATCTGCCAGTCCGATTTCAGAAACGACTACTTGAACGTCGTGTTCCGTGTGATCACAGTGTGAAACCTTTGGTACAATCGAAGAAATATCACCATTTTTTGCCGTTGAAACTGTTGTAAATATTGAAATATAGGCATTTCTAGTAAAATCCCCAGATCCGCCAAGGCCGTTCATCATCCTTGAACCCATGATGTTGGTTGAATTAACATGACCGTAGATATCAATTTCAATGGCTGTATTAAGCGCCAACACGCCGAGCCTTCTCGCCACTTCAGGATGATTGCTGATTTCCATCGGCCTCAAGACACAGTGCTTAACATACTTTTCCATATTTTCGTTAAGGCGAACCAAGCCCTCTTCCGAAGGTGTAAACGATGTCCCAGAGGCAACGGTTACTTTTCCGGCATCAATTAAATCAAACATAGAATCTTGAATAACTTCAGTATAGCATGTCAGATCCTCAAATTTTGAATCGACAAGGCCTGCGAGTACGGCATTGGCAACAGAGCCAACGCCGGATTGCAGCGGCAGCAGATTTTCTGGCAGCCTTCCCGCTTCAACTTCAGCCTCGAAAAACTTTATAATGTGCTCTGATATTTTTTTTGAATCTTCATCGACAGCACCTAACGGCCTTACTTTATCGGTAATATCCGTTTCGACAATCGCAACAATTTTGTCTGAACCGCACACGATATATGGCGTTCCAATGCGATCACCTGAATGCACAATTGGGATAGGCTCCCTAAACGGCGGTTTCTTTGTCATATAAATGTCGTGAACGCCTTCGAGGGCAAGAGACTGTGAAGTATTGATTTCAACGATCACTTTCTCGGCATTTGCAACGGCCTGAGGCGATACGCCCACAGAAGTTGATGGAATAATATGCCCCTCTTCTGTGATGGCAATCGCTTCAATAATTGCAACGTCTATTTTGCCAAAAAAACCATAATCAATAAACTGTGGTACATGGCTTAAATGCATGTCGGCATATTGTATGTCACCTTTATTAATCGCCTTGCGCATACTGTTGTTTGTTTGGTACGGAAATCTTCTTTTGACGATCCCGGTTTCGGCTAATATGCCGTCGAGTTCAGACCCAACAGAAGCACCTGTAATCAGTGTGATTTCAATCTTTTCACCATTTTTTACGCGCTCCGCTAAAGCTAACGGCACCGCTTTTGGATAGCCAGATGGTGTAAAGCCACTCGTTGCTACCGTATCACCATCTTTGATAAATAGTGCCGCCTCTTCAGCTGTTGCAATTTTCGCCTCAAGCGCCGGACAGCGCAAGCGTTCTTTTTCCATGTTTATTGCCTCCTATTTATATCAGTAAACAAAAAAAGCCAAATAACAATCTTTTAATTAAAAGATTGGCTATTTGGCTGTGCGTTTTATCATGGAATGGCACAGAGGACTTCTGTACCGTTAATAAAACAAAGTTAAATACCCTCTAACTTTTTGATTAGGTTGTTAATGCATTTATAAAATGCAATCATTCTTCAGTGTACTCGTCACCATTTTCGCAGATCTGTTTATACTTTTCGGCACACGTTTTTACGGCAGAAATAATTGCCTTTCTCGCACTCCCAAAGTAATACTTTCTAAATTTCTTTTCGATATAGTCGATATCACCCAATGAGCAGCCGATAAGAATAGATCTCACAAAATCCTTAGCAATTTGGGTCGCTAATGAGCAATCGGAATCGATAATAACGCCGGAATTCTTTTCGACAATTACCCCAACGGCAATAACTGAGTATAATTCTTTCGCAGTGATACCTTGTGGTAATTTCGCATAGCCGGTGATGAGTATTTCATTTGATTCCATTGTAACCCTCCTGTAATTCGTACCTTCTGTCATATTATACCACAGTGGACACTAATTACATAGGGAGTGAGTGCAGGATAATCGTAAATATTACCATGCCTAATAGTGCAAACGGATAAGTTGCACCATAGCCCGCCGCCGGATCGTCTGAACCGACCGCTTCAACGGCTGCACCTAGTCCAGGTGTCGAAGTCATGCCGCCACAAATCGCGCCTGAAAGCATAATCCAATTGATCTTGAAAACATACCTGCCAATCATATAACCAACCATCATCGCCACAACGCCGACAACCAACGCAACAAGTCCTAAGAATGCCCCTGGACCCGCCAACGCATCAACTACGGCAAAGCCATAACGAAGACCGACAATGGCAAGGAAAAACGCAAGCGAGACTTCGCGAATAACACCTAATATCTTGCTGTTCATTCTAAAGCTGATAAAGCCAATTTTGCCAATATAGCCCATAACGAGCGATCCAATGAGCGCACCACCTGTTGCACCCAAACTGAAGTTGCCAAGGCCAATAAAACTTAAGTCAATGGTTATGAGACCAATTGTATAACCGAAGAAGCATGCAAAGACAAATCCGATCATATCAAAACTGACTTCAGGAATTTCCTTCGCTGTTTTACCTGCTTTGGCATCAGCCATTTCTCGTTTGAAGTCTGCTTTTTCTTTTTCGATATCAATTCTGAATATTTTAGGAAAGAAATTCATGGCGATAATGACGATGAGAACGCCGAAAGGATAGCCAATTGCGTGACCAACCCCTATACCAGCTTCTGCATTTTTTATAAACTGTGCTTTTTGATCATCTGTCAGCGAAGTTGTCGCAGCAGGATCTAAATCTTCTCCAAGAATGGCAAAAAACTTTGTCTTTTCTTCTACTGTCATTGTGTCAAACTTGGAAATTTCATTGGTTGCATGTTTACGAGCCGTTTCAATTGCCGCCGCTAGCCCTGGCGAACTTGTAAGCGCTCCCGTATAAACACCTGAAATTTCATAAGGATTTGAATCTTTCGAGAAAAAAGTCATACCATAGGTTGCAGAAGCACCCATCAATGTTACGACAAATCCCATAATAATGAACTTAGCACCATATTTTTTTAATACGACATCAATATCTTTTGCTGCGAGCAACCCTACTGCAACGACAAACAGTACCAAGAACAGTGTAAAAAAGCCTTTGTCTACAACGCCCGCTTTTACGAGACTCGAAGCATACTTATACGCTTTGTCGTCTTCTCCGATTCCCTTGGCGAGATTCATCATGAACCAACCAATTGGCAAACCTGTAAAAAGAGCGCCCGAAGTTCCAAAATTAAATTTACCAAATTTAATTTTTCCAAACATTAGACCCGATGCAACTGTGATGAACATTAGAATAAACGGATCCATCAACCACTTCATGTAGTCAAAACTCATAATTTTACCCCTCTCAACTTCTGATTTTTAAGCTAACTTCATCCTTTTCCCTACACAAAAAAACAAGGGGTATGCAGAGGGCAGACAAAATAACATTTAGACAATAAAAAAAGGCATAGCGAATAATGGCTATGCCGTCCTTTCAATACGTGTCGATGATGGAAGTCACCGAATATTGTCATGGCTAGTTTGTTAACTTAATAACATTATATCACGATGCCAATAATTTTAAAGTCATTTTTTATTTTTTTAGGATGATATTAATCCATTTTTTTCCTTGGTGATCTTTACGTGCATCTTCCGTCAGCCACATTTTTTCGAGTTTTAATGCAGTCTGGCTATTCGCTTGCTCATTGAGCAGAGAAAGTATTTTAGCCTCAGTAAAGTCATTAAAGAAACGCCCTTTGCGCATAACACCAGTTTCACCATATTTAAACGATAGATACACATAGCCTTCACTCTTAAGTGCACGATGGCAGATCGCCAATGCTTTTAGAATATCATCATCTGTAAAATGCAAAAATACGGCACTCGCCCAGATTGCGTCAAATTCGTCTTTGTACTGAACTTCCTGAAAATCAACCAGCAAAACTTCATTGTTTAAAAAACTTTCACCGCGCGCTACAATTTCCTCTGCATAGTCAATGGATACGACTTCATAGCCCCTTTTATAAAAATGTAGGCTATCTCTGCCGGAACCAAATCCAACATCGAGGAGTTTAATCCCCGGTTTAAGGTATGATTCAAACACCTCGTAAATGGGTTTGAGGTCTACCTGCAGCGTCTTTTCAATAAATTCATGCGCGTGCTCGTTGTAATATTGTTTGTTCAACATTATAAGCACCTCCATTTATTTAGTCGCGTACTGCTCTCTTTCTGTTTCATATAGGTTTTTGCCTTCGCTGTCAATGACAACGATAACGGGAAAATCAATTACTTCAAGTTTTCGAACCGCTTCCGGTCCGAGTTCTTCATAGGCGACGATTTCACTCGATTTTACTGAATTTGCAATCAATGCACCTGCACCGCCTATGGCCGCAAAGTAAATGGCGCCAAATTTTTTCATGCCGTCAATAACCGTCTGATTTCGCTCACCTTTGCCAATCATTCCCCTTAGCCCTTTTTTGAGGAGCGGTACTGTTAAATCATCCATGCGATAACTCGTTGTCGGTCCACAGGAGCCAATGACTTCACCCGGCTTTGCCGGTGTTGGCCCCACATAATAAATCACCTGGCCTTCAACGTCAAATGGCAGCGCTTCATCATTTTCGAGTGCTTTGATCATCCGCAAATGCGCAGCATCTCTTCCAGTGTAAACCGTTCCCGAAATCAGCACCTGATCACCGGCTTTCAATGCTTTAACCGTTTCCTGTGTCATTGGCGTATTAATCCTTTTTTTCTGCATGCGCCTACCTCCTAAAGAATGACTTCCATGTGCCTTGACGCATGACAGTTGATGTTAACCGCTACTGGCAGTCCAGCAATATGCGTCGGAAATACTTCAACATTTACGCCTAACGCCGTGGTTTTGCCACCTAATCCTTGAGGACCAATACCAAGCTGATTGATTTGTTCTAGAAGTGTTTTTTCCAATGCTTTTATATGCGGCAGCGTGCTCTCGTCGTCAACTGATCTCAGCAGCGCCTGTTTTGCAAGCAATGCTGCTTTTTCAATTGTACCGCCGACACCAACTCCTACAACGATAGGTGGACACGGATTCGGGCCTGCCAGTGATACGGTTTCAAGGACAAACGCTTCAACCCCTTTGATTCCATCAGAAGGCTTCAGCATTTTAGTCTTTGACATATTCTCACTGCCAAATCCTTTTAGAGCGACTTTCAGTTTCACTTGATCGCCGGGAACGATATCAAAATAGACAATCCCAGGTGTGTTGTCTTTTGTGTTCACACGGTTAAGCGGATCTGCGACAACCGATTTTCTTAAATAACCTTCCTCGTAACCTTCGCGTATCCCTTGGTCAATTGCCATTTTAACATCTCCACCGACGAGGTGGACATCTTGTCCAACTTCGGCGAAGACGACAACCATACCGGTATCTTGGCAAATCGGCACTTGCTTTTCACCTGCTATGCGAGCATTTTCAAGTAAATCGACTAAGATCGATTTACCAATTGGAGACGTTTCTGTTTCAAGGCTCTTATGAAAAGCCGCTTGAATATCTGCACCAATATTGTAATTTGCATCTATACACATGTGTTTGATGCTTTCTTTTATCACCGACACGTCTATGGTTCGCATGTTGCCTCCTAAGCCTTTTGTTTTTGATTCACTTTTTCCAAGAATTTTTGAGACTCAATAATATACCGACCATGCGTACCCTCGCCGATAACACCTGTTTCATCATATGCCGATACGTTGAATAGCAGTTTTTTGCCATCTATTTCAATGAGTTCAGCTTTTGCCGTAACTTTCATGCCAATTGGCGTCGCTGCCATATGTTTTACATTGACAAAAGTACCCACGGTTCCAAATGCTTCTTCCAGCCCATTCTGTGCACAATTTAACGCTGCATTTTCCATGAGTCCTATCATCATTGGCGTTGAAAAAACCTCAATGGCACCACTGCCGAATGCCGCTGCCGAATGCTCATAGGCAACAATTAGTTCAGATTCATAAATGTCTCCGACTTTCAGTGTCATTATCATACCTATCACCTCCTTATTATTACCATGATACCATTAGAAACACATAAAGTGAATGTAAAACATTGATTTCAAAATCAGAAAGAGCTGATCCATAAACGACAGCGTCCCTGCCGTTGGTGCACACTTATTTCAGCCCTTATCTTCATACCCTCTGAAAAAGTAGTGAAAGCTGTAATTTCTTCCCTTTTTAAAAATTTGTAAAAAAATAGCAGGCTTCTGCCTGCTATTTGATTGCGCCCATTTTATATTACGTTATTTTTTCAAATCTTCAGAATCAGATGTGCTTTTAGCTTCTGTTTCGTTTTGGTCTTCTGTTTTTGTTGCAGCTTCGGCCGAACGCTGAGCATTCATCGTTTCCTCTTCAGCAGGAATAGTTGCATCGAAACGATTTTCTTTTTCCGCTGGCGCTGTACCGTCTTCATGTTTTTCGTTATACTTTTCAAACGCCGCACGTTCAATTTCTTCAAGCTCTTTTGCACGTTTGCGCTCTTCTTCAATCTTTTGATTTTCAGAAGAAATTTTTGTTTCAAGTGCTTCCAAGCCATCACTAAACGCCAGTTTGAACTCTTCACCGCTAATGGTTTCATATTTGAGCAACGCCTGTGCAATGACATGAAGTTTTTCAACATTTTCTTCCAGCAACGAGTAGGCATTGTCGTATGCTTTATCAACAATGTTTCTAACTTCTCTGTCGATTTCAGCCGCAACGTGCTCTGAGTAGTTTTTCATGGATGTAAAGTCACGACCCAAGAAAACTTCATCTTCTGTATCATAACTCATGGATCCTAAGTTTTCACTCATAGCATATTTGGTCACCATGGCACGCGCAACTTTTGTAACCCTGCTGAGGTCATTTTGAGCACCTGTACTAATATCACCCAAAATGAGGCTTTCAGCCACACGGCCACCGAGCAGAATAATGAGTTCTCGCTCCATGCCCTTTTTCGTTGCATAGCTTCTGTCTTCCTCGGGCAGCTGCATCGTGAAACCGCCTGTGCGCCCTCTTGGAATAATGGTCACTTGATGCACGGGATCGGCTTCCGGTAAAACCTGTGCCAAAATCGCATGACCGGCTTCATGATAAGCTGTAAGCTTGCGTTCTTTTTCACTAACCATTCGGCTTTTCTTTTCGACACCGGCAATAACTTTCGTAATCGCTTCTTTAATCGTGTTCATTCGAATAATCTTATCGCTAATTCTAGCGGATAGCAGTGCCGCTTCATTCATCACATTTTCAAGATCCGCCGGTGTGAAACCAGGCGTGCTTTGCGCCAGAACCGGAAAATTAACGTCCTCGGCAAGCGGCTTGTTGCGCGCATGCACTTTTAGTATTTCTTCACGTTCGCGAACATCCGGTACCCCAACCATTACCTGCCTGTCAAAACGGCCAGGTCTCAATAATGCAGGGTCTAATATGTCCGGTCGATTGGTTGCAGCAATAATGATAATCCCTTGATTATCGCCAAAACCATCCATTTCCACGAGCAATTGGTTCAGCGTTTGTTCACGTTCATCATGACCACCGCCTAATCCGGCTCCACGCTTACGACCAACTGCATCAATTTCGTCTATAAAGACGATACATGGCGAATTTTTCTTTGCTTCTTCAAACAAATCCCTGACACGAGATGCACCAACACCGACGAACATTTCAACGAAGTCAGAACCTGAAATCGTGTAGAACGGTACACCCGCTTCTCCGGCACACGCTCTCGAAAGATAGGTTTTACCAGTCCCTGGAGGGCCCACCATCAAGATTCCTTTAGGAATACGCGCACCCAGCGACAAATATTTTCTTGGGTGCTTTAGGAAATCAACGATTTCCTGCATTTCTTCCTTTTCCTCTTTTAAGCCTGCGACGTCAGCAAACGTAATTTTCTTTCCACTGTCTTTGACCATTTTCGCACGGCTCTTCCCAAAGGACATAACCCTTGAACCGCCGCCCTGCGAATTTTGCATAAAGACAAACCAAAAGACGACAATGAGCAATACCATAATAATGGTCGGTAAGATTTCGATCAGGAACGGCGTATTAGCAGGTGCAATCCCTACGACGCTGAGTTCCGGATGTGCTTCTTTATAATCGATCAGCATCTCACCGGTTTTGGATGCCAACATGCTCGGAATATAGGTTTCAAAGACGGAACTGTCCGCCAGCGTCCCCGATATCTTATTGCCGTCTATACGAATTTGTTGAATTTCTTCATTATCGAGCTTAAGCGTGAATTCGTCATAAGAGAGTTCAACAACTTTTTGCGTATTAATCCCCGACATCATTACAATGATCAATATTCCAACGAAAATTGCAATATATACCGAGGCGCCTTTTAACCCTTTCTTCATAGCATCCTCCTTATACATCATATTATTTTAGCATAATTAAGGGTATCTAACAATATATTCAAATTCTAATAATCATGAGTTTCTCGGTGTTTTTCGTCACTTTAACACGATCACTCATTCGATATTCCGGAATCCAAATAATCTTTTCCGCGTCACAGACGAGCCACAATTTATCTCGCCTGTATTGTGGGACTTTAAGATCAATCAGAAAATCCTTTAATTTTTTCGTTCCGCTCATGCCTAGCGGTGAAAAACGATCGCCGGGTTTTCGATGTCTTACTTCTAAGTTACCCACAATGCAGTCTGCATCAACGATAATTTCGCAATCTTTTCGATTATACTGCGCATCGGCAGTCATCGTTAAAAGCTCCGTTTCAATGCACGGCACGATTTCATCTTTGTTGGCATCAAACATTGAACGCATTAAAATCTCAATAGTTTCAGCATTTCGAATCATCAGCCACTGATCGTCGATATCAATGCGTTTGCCTGCTTCTTTTAATTCAATCATTGCATCAATGCGCATTGCCGGCAAATTTCTGACATCCCCTCTGACATCTGCAATCATCTGTCTGAGCAAATGTCGCTTTTCAGCTGTTTCAAGCGCTTCAAAATGTGTGAGCGCAATCCCAATGCCACCATTGAATTTTTTGACATATCGCTCACTCAATTGCCGTGTGTGATTTTGCCAAAATCTTTTTTCTTCTTTAAATAACTGCGTTGTTCGATAGATCTTTTGCTCGATGTTCGGATCAAATGTCGTTTTGATATAGGGAATCAACTTTTGCCGAACACCGTTGCGATAATAAATATCCTGCTGATTGGTTTCGTCATATCGAGGATCTATACCATTGGCGGCACAATACGCCTCAATATTTTGTCTGGAAACATCAAGGAGCGGCCTGATAATATACGGCTCACGCCGATAAGCAATCGCTGCAAGTCCATCAATACCTGCCCCTCTGAACAAATTAATAAAAAAAGTTTCAACAACGTCATTCATATGATGTGCCACGGCAATGCTATCAGCGCCGACCGCCGACCGCACGGCTTCAAGATGATGATAACGCACATTGCGTCCCGCCTCTTCAATGGATGTACCGCTCTGCTCAGCAATGCGCCTGATATCTTCTTTGAAAAAATGGCAAGGCACATCATACGCTTCACAAAAACGCTTTACATAGGCCAAATCACCATCGGCGGCATCTCCTCTTAGACCATGGTGGACATGAAGCGCTTCAATTGACAAATGCCATGTCGATCGCAGCCGAAGTAGGAGATGTAGGAGCGCCATTGAATCCGGCCCGCCGGATACGCCAATGACAATGTGATCGCCCGGCTTAATGAGCTGATGTTTTTCAATCGTGGTTTTTACCTGCTCAATCAAACATATGCTCCAATCTATATCCCTGAAATAGTGAGGCCGCTAATTCGAACTGATGGCGAACCCGTGTAACCGCTTCCAAGAATGGTGAATGCCAAGTCATCACCAACAGCATCCATGCCGTTAAGCAATTCAAAAAAATTGCCTGAGACCGTAATTTGGCTCGTTGGCTTGCCAATGCGTCCTGTTTCAATTACATAGCCGTAACATTGAAGTGAAAAATCACCCGAAATCGTGTTAATCCCAGCATGAAGCCCCTGAAGACTCACGATATAAATGCCCTTCTCAATAGGCTGCAAAAGCTCATTAAAAGATTGGCTGCCAGGTTCGATATAAACGTTAAATGGTGCAATTCCAATGGTTCCCTTGTATGATCCCTTGGCTGCATTCCCCGTTGTCACAACATCATCCTTATTGGCACTCTTTAAATTATGCAAAAATGTCCTCAAGGTTCCCTGCTCAATTAATGCCTTTTTATACGTCGCAACGCCTTCTGCATCAAATGCGGTTGACCCAAGTCCCTTTGGCAAATGCGGGTCATCATATACCGTTACCGTTTCTGATGCAATCTTTGTTTCAAGTTTACCTTTGAGTTTTGAGAGGTTCTTTTGTACGCGATCTGCGCTGAACAAATCCGTAAATGCACTGAAAAACTGTGCAAAGACATCATTTTTAACAACCACGGGACACTGCATCGATTTAATCGGTTTTGCGCCAAGCATGGTTAGCGCTTCTTCTACTGCCATTTTGATAATTTTTTCTGCCGACAGCTTTTCAAAGTCGTCTGCAATGTCGTATCCCATGCCGGTTCGCGTATCGCCATCTGCTTCAACGACAACCATGGCATAGGCTAGACAATAATTAGATTTTTCATTTATATCTAATCCCTTTGAGTTAACAATGGCACGCGAAGCAATCACATCACTCAAATTATTGCTCGAGAGCCGTTTAACCCTTGGATCATAAGCAAGTATTGCTTTTTCAAGATCCAGCATAAACTGAATTTTATCTCTTACATCACGCTTTTCAGCTTCCGGATTATACGTATCAATCGTTTCATAGTGTTCGCTTCCCTTGAAAATAAAAACCTCATCATCAGCTTCAATAATCTCAGCATTGCCAATGGCTTCTAAAACCATTGCATCGGCTTCGATATCACTTGCGTTTTCTGTATACGTATAGCCCATTTTACCGTCGATAATCGCTCTGTAGGAGAGTCCGCCTTCTTCTGAAAGACTATATTTTTCAATCTCACCGTTAAAAACCGAAATACTGACGTTTCTTGCGGTTTGGTAGTAAACTTCCTGGTCGGTAACACCATGCCGCTCACCGGCATTAAATATGTCGGTTATCTTTTCATGATTGAACATCATGCATCCTCCCTTCCACCGATGGTGATATCCGCAACTTTAATGGCTGGCTGACCGAGGCCGGCGGGGATTGATCCACTGACAGAACCGCACATGCCTTCACTGGCACCGAAATTCGTTCCAACTTGTTCGATCTTTTGTAGAATTTCAAGCCCAGTGCCAATAAGCGTCGCGCCTTTTACAGGTTTCGTAATGCGACCATCTTCTATGAGATAGCCTTCTTGTACTGAAAAATTGAATTCTCCGGTTGCGGGATTAACAGAACCGCCACCTAAATTTTTCGCATATAAACCGTAAGGCACTGAAGCAATCATATCTTCAAACCGATCAGTTCCGTTTAAAATATACGTGTTGGTCATCCTAGAGGTTGGGGCATATTGGTAAGATTGTCGCCTGGAAGAACCCGTTATCGGCATGTTCATTCGACGTGCATTCAGTTTATCAATCATATAACCTTTAAGCACACCATTTTCGATCAAGAGATTGCGTTTTGTCGGTGTGCCTTCATCGTCAAAGCTCGCCGAACCCCATTCACCTATAATGGTGCCGTCATCCACTGCACTCACACATGATGAAGCGATCGTTTCACCCAACTTGCCGGCAAAGACACTATTTCCCTTTGCAACCGCAGTCGCTTCAAGGCCGTGTCCGCAAGCTTCATGAAAAATAACACCGCCAAACCGATTGTCAATAACGACGGGAAAGCGCCCGCTTGGTGCACCAGATGCATCCAGCATGACGAGTGCCATTCTAGAAGCTTCTTTCCCAAGACCTTCCACGTCCACTTCGTCATAAAGTTCAAACCCTTTGCCGGCGCCTTTGCCTGCCCTGCCTGATTCGAGCTTGTTCTCCGTTTCGGCAACCGCACTGACAACGTAACGCGTCTTTGTACGGTCGTCTTCCGCCCAAACACCTTCTGTATTGGCAATCAAAACGCGTTGACGATAATCCATATAGTTGACAACCACCTGTTTAATCAACTCACTCTGACGCTGAGCTGCTAAAGAACCTCTACGCATAAGTGCTACTTTGTCACTTTTTGAAACATTCTCAGGTCTGATCAGAACAGGGTGTACCACTTCCGGCTTTCGCATAACGAGGTCAAAGCGCATGCCGGTCGGCACCTCATTGAGCGCAGCCGCTGCATCTCTTGCCGCTTTAACAAGCACATCTCGTGATGCATTATTCGTATAAGTGTAAACACTGTTTAAACCTTTAAAAATTCGAATACCAATGCCGAAATCTCTGCCCGAAAGCGCCTTTTCAACTTTGTTTTGTATCATTTCAATGGATGTATTCATGCGATCTTCAACAAATAATTCCGCAAAGTCGCCGCCAGTTGACAGCGCAGCATAAAGTACATCACTTACAATTCTTTTATCTATCATTGCTACCTCCTGTGGGTAGTAACCCCAAGTCGAGTTTAACGAAAATATGTCGCTTAATTAAGACGATTATGTGAACATTTCATTAACGTCGCATTACTTCTATTCTAACGAATCTACACCAAATGCTCAAGCATTCAAAAATAAAAATACATGGAATCGGGCGATTGTTAATCCCGCCAAATAATAAAGAGCACAGTCCCTACCAATACTGTACTCTTTTCATTGCTAATTTCTGCATTTGCAGAAGCATTCTTCCCAGCTTTTCGGTTAGCTTTGGGATTATCTTCAATAGCGTTTACTGTGGCGTCTCGGATGAGCACTGCTGAAAACTGACAAATTTATCCGCCAGATTAGCGATTTCATCCTTCGACAAGCCTAAATTTTGCTGGTAATTCATGCGATAGAGACTGTTGATCCCATTGGAAATACCATGACCCATCACTTTTAAATCTGATGCTGCCATCTGCGTAATACGCATGAGTTCCGGCATAAAGGCGTCGAACACCCGCGCCTGTGCTTCTTCAATCAAATGTCGATGTTTAGCGGAGCCGAGCACCTTCATTTGAAGTTCATAGTTAACACCCAGCGCTTCATTCATCACTTTGCAAATCTCCCCAACTTCAAAAGATGTAATTTTTTCAGGTGCCTCGCGGAGTGCTGTTAAAATATTTTCTGCTATTTCATACTCCAATTCTGTGATCATATCATCCAAAGTATGATAGTGAAGGTAAAATGTTTTGCGATTGATTTTTGCCAGTTCACATAATGCTTTAACCGTAATTTTATCATAATCTTTTTTCGCCATTAACGTTCGAAATGCCGCTCGTATGGCACTATGTGTTTTTTGAAATCTCAAATCATTTTTCATGTCAACCTCAGTGACGTCCTCTCATTCATGATACAATTCTTATCGGCATCACGCCTTAGAGACACCACAGATTTGCAATTGTGTCCCGTTATGCCTCACTAAAGACCATCTGGTAATTGAACCGTTACCCAAATTATACTATATTCAGCTTATTAAACAATACACGTATTTGATAATGATGATGTCTACACCGTTATGAAGGAGGCTGTAAAAATGACAACAGTAAAAACACAGTACGGCACCGTTCAAGGATTTCAAGAAGATGGACTTGTCAAAT
The DNA here is from genome assembly GCF_018390735.1 of Fusibacter paucivorans. Lineage (GTDB taxonomy): Bacteria > Bacillota > Clostridia > Peptostreptococcales > Acidaminobacteraceae > Fusibacter > Fusibacter paucivorans. The sequence continues at coordinate 19,905 of NZ_JAHBCL010000018.1, forward strand.
GGTTTGGGATTCCTTTTGCAAAACCTCCCATTGATGAACTTCGTTTTCGTAGAGCACAGCCATGTGAAAAATGGCAAGATACCAAGTTATGCCATAAGTTTGGTAATAAACCCTTTCAGTTTTATCCTTTTGAAGTTGGTGAAATTCCCGAAGCTTATAGGATTATTCCCGAAAGTGAAGATTGTTTAACCCTTAATATATGGCGCCCCGATCATGAACAAAAAAAGCTTCCCGTGATCGTATGGATCTATGGAGGCGCCTTCACTGTTGGCGAAAGCAGCGATGCGACTTATGACGGCAGTTCTTTCGCTGCCAATGACGTCATGTATGTCTCATTCAACTACCGCCTAGGACCACTTGGCTTTTATGACTTTTCACAATACGATGCTGAAAATTTTGATTCCAACTGCGGCCTATCTGATCAGATCATGGCGCTCAAGTGGATAAAGGCAAATATTGAAGCGTTTGGCGGCGATCCTGATAACATCACCATTTTTGGATCCAGCGCTGGTGGTGCCAGTGTTTGCCATCTTGTCGCAGCACCTGAGACTAAAGGCCTTTTCCAAAAAGCAATTGCGCAAAGCGCTGTCCCTGACTTCGGTCTCTCCAAAACTTCGCGTAAGCATAATGCGGACTTATTGCTGGAACAGTTAGAGCTCACGCCAGACACGATTGGCAATCTGCTTGATATGGACCTTACAGCAATTATCAAAGCCAATACCTTTGTTCACATCAATGGTTTTAGAAAATATCCCGGTATGTATCAACCTGGACCCGTTTTAGATGATTTGCTGCCAGAAGCGCCAGCAGATATTATCGCAAAAGGCAAGGCAAGCGATATAAAACTCATCATCGGCACCAATCGTGATGAAGGTAATTTATTTGTTTCACAAAAAAGTGTTTTCCCATACACTTGGGAAATGGTAGAAGCAATGTTCAAAGCCACTCACCGCGAAGCAGATCTTCCAAGACTTGTTGATCTCTATGCAAAAACAGAAAGTCCTGAAGAAAGACTTAACCAGTTTAACCGAGACCGTGCTTTTTCGATTCCATCGATCAAAATCGCCGACGCGCAAAGTCAATTCAACGACGTCTGGATGTATCGGTTTGATTATGCTCCGGCTGCATTAGCAAAATCAGGGCTAAATGCAACACATGGCTGTGAAGGTCCCATCGCACTCAATACCCTGAAATCTGTCGGCACATTGAGTATGATGTGGCATGGCACTCCAGAGGATGAAACACAGCAACTAATTCAGGAAATGCATACCGCATGGATCAACTTTGCGAAATACGGCGATCCAAACGGCAGTCTTCCAATAAAATGGGAAAAATACAATCAAGACAATCGCAAGACGCTTATTTTTGATTCAGAAACACATCTTGAAGCCGATCCAGAAAAAGAACATTTTGAGGTATGGTGCAATATCAAACTATACGACTAATCATCATTTCGTCAGACGTTTTCATCCAGTCGATCAATAGCTTCGATTATAACTGCATGCTTCACTTTATTTAAGACAACATTCTTAAAACCTTCATGTAATAGACGGGGATGTCTCGCACACTGCGAGGCATTCTTGTTTTTCAATGCCTTTGCTTGGACTTATTGTTACGCCCTGATCGTCATGACTGACGCCGAATGCACCTTACAAACCCTTAAATCAGTCATTAAACCTTAGATCTATACAAATCACTTAATCCAATGGGCACCCTCAGTCTTTTATCCCTGTTTTATACGTTAATGTTGACAATATGAGCAGATGCAATGTCAATGATCTCTATATGTATAAAAGACATGCCCTCCACATGGGAAGCATGTCTTTTTCTGGAGCCGGTAATGGGACTCGAACCCGCGACCTACTGATTACGATTCAGTTGCTCTACCAATTGAGCTATACCGGCACATACCGTGCATTAATACTATAGCAAGCACACTATCAAATGTCAAGAACCTTATGATAAAGGTATCCTTCTAAATTATCAAAATCACTTGAAGTCATGCCATCATAACTAAAATGGCTGAGAATTGACTGTAAAATAATCCCCCCGGCAATGATAATGTCTGCGCGATTCGGATCAAGTCCCGGGATCTTTCGACGTGTATCTAAATCAACTGTTTGCAGTTTCCGATTCATCATTTCTATCTGTGCTATACCGACCTTAAAGCCATGAATTCGCTCACGGTCATAAGTTTTAAGGGCAAGTGCCATTGCAGCAAACGTGGAGGCCGTCCCGCCAATGCCAACAGCAATCCGACTCTTCCGATGCTCGAAGGTCGACTTAAGCGGTATTAATTGTTTCGTCATATACGCTTCAAGGCCTTCTTTATCGGGTGTATCGCCTGCAAAGAACATATCCGTCATCCGTACCGCGCCGATATTTAAACTGATTTTTTCGGCGATTCCCTGCGCATTGCCAAGAATGAATTCGGTCGAACCGCCGCCAATATCAATGACGAGCAGTTCATCAATTTCACGTGTCACACCTTTCAAAACACCTAGATAACCAATTTCTGCCTCAACTTCACCTGAAAGCACTTCGATATCAATCGCAGTTGCTGCTTTTACCCGCTCGAGAAATAACGCTCGGTTACTTGCATCTCTAACAGCACTGGTCGCCATCGCAATCATTTGATTGACGCCCTGTGATTCAGCAACGGCTTTAAATGAAGCAATTGCTTCAATTGATGCCGCCATACGATCTTCAGCCAAAGCACCAGACGCATTGACGCCTTTGCCTAGGCGCGTTGTCTTTAATTGCTTCTCAGCATGGACAATTTGCCCTGTTATCACTTCACAGATTAACATTCGTATAGAATTCGATCCAATATCCAAAACAGCGTATTTCATCATGCCTCACTCATCCAAACCGTTAATAATATATATAATCTCATTGGCCTTAACCATTTTAAGCTTTTCCCTTGCAAGCTTTTCAATCGCTTCAGGCGTTTGAGCATACTCAAGCTCTAAGTTGAGCTTTTTCATATCCTTTTCAAGCGATTCTATTTCAGCGCGAAGTTCTGCCTGTGTCGCTTCATATGTCTGAAGCTTAATTTCCGACGTATATAAATTGTACACAAAATACCCCGAAAAAATGCACATCATCATTAAAATCAATATATTTCTTCGTATGAATGAACCTTTCTTGCGTTTCATATGCCTTCCGCTCCGTACCTAAGTTATTCAGCTTCTAAACGCTCTTCGGAAATGATCTTAAAGAGCATTTTGGCCATCTCCTTTGTGACATGTTCCTCTAATGCCAAAACTTCTATGGTCGTCTTGCGATTGCCAAATGTCATTTCTATTATATCACCGATTTTAACTTCTGTTCCTGGTTTTGCGATTTTTTTATTGACGGCAATGCGCCCTTGATCACACGCCTCTTTAGCAATGGTTCGCCTTTTAATAAGGCGCGCATTTTTAAGATATTTATCGATACGCATACTGGAACCCTCCATCTAACACTTTCTACTGATAATAAAACGGCGATCCGATTTACATCAGTCGCCCTAATCCTTTTTCAATGACTCTAAGCAGTTGCTCACTCATTCAGGTGCAACTTTTTATCCTTAAAATTAAGAAAAAGCAGCGTCGCTGCCTTTTCTTTATGATTACTTATTGACCATTTCCTTTAATGCTTTACCAGCTTTGAAAACTGGCGCTTTTGAAGCCGGAATGTCGATTGTTTCTTTAGGATTTCTAGGGTTTCTACCAGTTCTCGCTTTTCTTTCTCTAACATCAAAAGTACCGAAACCGACTAATTGAACTTTGCCGCTCTTTGCAAGTTCGTCTTCAACACTTTTCATGAAAGCATTTAAAGCTAATTCCGCATCTTTTTTGGTTAATCCTGATTTCTCAGCCATGCTTGCCACTAATTCAGCTTTATTCACGATAAAACCTCCTCTGAATATTATATAGTTGTTTTAACTATTACTAGTATACGTTGAAATTTCAACTTTTACAAGAGTTTTTCCCAAATAATTCACGAATTTTCCCATTTTTTTGCTTCCTGCCAAAATTGCTCCATCAATTCTAAATTATCATAAGAAAGTGGCTGATTTTCAACCTTCATGGCATCTTCAACAAAATTGAAGCGACGGATAAACTTTTCGTTGGCTTCATTTAGTGCAAGTTCAGTATCGATCTTCAATAATCTTCCAACATTGGCAACAATCATCATAAGATCTCCAATTTCTTCCATTTGATGACGGTGGTCACCCTCCAATATTGCATTTTCGAGTTCAGCAACCTCTTCTTTCACTTTTTCAAATGCTTTCATGGCGTCCTGCCAATCAAATCCTACAGCCGATGCCAACTTTTGTATTTTTTGCGACCGCATTAGTGACGGCATACTGAATGATACATTCGACATGGCATGTGTTTGCGTTGTCGCTTGCTTTTCCTTATTCTTAATAGCCTGCCAGTTCACCAAAACAGCTTCAGAAGTTTCGGCCGTCTCATTGCCAAAGACGTGCGGATGACGCCTGATCATCTTATCGCAAACAGCCTTCACAACATCTTCAAAACGATAATAGCCTTCCTCTTCCGCAATCGTCGTATGGAAGACGATTTGAAGCAAGACATCGCCTAGTTCATCCACAACCGCTTGATCATCCTCGTGTTCAACAGCGTGTTTCACTTCATAGGCTTCTTCAATGAGATACTTTGTCAGACTTTCGTGCGTCTGCTCGCGATCCCACGGACAGCCGTCTTCACTGCGCAATTCACGCATAACGCGAATCAGCCTTGCAATGTGATTGACCTCTCCGATGACTCCCGGTATGTACAAGCTCGTCAAGTGCGTATAGAGCGAATCGTCCCGATCCATTGCGTAAAGCGGCATTCGCTCAATTCGTTCTTGTCCCGGGACGCCGGCTGCACAGACAACGACAATTTCATGTTCATCCTCGTAGTAGTCTGCGAGTTTAATCTTTACTTCCGATGCTACTTTCTGGTCAAAGATTTGCAGTACAATCAAGTCTTGCCCAATGTAGAGCGTTTCCGGTGCAAATGTCAAAGCATCTTGAATTTGAAGTCCTTTCACCGGGTCGAGTTCAAGTGCCGTTATCATTGCATCAAGAAAGCTTGTACCGTGAATCACTTCGTAAACAATTGATTGTCGGCAGCAATAATCAATGAGCATTGAGACCGTTTTTTCTGCAACGTGAGCATTGCCCGGCACAGCGTATGTTATGGACTCCGTCTTCAGTTTTTCCGCTATTATCTTTACAATTTTCTCATATGTTTCTTCAAAGGTTGCCGCCGTTTCATAACAGTCATCAAAGCTTTCGAAAACCATTCCCTGTGATTGTAAATATGGTACCGTTGGATGTTCTGATGTTCTTAAATATACTTTCTCGCCCGTTGTCAAAGCCGCAATCGCAGCCATTGTTAAATGTGTTTCACCACCCGGCCCCATGCCTACAATTGTCAATTTGCCCATTTTCATCACCTTCCAATTATCTGTCGGCTGCACATCGCTGCAACCGTAAGTATTTATATTAAATATGATCACACTCTACTATACCATACTTGCCACCGCATAAAACACGCGTCTTTTAATAAAATAATCGCAACCTATCATAATCGCAAAATTCATCTGCACAATCTTTCTTAATATGAGGCACTTGAATCATTACGTCATATATTAAAAAGAGGTCAACACAAGGTTGACCTCCACTGTTATTGCAGCATTATTTTGAACTACTGTCAGTTGAAGCATCATCTGAAGCATCTTCATCCGGTGTCGTTTCATCAGAAGCACCCTCCGCTGGGGTTTCCGTTTCTGATTTAACTTTATCCATAAACGTTTCAATGGTTGCAGATGCTTTTAACTCATCCATTTTATTGGCATAATAATCATCAAATAGATCTGATTTGATCTGATCTTTATAGGTGTTGACAACATCTTCACCCTCACCATCAGCGATCATGCTGTTAACAGTCTTAATATCGTCAACTTTGATAATATGATAACCATAGTCAGATTGAACCGGATCGCTCACTTCACCAATCGGCAGGTTAAATGCAACATCTTCAAATTCCGGCACCATGACGCCGCGTGCAAAATAACCCAAGCTGCCGCCCTCGCTTGCAGAACCGGGATCTGTGGAATATTCCTTCGCCAAGTCGCCAAACTCTTCACCAGTTTTAAGTTTTTCTTCAACGAGCTGTGCCGTTAAATCGTCATCAACGAGGATATGGCTTGCAGAAACCTGTACGGCATAATTTTCATACATCGCATCTAAATTATCGGAATCAGCATCAATGCTTTCGTTAATTAGCCTGGAGAATTCTGCTCTGACAAGGCCGCCCTCCACTTGATCTTTTAAGAATGTATCATCGACGCCAATCGATTCATAAAGCGCCTTTGTATCAGCATCTTCTGACAGCGACGCATTGAGGTCTTCAAGATTTTTTGTCACTTCCTCCTGATCAACGGTAAAACCGGTTGATAGGACATAAGCTTTCAACAGCGAATCTTGAACCAGCATCTCAACAATATCTTCTTTTAAAATATCGCCAAATTTTACACCGTCAAATTCGCGGTCAAGGACATCATCACCATAATTTTGTTTATAGGCATTTTCATACATTTTATAGAAAATGTTATACGTGTCAAGCGTGATCACGGTGTCATTGACAACAGCCACCGCATTCTCAGTATCAATTGCCGGACTGTCGTTATCCGTGGAACCACTGGAACATCCTGCCAAAAGCATCGCTACAACCAGCATTACTACTAATAATCTCTTCATCATTGCCATGTTATTATCTCCTTAATTAAATTAATACCCAGAATGCAAACGGCGTTAAACGCCTTCTCTTATCCGCATCGTTGACGCGTATGCCGCACCATCTCACAATTGCTCTGGTACAACACTCTTTCTCTATGATACACATACTAACTTAAATAGTCACTATAAAAACTATATATGCTTTCAATAAATTTTTCAAGCATTGTTAATTGTTCTTCTTTATTTCTTAATCTGTTTGTAATTTTGATTTTGATGCTAAGGGGTACGCCGGCAAAGACACTGGCGACGTCTCCCTTTTCAGCCATGACCTTCGCGAGAAACAATGGACTCACCACGGCATCTTTATGATATTTCAAGACAAAGTGTCGTTCTGCTTCTGAAACTTCATCAATTTGCATCTCTTCACACAAATACTTGATAAAGGCAATACGCATCAAATTCACAATTGATGTCGGCACCGTTCCAAATCGGTCTTCGATCTCTTCGTACAAGCCATCACATGCCTGGCGCGAATCCAGTGCGGCAATTTTCTTATAGATTTCAATTTTAACCTGATGATTACTGATATAGGCTTCAGGAATGTAGGCATTGGCTGCAATATCCACTTTTGCTTCACGGCGTTCCGAAACGATTTCGCCTTTTTTACGCAACATGCTCTCTTCCAGCAATTTCACATACAAATCGTAGCCGATTGCTTCCATATGACCGTGCTGCTGTGTACCAAGTACATTCCCAGACCCCCTGATTTCCAAATCTCTCATGGCAATTTTAAACCCGGCACCCAATTCTGTAAATTCTTTAATGGCCCTTAATCGTTTTTCTGCAATTTCGCTAAGCACCTTATTGGCCTGATAAAAAATATAGCAGTATGCCAGACGATTGCTTCGTCCAACGCGCCCTCTAAGCTGGTAGAGCTGGGAGAGTCCATATTTATCACCGTCATTAATGATAATCGTATTGACGTTTGCAATGTCAAGACCGGTTTCAATAATGGTCGTTGATACCAACACATTGAATTCATTGTTCATAAAATCCAGCATAATGCGTTCAAGCCGATGTTCATTCATCTGACCGTGTGCAAATTGAACTTTCGCATCTGGGACCAGTTCTGATATCTGTGCCGCCACCTGATCAATATCTGCAATGCGGTTATGGACAAAATACACTTGTCCACCGCGTTCGAGCTCCCGAATAATCGCTTCTCGCATCAAATAAGCATCATATTCGACGACATAGGTCTGAATCGGGTAACGATCCTCCGGCGGATCTTCGATGACACTCATGTCGCGAATGCCGATCATAGACATATGAAGCGTACGGGGAATTGGTGTCGCCGAGAGTGACAGCACATCTATCTGTTCTTTCAGCATCTTGATTTTCTCCTTGTGCTTCACGCCAAACCGCTGCTCTTCATCAATAATCAAGAGCCCCAAATCTTTAAAGATGACGTCACTAGACAGTAGTCGATGCGTCCCGATAATGACATCAACCACACCGGAGCGAATATCCTCAATAATCTTATCCTGCTCTTTTTTTGATCGGAAGCGCGAAAGCATCTCAATTTTAGCGGGGTATTTTGAAAAACGCTCCACTGTATTGTTGTAATGCTGCTGCGCCAAGATTGTCGTCGGTACGAGAATGGCAACCTGTTTTGAATTTAAAACGCCCTTAAAAGCAGCGCGAAGCGCAACCTCCGTCTTGCCGTAGCCGACATCGCCGCAGAGCAAGCGCTCCATCGGATTTCCCTTCTCCATGTCGCTTTTAATCTCTTCAATACATTTAAGTTGATCTCGCGTCTCCTGATAAGGGAACATGCTTTCGAATTCGCGCTGCCACTCGTTATCTGGATCAAAGGCATATCCTTTGCGGCTCTTTCTCGCCGCATAGAGCTCAATCAGTTCATCCGTCATGTCTTCAATGGCTTTTTTGGCGCGGTTCTTTGTTTTTTTCCACTCATTGCCGCCAAGTCGATTGAGTTTTAGTTTCTCGCGGTCCGTCCCCATATATTTTTGGACGAGACCAGCACTTTCAACCGGTATATAGAGAAAGTCATCCCCAGCATATTTGATTTTCAGAAAATCTTTTTTCGATTGATCAATCTTTAATTGTTCAACACCTAAATATTGACCAATCCCATGACTTTCATGCACAATGTAATCGCCGACAGAGAGTTCGGAAAAAGCTTTGATCACCTTGGCATTCGATAGTTTCTTGCGTTTGATACGCTTGCCTTCACCAAAAATTTCATGCTCTGTCATTAGTATGGCTTTAAAAGTATCGATCATAAAGCCCTGTCCTGCAACGCCTACCATTGCAATAGCCTGACCGCTCATAATATTGGCCTGTGATGTATCTGTATCGACGATCACGTCAAAATCACGCATTTGATCGACAAAACGCCTCAGGCGCTCATCGTCATTAAAGACAATGCCTATATGGTAACCCTTTAATTTCCAATTTCTGAGGTCCATTGCGAGCTGATCAAATTTTCCAAAGTACTTGGTTAGTTCTCTGGACGACAGTTTAATAATTTGTTCCGGTGCAAAATATTCCAACGTCTTAATTAGGTGCTCGGAAATGAGCAGTTGCTCACGCTTTAAACGGATCATTATTTCTGCGTACTCATAAACGCGGCCATACTGTTCCGCTACAACTTCGCCGCGTTCAAGATAATCGCTGAACTGACGGCTGTAAGCGTCAATGTATTGTTTAAGTCTCAGCAGGTTTTGATTATTCCCGACGAGAATCACAATCGGTGTATTCAGATAGTCCAGCAAGCTGTCCGATTTTTCATAAAATAAAGAATAATAGCGGTCAATCCCCTCGACATAGGTGCGCTCTTGGATTTGTTCCAGCATCGCCTCGAGCTTTTCACGCCGATTGCGCTTTTGATTTTTCATCAGTGCACGCAATGTAAGAATGGCACGCTCAATACGCATGTCGTCTAAAATCAGTTCCGTACACGGATATATTCGAATCGCTTTAAACTTCTCAACAGAAGTTTGCGTTTCAATGTCAAAAGTCCGAATCGAATCCACTTCATCACCAAAGAGTTCAATGCGGTACGGCAACTCGGCCAATGTCGAATAAATATCGACAATCCCGCCTCTAATGCTGTACTGTCCCTTGCTTTCAACAATCTCAACTCTCTCATACCCATAGGCAAAGAGCTTGGCGCGAAGCGCTTCCAACGGCAGCGGATTATCCATATCAATATCAATATGCTGACGTTTGAGCACTTCTTTTGGCGGATATTTGTACGCGAGGTTGTTGACAGAAGCACAAACAACTTTCGGCGCCTCGTCAATCATGCCAAGCAGCGTTTCAATGCGTTCATGCGCAATATCATGAGAATGAGCCAATGTATCAAACCACACCATTTCACGCGTCATCAGCAAACGTGAATCGGCAATGTGTTCCTGAGCAGCACGCGCCTTTTGTTCATCTTCAAAAAGCAGCAGTACATCTCTTTCAAGATTCTTTGAAAGGCGCTGTGCAATCCACTGCATCACAAAAATATCCGTTCCATGCACGAGGATCGGATTTATTTTTTCGTCTATACTCTTTTCAATTTCAATATACTCTCTGGAATGTTCAAAGAGATTGATCAGCTGCTGCATAATTGCCTTCCTTATATTATCCGTTAAACTGATTCATGGCTCCGTCGACATTGCCGTCAACGATCAGTGCGATGGCTTTGCCTGCACGCTCGAGTGTCAATGCCATTTCAGCCCGCTCGTCCTTACTAAAACGATTGAGTACGAAATCTCTTAAATCGCCTCTTTCGGGACTGCCAATACCAATACGTATTCTCGGGAATCCATCGGTTTGCAATAGATATATAATATTGCGCATACCATTATGCGTGCCGGCACTGCCTTTTTTACGAATTCTTAGTTTGCCGAATGCCGTATCGATATCATCATAAAGAACAATGAGCTTTGTTTCATCCACTTTATAAAAATGCATCACCTCACGCACCGATTCACCGCTGAGATTCATAAAGGTCTGCGGTTTAACCAAAACAACCTTCTCGCTGCCAATAAAACCTTCGCCGATAAGCGCTTTGAATTTTATTTTATCTACTTTTATACCGTGTGCTTCCGCTAGCTGATCTAATAGTTCAAACCCGACGTTATGTCTGGTGCCTGCGTACTTTTTCCCCGGATTTCCTAAACCAACAATAATGTACATGCATTTCTCCTTTTTAAGCAACATTCATTATATCATAAAAAAAGTGTTTTCTCATTAAAAAGCAAAACAGCACGTTTTAAGCCTCACCTCAAAACGTACTGTTCATCATTTTTACATGACGGTCTAATCAAAGAGTTTGCTGACAGAATCATTATTGAAGATTCTTCGAATCGATTCTGCAAATATTGGCGCTACAGACAAGGTTGTAATATTATCCAGCGATCGCATCTCATCAGAGAGATCAATGGTGTCAAGTACCACGAGTTCTTTGATGATCGATTCCTTAATGCGCGTCAATGCCGGTCCCGAAAAGACACCATGCGTACAACATGCGTACACATCTTTTGCACCAAGTTCTCTCAGCGCTTTCGCCGCATTGACAATCGTACCTGCCGTATCAATCATATCGTCAATAAGAATAACATTCTTACCGTTAATATCACCAATAATATTCATGATTTCAGAGACATTGGCCATGGGTCTGCGCTTATCTACGATCGCAATAGGCGCACCCAGTTTGTAGGAAAAATCTCTTGTACGCGTCACACTGCCAAGATCTGGCGACACGACGACGAGATCTTCAATATTAAGGCTCTTAAAATATTCTGCCAGAATCGGAACCCCAATCAGGTGATCAAGGGGAATATCAAAGTAACCTTGGATTTGTGAGGCGTGTAGATCCATTGTCAATACACGGTCGGCGCCAGCAGCTGTAATAAGATTGGCAACCAGTTTCGCCGATATTGGATCTCTTGCCTTTGCCTTTCTGTCTTGACGCGCATAGCCATAGTACGGCACGACTGCCGTAATGCGTCCAGCGGATGCACGTTTCAACGCATCGATGGTGATCAAGAGCTCCATTAGGTAGTCATTGACATGTGGTATTGAAAAAGACTGAACGACAAAGACGTCGACACCTCTCACGGTTTCATTGATGTTGACGGAAATTTCGCCGTCGCTAAAAGTCTTAACCACGCTGTCTCCCAAAGGAATGCCCAGCTCACCGCATATCGCTTTCGCGAGATCATGGTTCGCATTGCCCGAAAAGACCTTTATCCTTTTCCCCTTTGTATGCATTACTGCCTCCTACATTATTTTTGATATTTCGAAGACCAATTGGCCTTGTTTTCCTGTCTCGCACGCGCAATTGCCAAATTCTTCGGCGGCACGTCTTTTGTAATCGTCGATCCTGCTGCAATATAGGCGCCATCGCCAATGGTTACAGGCGAAATCAAATTACTATTACACCCAATAAACGAATCATCACCTACAGTAGAGATATGTTTTTTGCTACCATCATAATTGACAAAGACAACGCCGCATCCGATATTGACGCGTTTGCCCACAACGCTGTCTCCCACATAAGTCAGATGAGATATTTTCGTATCATCACCGATGGTACTGTTTTTGACTTCAACAAAATCACCAATTTTAACAGCTTTGCCAACGACAGACTTCGGTCTCAAGTAAGCGTATGGCCCAATATTAGAAGCATCACCAACTGATGATTCAATCAGCGTCGAATGTTTGACGGAGACCCCATCGCCAATCTTCGTATCAGCAATATCCGCATCAGGCCCAATAATACAGTCTTCGCCGATTGTCGTTTTACCTTTTAGTATCGTTCCCGGATAGATGGTTGTATCCATGCCGATGGTAACGGACTTACCAATCGTTGTCGCCTCAGGGTTAATAATCGTAACACCATTCATTTGATGCTTTTTGATAATCACACGCTGCAAATAGCCTTCGGCCTGTGCCAGCTGCATGCGATCATTTACACCCATCAGCGAATCCGGCTGATCAGAAACATAGGCACCAATCGCCATGCCTTTTCCAGAAAGGTATTCAAAAACATCGGTCAAATAGTATTCACCTTGTGCATTTTCATTTCTGAGCGCCTCAAGGCCTTCACTTAGCGCCGATGCTTTAAACAGGCAAATGCCTGAATTTATTTCAGTTATCAGCAATTCCGATGCATTTGCCTCTTTTTGTTCAACAATGCGATAGAAATCACCTGCGTTATTGCGAACGATACGGCCATATCCAGTAGGATTAGGCAGTACAGTAGAAATCAAGGAAGCGGCAAAATGATTGGCGCTGTGATAAGCGACAAAAGCATTGAGCGTTTCAATATCAATCAGCGGTGTATCACCATAGAGTACGAGAACATCACCACTGCCAAAATAGGATGCGGCCATTTTAACAGCATGACCTGTACCCAATTGTTCTGCCTGAACAACTTGCTTCACGTGCTTCTGATCAAGCAGCGGCATTAGCTGTTCACGTTCATGTCCAATGATGCAAACTGTCTCTTTGCTATTGAGTTGTTGTGCCAAATCAATGACGTGCTCAAGCATTGGCGTTCCACATACGGTGTGCAGCACTTTATGCTTTTTTGACTTCATGCGCTTGCCATGGCCTGCCGCCAAGATGAGCGTTACCAATTCATTCATCCGCTTCTCCTTATCATTTGTTTTACCACCGACGATTATATCACTTTTCACAAAAAAAACAAACCAAATTTGATGTTTTTGACTGGTATATTGTATAAAATATTCATTGCAAAACAATTATTCGTGATCTCATTATCATTTGCTGATCATCTCATTTGCGTTGCATTTCATTCATTGAAAAAGGCTGTTCTCAAAAAGAGATCAGCCCCAGGATTAATTACCCTTGATACCATTGTTTCACGCCTTATCGTCAACGGCAGAAACTGCGTTCACTTAACCTTCGAAGTATTCGTCTTCATCAACACCGGACGCCTTTGCCTTTTCGTACTCAGCAAAGATAATATCCTGAATCATCGTTCTCGTCTCTTGATTAATTGGATGTGCGATGTCCCGATAGTCTGATTCCCCAACCTTCCGACTCGGCATGGCGACAAATAATCCGTTTTGACCTTCGATTACCTTTATATCGTGTACCACAAAGGCATCATCAAACGTCAAAGAAACAACGGCTTTCATTTTCCCCTCTTCCCTCAGCTTGCGAATTCTTACATCCGTAATATTCATCATGATTTCCCCCCTACTTATGCTGTGTATTATTTAATATTCGCTGTTTCTATTAAAAATCCTTCTTTTTTCCCAAATTATTTTAAGAATTTTCAGCTTATTACAGATTTTCGTAATTAGGATGGACAATGATCTCCCCTTGATCGTCAATGTCCTCATATTTTATCAACGACAGATACGCGTCCACAAGCTTTTTCGACGGCGTTACCGTCTCCAGCAGTACGCAGACGCCGGCAACGCGGCAATCAAGTTCCTTGACGAGCTGCATCATCCCCTTGGCTGTACCCCCAGCCTTCATGAAGTCGTCAACAATCAGTACGTTGGAATCCTTTTTAATCGCGTTTTTAGAAATATACATTGTCGATAAATTGCCTGTGGAACCTGAAATATAGTTAATGCTTATTTTGGATCCCTCTGTGACTTTGTTCTCGTGTCTAACGATAACAAGCGGCACATTCAGTCCTCTCGCCGTCATCATGGCAATGGGAATCCCCTTCGTCTCTACCGTCAAGACATAATCGATGTAATTATGGTCATCGGAAAACTTTTCTGCAAAAATATCGCCGATGCCTTTTGTATAAGCAGGATTATACAATATATCCGCCATGTACAGATAATTTCCCGGCATAATGCGTTCAGGCTTTTTTATGTCATTGCATATCTGCTCAATTAAATTGATTTTGTCCTCTTTTCCCATCATTGGGACAAACTTGGCGCCCCCTGCAGCGCCTGCAATCGTAACAACCTTCCCTAGAGAAAGTTCCTCCATAATTTTCTTCACAATAACAAGGTCTTCACTAATAGTCGATTTTGCTGAATTGAACATATTCGTGAAGTAGTTTAATGTAAAGACCTTGTTTGGTGAATCACATAGAATTTTGACGATTGCCCCAATTCGTTCGTTCCGTTTTAATTTGCTCACGTTATCACTCTCCGAATATTTATTGTGTATAATTATAATTTTATTCGTTTTTAGCCAATTCTTCAATACCTTTTCATTTTTTTATTTCATGTTTTTTAAAATATGGTATAATCATTATGACTTTTAGAGAACCGAGGTAATCCTATGATTGATATAAACGCCATCACAAATGTGCACTTTATTGGCATTGGTGGTGTCAGCAACAGTGCCATTGCTGAGATTTTAAATCACAATGGCTACCATGTCAGCGGGTCTGATCTCAATACTTCAACATTAACGAAAAGACTTGCTGACAAAGGCATCGTCATTTATCGCGGACATGCCGAAGAAAATGTGCAGGGCGCAGAGCTCGTCGTCTATACAGCCGCTGTAAGCGATGACAATCCGGAACTTCAATATGCAATGACCAATAATATTCCATGTCTTAGCCGCGCCGAAATGCTCGGTCAGCTCATGCTTGGCTATGAAAAAACCATTGCCATCTCAGGAACCCATGGCAAGACGACGACGACTTCCATGCTTACACGCATTTTTAACGATCCCACTTATGATCCGACATCTTTGATTGGCGGTGACTTCGCCGACATTGGCAGTAATGTTCGAATCGGAAAAGGTGAGATTTTTATCACAGAAGCTTGTGAATATAAGGAAAGCTTTTTATCATTTTACCCCTCTATTGGTATTGTTCTAAATGTCGATGAAGATCATTTAGATTATTACCGAGATCTCGACCATATCGCAAGTGCCTTTGTGAAATTCGCAGGTAATATCCGCGAAGACGGGCTTTTAGTCATTAACGGTGACGACTTCAATGCACGAAAGGTACGGGCGGCTTATACAGGCAAATGTCTTACCTACGGCATCACTTTGGCATGTGATTTCACGGCAAAGAATATCATTTACAATAACTATGGCTATCCAACTTTTGACATTTACAATGGGGATACTTTTATCACCAAGATAAGTCTATCCATTCCGGGACAACACAATATCTATAATGCACTGGCGGCTTTTACTGCCGCCACACAGCTAACATCAGATATTGAAGCCATCGTCACAAGACTCGCTTCTTTCCGAAACGCCAATCGCCGGTTTGAACACATTGGTGAAGCGGAAGGCGTTTTGCTGGTAGATGATTATGCGCACCATCCAATGGAGATTAAAGCAACCCTTGATGCCGCCGCCAGAATGGCTAGTGTCAAACGCATTCGCGTTGCCTTTCAGCCACATACGTATTCACGAACCAAAGAATTGCTGCACGCCTTTTCTGGCGCCTTCACAAATGCCGACGAAGTCATCGTGACAGATATCTACGCTGCACGTGAGAAAGATCCCGGTGATATTCATGCAAGAGATCTTGTGAAAGCACTTCAGGCAGAGGGTGTTAACGCACTTTACCTCGAAACTTTCGAAGCCATTGAAGCTCATTTTTTAAAAACTGCTGTAGCCGGCGATCTTATTATGTCCGTTGGCGCCGGTGATATTTATAAGGTCACACACACTTTAGCGCATCAATGGGGCGCTTCATAAGCAGGCAAGTCTTTAACAACAGCACACACAAGCACACCTAACAACAAAAGCTTATGTTTCATGGGTTAACACCCATCAAACATAAGCTTTTTATATGACTGTGATCAATTGTTTTCGCTTTTTTCTGCTATTGCAGGCGCGGATTACTGCGGTGTCTGTTCTGAACTGTTCCCCGCCGTATCAGTTCCTTCGCCATTATTCGCATCTACGCCGTACAGACCGTACATCAGCGTTTCAAGTTCAGCCGGATCATGAATCCAATAACTCAGACCATTCATCATCTTATCCGTCCCCGCGACAGTGTGGAATATAATATCGTCACCTTCCATGCTCGCAGCCTGAATCGCATACCCAAGCGCCGTTTCCAGCGTCATATCGGTTTTAATGTATTTCATCGCCGTATTGATGACCGTTGGCAGTTTTGAAGACAGCGCCTTCTTCAGCATCGACTTAACAAATGTTTGCTGTCTTGAAACGCGCTGAATGTCCCCTTCTGAATGTGAGCCATCGTTATTTTTCCGCCAGCGCAAATATTTGACTGTTTCTGCACCGCTCAAGTGATGACTGCCCTTTGCAAAATGAATATGCAACGGCGGATTATCCCATTCGTCATCATAGTCCATATCAAAAGGAACATTGACATCATAGCCGCCGAGCACATCGACAATTGCCGCAACCGCTTTAAAGTCTATGCGTACATAATAATCAACCGGGACGCCGAAAAACGCTGCCAGGTAGTTCTTCATCCCTGTACTGCCGCCAACTTCTTTCATCCCATATACGGCATTAATCTTTTTCTGTGTTGGATCATTAAAGCCTTCAATTGGATAATAGGTATCTCTCGGAACTGAAATAACATCCATTGCTGCTGTATCAGGATCAAAACTGATGAGCATCATGGTATCCGCTAACCCGTCGTTGAGACCAAATGCGATGATGTTAATTCTATTTGAAGCATCTGCTAATTTTTCGAGTTCCGTGCGATTATCCACTTCGACAGGTTCCTCCGGCTCTGTTGACACAGGCACTTCCGTTGATACCGGCTTGTCAATAGATGCCGTTTGAATAAGCTCATTTTCATAATATTTGTCCAGTGCAAAATATGCACCTGTAAACATTGCCGTGAACGCGACAAATGCCAAAATAAAAATTCTCAGGTATACTCTCAAAGGTATTTCTCCTCTTCGTTTCAATAATTGCCTACATTCTATCACAAATTCTTTACAAGAAATTATTCGTTTTGGTTACAATTCTATTACAGGATACCATCTGTAGCCACTGTTCAATGTAATAGACTTTCTAAAAAAAAGCCGAATGCCATCAACCAGACAGCAATGCCAATCGGACCAATTGCATCGCTGAGAGAATCTTTGGCATCGTCCTCACGATAACGTCTCTGTGTAAAAAAATCAAACCGCTTTCCAGGTGAGCCAACCATATAGTAAATGGCAACCAACATCATCATGACTGCTGCAATCAGCGTTAACACATACGCTCCTGATAAAAATCCCCATCCAAAGATGAGGCCAATCACACCGCCAAGCGCTAAAGCACCTGCTGTTAATGCAGCCGTTATCTTCAACCATCTCAACATCGATTCTTTCATCACGCCTCCTAAAGATTATAATCTAAAAACAGCGTTGCAATGGCGAGCAGGATAACGCCACTGACAATGGCAACATCTGCTACATTAAAAATCGGAAAGTTTATAAATTTAAATTCGAAAAAATCAACCACATAATTAAAGCGTACGCGATCAATGAAATTACCAATGGCGCCTGCCATAATCAAGCTATAAGAAAGCTGTACAATAAAGTGCTCGTGATTCTTAACCGCTCTGATAAACAGCCCAAAAATGGCCCCTAAAATAATAAAGGTAATTAGAATGAGCACCAACTGTTTGCCGCTTAATATGCTGAAAGCAGCCCCTGTATTCTCAATGTATCTCAGTCCCAGTATACCGGGTATCAATGTTCTAATCGGCTGTCCCATTAGATTGTCAATCGCCCACGCTTTCATCCATTGATCTAGGACAATCAATACGCAGGTTAATGCAAAATATAACAAGCTACCTCCTATTGCAGCGGCGAAACAAGTCTCCCCAATGCCTCTAAAAATCGTTCTCTAAACGGACGCTTTTCAAAAGATTCGAGGATGAATTCACGACAATCCTCTAAATCTCGGATAAAATCTTCTTCCAAGCGTATAATGACCTCTTCATCGTAGATAAAAGCGTTGATTTCAAAATTAATCTCCATTGAACGTATGTCAAGATTAGCCGTCCCAACCGTTGCGGACAATCGATCGACAATCATAATTTTCGAATGAATAAAACCATTATTGTATCGGTAAATTTTCACGCCGGCCTTGAGCAGCGGTTCAATATTCGCACGAGAAGCCCAATAGACAAAAAAATGATCCGGCTGAGACGGAATGATTATTCGGACGTCTACACCACTGAGCGCCGCCGTCTTAAGTCCCATCATCAAACTGTCTTCAGGTACGAGATAAGGCGTCGTAATCCAAATCTTGTCGTTGGCACTGGCAATCATTTTGTAATAGGCCTGCAAAATCGACTGCCATTCTGAGTCAGGACCAGAAGCCGCAATTTGGAGCATCGAAATGCGCTGTACATGATGCTGCGGATAATAAGTCGCCCCCGTCAGCATTTGATTGGAAACAAAGTTCCAGTCATTTAAAAAAATCGTTTGTATCGCATAAACACCTTCCCCCTTGATTTCAAGATGCGTGTCACGCCAGAATTTAAATTTATCAGACATCCCTAAATATTCATCGCCAATGTTTAACCCGCCAACAAACCCGACTTTCCCGTCAATAACGGCAATCTTACGGTGATTGCGATAATTAAGATCTCTTGAAAGCAGTGGGAATGCCACCGGAAAAAACGCGAACACTTCAACGCCGGCGCGTTTAAGGCTGTCCAAATAATACGGCGTCAGCTTCCATGATCCGACGGCATCATAAATCAGCCTGACCTTAACACCCTCGTTGGATTTGGCTATGAGCAAACGTCTAATCTCATTGCCAATTTGATCGTTTTTAATGATAAAGTACTCTATATGAATATGATGCTCGGCCCGTTCGATCGCTTCAATCAGTTGGTTGAACTTCGCAATACCGTTGGTCAGCACCTTTACTTCATTACGTATCGCAAACGGCGCATGGGCATTTTGCAACAGCAAATGCACCAGTCGTTTATTATATGGATTGGTTGCATGCGGCAATTCAATAATATCCAGCAAGCTTCTCTGAATTTCAGCTGCTTTCAACATTTGTTCCGAATCTCTTAAGTGCTTTGCTTCTGAACGATATTTTTTACGGTAGCTCCTACCGAACAAAACGTAAAGGACAAATCCCAGCAGCGGCAAAAGCGTAAGCACCAGCAACCATGCCACTGTTCTGGACGGATTGCTGTTTTCTAGGAAGATCACCAGTCCAATCCAGACAATATTGATGCGAAAAAGCGTATCCAATACCTTAGGAACCCATTCGAGCCATGGATAAAATTGGACATAATAAAGCAACGCCTCGTAGCTCACAAACACGAGCCCCGCAGCAATTAAAACCAACAGTATCAGTGCTATGGCGCGCTTAATCTGTCTTTCCACGGAACACCTCTATTATTAAAGTCTAAATTGTGCTTCGACGCGATAAATCGGCATCCCCATTTCAGAAAACTTTTGTTCATATTCCGTCATAACATTCCACGGAATGGGGTTGCTGTGCAAATCTAGCGAAATCGCACGCATCTTCATATCACAATCTGCAAATTCATTAAGTGAAAATTCAAAGAGCAGCTGATTATCTGTCTTAAGATAAATCCAGCCATCGGGTTTTAGTACCTCATGGTATTTCATCAAGAAGTCCCGATAAGTCAGCCGCCTTTTATAGTGCCTCTTTTTAGGCCACGGATCACTGAAATTCAAATAAATGCGCGTCAGCTCATCAGGTGCAAACACTTGGTCTAAAAACGCCAAATCCAGCTTAATTAACCTCAAGTTCGGTACATTTGCTTTTGCTGCTTTCTCTGCCGCCTTCAACATGACTTCTGTAATGACATCCACCATGATGAAATTAACGTCTGGATGGCGCTTAGCCATCTCAATGATAAAACTTCCCTTGCCGCCACCAAATTCCGCATAGATCGGCGCATCATTGCCAAATACTTGCTGCCATGCACCACGATGCATCATTGGCGCATCAATATAAACTGTATCAAACGCCAGTAAGGCCTCCATAGCCCCCGGCTTCTTACGAACACGCAATTTTTCACCTCTTGCTTAAAACTTCATTACTCATTATAACAAATCTTGCCCTTTTGAGCACACTTTCTATTCTCGTCGTATCAATCCGTAAAAATTCTAGGATTTTCACTCCATTTCATCAAAACATCAAGTTGTGCTTTTGGCACAATTTCCCTTTCGACGGCAATCGGCAACAGCGTCTTATAATCTGAAAGTGTTTCAAATGGGATTGCTTTTGCCGCAAAAGCATCTGTCACTGCTGCAAAATTGTAGCTGAAAATCGCCAATACACCGAGTACGACGGCACCTTCATCCGTTAGCGCATTGCAGGCGGCAATTGAACTGCCTCCTGTAGATAGCAAATCCTCAATAAGAACCACTTTTTGACCTTTTTTAAAATCACCTTCAATTTGCTTGCCCTTGCCGTGGCCTTTTGCACCGCTTCTGACATAAACCATTGGCAGATCCAGAATATCAGCAACCCATGCGGCATGGGGAATACCAGCTGTCGCCGTTCCCGCAATCACTTCTGCATCAGGGTAATTCGCTTTGATGCGATCAGCAAAACCCATTGCGATCATGTTCCGTACGGCAGGATGACTAATCGTCATTCGATTATCACAGTACACAGGCGACTTAATCCCAGATACCCATGTGAATAAATTTGTTTCATCTACAATCGATACTGCTTTAATATCCAGCAGTGCCCCTGCAATTTTTTCTGCTAGCATACATGCCTCCTACAATTGTTTTATTATACCATCAATATGCCCTCAAACATATGGAAAAGTCTTCAAGATCATACTCAGAATTATCTTCACAGTCTTGCCGACACGATCTTTTTCACACAATCATTCTCACTCATCTTTCACTGCTGTTTCCGAGTAACGATTGCCAGCATTCCAAAGCATAAATTCGTCTATGCCGTTATCTGATAGTGCCTGAATCTGCGCTTCGACTTCTGCTGCACCATAACGAATATGTCCTTTTACCCATGTTGCGGTAAAATCCTGTATCCACGGTCTAATCTGTGCCGGTGTTTCTAGATTCTCATTCCGTTTTAGAGCATCTTTAATAGAGGCATCCACCGTTGCATACGGCTGCGCATCAGGCACAGACAGTCCAAAATTATTGGTACCGTAATGACTTGGATACATCATTGGACAAATATAGTCGACAACATTGGCAATTGCTTCCCAATGCTGACCAATGCCAACATCGTTAATTGCTGTTGCAGCCCATCCGAAGACATCGGCAGACACATAGACATGCATCGGACTTAATTCGCCGTAAGCATATTTTAAATAATTTTGAATCGCCGCAACTTGTGTTGCGCCTGTTTCATTTCGAAAATCAATCCTATCCTTATTGGAGATTGCGGGAAACCGAACATAGTCAAACTGGATTTCATCAAAGCCCTTTGCCGCCGCTTCTTTTGCAACCCCTACATTATAAGCCCATAAATCTTCATTGTATGCCGATGCCCAAATAAGGCCGTCTGCATCACTGTATAATCCGCCGCCTTTATAGACAATAGCTTTATCTGTATTCGCTTTAGCATAAACTGGCGATTTGAAGGTTACAATTCGAGCGATTAGGTAAATTTCATGTGCTTTCAGTTTTTGAACAAAGGAATCAATGTCTTTTATATAAACGCTGTCATTGGCGCTAGGATTGTATTGGCCAGCCGCATCTGTATAAAATAAAAGCTTCCCGCTGTCATCTTTAACATCAATGACCATTGTATTTAAGGATGTCTGATCAATCAAATCAATCAGCTCATCAATTCTTGCTGTGGAAGCCGACGGCCCGGTTACGTATATGCCTTTTACCACTTGAGGCGGATTGTCTTCATATGAACCGCCTTTTTCAAATGCAGTGTAATCCGCATCTTCATATGGCTTTGTAATAAAGTCTGCACGCGATCTTACGAGATCTGAATATGCAACAAACCCTATTGGCTTTAACGCATCATATGAACTCTTAATTTCAACCCACTTCGGATTGCCTTCATTATCTTCAATGTAATCTGATGCATAAATCTCCGTGCGCTTTGACAGCGTCGCAATTGGCACTTCTGCGGCTGCTGTCGTTTCGCCCTCGACGGTTGGGTCGTCTCCACTTGCATCTTCCGATACAGAAGCATAGACTGCTGCATCATTTTTCGCAATGTACCACGTATTTTCTGCGATGTCTTTCTCAATTTTTTCCAGTCGTTCTGCCTCGAGCCTTTCTTTTTCAATGCGTTCCGCTTCAAGGCGCTCTGCCTCGAGGCGCTCTGCTTCAAGTCTCGCTTGTTTTTCGCTTTCGGTCTCATCATTTGATGGCATGGCAGTCACTTCATCTGCCGCCGTTTCATTTCCAGAACGCGCAAAAAGATTGTACTGGCGCCCGATAATCACAAAGGCCACCAATACAATCGCAATACCCATTATGGCGAGAAGCTTTTTAGATTGCTTCATTCAATTCTCCTATTCAGATATAATAATAATACTTTGATCCAATACAATCCAGTTGTACATGAATTCAGCATGAGAAGTTGGGTTTCGAACACATTTATGCGAAAGCGGAATCGTTCCAAGTGTATATGAATACTCAATGTGTCCCGGATCTATTGGACCACCAATGCGAATGTCTTCGTACTCAGCTTCTTTAATCAAAAGATTATTTTCATCATATTCCGCTTCACTAACCAGTTTTTGCTCTGTAACCCATTGATATGTCACAGGAAATCCGTGCAGATACGCACCACCGTTAAAGCGAATAGCAAACGGTGCATAGCCATCTAATTCTTTTGTCACATCGTCGAGATAGATAAACTGATCTTTTTTCTGAATAGCGGCATAATATCCCGGAACTGTCTTTTCTTTAAACTCCGCTTCTTTGCCGGATGTCGCATAAGACAGTGAGCGAACCACCCATTGGTCTTCAACAAGATCTAGCGTAGAGATATTTTGATTGTGCAGGTCCATAAAAACAACTTGATTGATCGCTTTGACAGAATTTGAAGTAGAAACAAACTTTTTCGGTACATAGCCTTCTGCATCAATGTCCGGAACATATACATAATACAGATCGCCGCTGTCATCCAAGATATCAAAAATTTGCCCATCCAGCAAATATCTAAAAGCACTGTCGGTACTGTTCGTCTCATACAACGGTGCTGACTGATCGCGCTTATTGCCAAAGGCATCTGTGTCACTGCCGTTATTGAGTGGTGCTCTGCCGCTGTAATTCTTATAATTATTTATTTTGCCCATTTTTCTCGCACCATCGAAAAAAGTTTCAAGGTGTTCGATTTTATCGAGCGCCACATCAAATCGAAATTGTCTAAACGATACGATTTTCGAGTAAATATAGCCTGTCTTGATTTCTTCGTTTTCATACCAGTACACGCGGTACCACTCATCGCCATCTGACTTTACGAAATACTGCCCTTTAACTTTTTCGAAGACATTCATCTTGCCGTAAAGTCCCAAGCTCTTAATAACGGGACTAGCCGTCGTCGGCTGCTGACGGATGTTGACGGCATTATTGACCGCAACAATATAATAGTAGCCAACATGGTATTTATTATACGCAATTTCATCTAAATTAATGCGTTCAGGCGGATTCAGCGAATAGGATTCCACCAATGTAAAACCTTCATTGTTCTGTTTGACGACCTCTATCGCATCGCCAGTCGTCGTACCACCTGTTTCAGATACTGCCGGTTTTTCGACACCAATTGCAGCACCTGTATCTTGAGGCATTTCAGGCACTTCTTTTGATTCTGCAAAATTCATATTGGCAATCCCAAAAATTAAGGCCATCAGTACAATTGTTTTCTTTGTGAGTTTCAGCATATACGCCCCTTTTAGTCTCTCTCTTCTGCTTATTTTAAATATGAGTTCTTTTCTATTGTACCAAAAACCTATGGCCCCTGCTTTACAGGATTGTTAATTTTTAGTTACAACCTTATTCGTTAAATCCCCGATTCCTTCAATACGGCATGTAACGATATCACCGTCTTTTAAATATTTTGGCGGATCGAAGCCCATGCCGACCCCCGACGGTGTTCCCGTTAAAATAATATCCCCCGGAATCAATGTCATCCCCTGTGAAAGTGTCGCAATCAATTTGCTGATGCTAAAAATTAAATTATCGGTATAACTGGACTGTCGCACTTCACCATTCACCAAACATTCAACCTTCAATTTGGGCGGGTAATCAAACTGATCTTTCGTCACCACGACTGGACCAAGCGGTGTAAAGGTATCCAGCGATTTTCCCTTATGCCATTGAATGTGCTGCACTTGAAGATTACGAGCACTCACGTCATTGCTGACAGTATAGCCAAATATGGCCGCTTCGGCATCAGCCTCAGTAATATTTTTAATGCGCTTGCCAATGATCACTGCCAACTCAGCCTCATAATCCACTTCATTGGTAACGGATGTCTCATAGATAATATGGTCTTCAGGCCCAATGGTTTCAAATGCCATTTTTGAGAAAAAAATGGGCTCTGTTGGAATGCCTGCCAGCGTTGCAGTTTTGCCCTGAAGTTCTCTTGCATGTTCAAGATAATTCTTACCGACGCAGATAATATTACGCTTTGGCGTCTTGACCGGTGTTTCAAACTTCACTTCCGAAAGCGGTATCGGCATCAGTTCACTGCCTTTGCGCTCAAGTTCCGGCCACATATCCTCCCAGTTTTCAACCAGTTCATATAAGCCATCCACTTGAATGCCCAAAATTTGAGATAGTGGTTTTACCCCTTCTTCGGTGACTAGGCAAAGCCCCAATGCCCTACCGGATTTCGTGCAAACTGCAAATTTCATCGTCATCCTCCTCATGTCGTCCTATATTGATACCATTATCTTATTTCGGCGGCTTTATGACAACAGTTTTTTCGCAAGAAACAGAAAAAATAGGGTACAATAGAACAAAGAGAGAACAAAGAATGAATTTCATGATTAGGATGTGAGCTCAATGACAATCACTTTTATCGGTGCAACAGGGCGCGTTACCGGCTCTATGTACTATCTGGAACATAATAATCTCAAAGGTTTAGTCGACTGCGGACAGTTTCAGGGAAATTTTGAGGAAGAAAATCTCAATTACAACACGTTGCCTTTTAATCCGGCACACCTCGATTTTATTATTTTAACACATGCACATGTGGATCACAGTGGCAGGTTACCGCTTCTCGTCAAACACGGCTTCAACGGCAAAGTCTTTTGTACTTATCCGACGATGGCGCTCACCAATGTTCTTTTACGGGATTCAGGCAAAATTCACGAAGCCGAAAACGCTTTTGACAACAAGAAACGCGAACGTGCCGGACTGCCAAAGGTACCTCCGCTGTATACAGAGGATGACGCCGTTATCGCGCTGCAATATCTCTATCCGCTTACTTATGAACATGAAATGACCATCGAAGGCGACCTTTCATTTAAATTCGTCGATGCAGGTCATTTGCTCGGCAGCGCCAGCGTTATTTTAACCTTTAAAGGTGAAGAAGGTCTAAAGAAGCTCGTTTTTTCCGGCGATCTCGGCAACGGCAGCAACCCCGTTCAAAACAAGCCTGTCACTATATCGGATGCTGATTATCTCATTGTCGAATCAACCTATGGTGATCGCAATCACGTTGGCGTCGAACAGCGCATGCAGGCGTTTGCAGATATTATTCGTACTGCCGTGCGTGAAAACGGAACCGTTATCGTACCTTCTTTTGCCGTCGGGCGCACTCAGGAACTCATTTATCAGCTCAATACCTTTATTGATAACACAGACGAAGCAACACGTCAGCTGCTGGAACACATTCCGTTTTATGTCGATTCGCCATTGGCACTTGAAGCCTTTAAAGTCTATGGCGACAATAAAGACTATATGAATGAAGGCGTTCAAAGTTATGATCGCAATCCATTCAATATGCCGAACTTACACCTCGTTGAAAGCATCGAGATGTCCATTGCACTCAATCGTGACAAGTCGCCAAAAGTAATCATCGCCGCCAGCGGCATGTGTGATGCCGGTCGAATCAAGCATCATCTCAAACACTATTTATGGCGTCAAAACACGCATGTCGTCTTTATTGGCTTTCAAGCTGAAGAAACATTGGGCAGAGCCATCCAAGAAGGTGAGAGTCCTGTCTCTATACTTGATGAAACCATTGCCGTCAAGGCAAAGCTTCATACGATTACTGGCTTTTCAGGTCATGCCGACCAGCGGCATCTCCTCGCTTGGACCAAAGCGATGCAATCGCTGGAAAGACTCTTTATTATTCATGGTGAACCCGCCGCGATGGACGTCTTTGCAGAAAAATTATCAGAGCAAATGCCGCCTGAAACCGAAATTGTCATTCCGGGTGCCGGTGAAGTGTTTCATTTACTCTAGTAACCTGATCCCAAATCACTTAGAATTATTGATGTGATTTAAATAGGGTTAAAGGCATTATTTGATGACGCAATTACCTCATTAAAAAGCCGGTGTTTCAAACGAACTGAAACATCGGCTTTTTATAAGTTTTATTCATAATGCCGTCGGCCTTGATGCCAATGCATTACATGATTTCGATTTGGCTTGTTTTGCTATTTTAAAAAACGATTTACAGACTTCCCCTTAACTGGCTTAAACTCAAATCTGTATCCAAGATAACCCAGTCTTTATTGTAATGTGCTCTCAACTGTTCCATCAATTGATTAGCATTTCTTTGCCACACTTTCCCAACTTCATCAGACAGCGCTTCACCATCAAGTGATGCAACGACAAGATGCACTTCCGTACAGTATTCAGTCTTGGATGTACACTTCATCATGTTAAATGTTAATCGCAGCCCCTCATCCGGCAATACCCACTCAACACGTTCGTTTGGCACCTCTAAATCAATCGACATCTTAAACTCGATTTCGCCGATGCGTACGATCGCTTCTGATTTGCCCGCCCATGCTGTCATTCTAGAATCTTTTGTAAGGCCTCTAAATGCTTCATAGACATCACAAAACAGTCTCGTACTCACGCGTAAAAAATTCATTTAATCCTCCTGTAGACTTTGCCTTGTTATTTCCATACCCATCCGATGGATAATATCAACACGTTGCTACAAAATAATACCGTATTCTCCTTTGAAAATCCATAGCTATTCTATTACAATTCCATTTCATTCACAATAAGTGAACCCCTCTGACAATGCCATCCGACAGAAGGGTTCTCATATAAATTTTATTCAATTGATATTTTCAGTCCTGCCCGTCCGTTAAACCGGGAACAGCCCTGGAAGAAAATATAATCCCAATGTTACGACAATAAACCAGAATATTAATAGAAAGAACATTAATCCCCAGACATCTTTCAGCTTCATCTCTACGATTGCCAAAGCCGGCATTGCCCAAAGCGGATTAAAGAGATTTGTCATTTCATCACCATTCAGGAATGCATTCAGAACATATGGTATATGTGCACCTAGCGTTTGAGCAGCCTCTGTCAAAATCGGCCCCTGAATAATCCATTGACCACCCTGCGAAGGAATAAAAATATTTACCAGTGCCGCTGACCAGAATGAAAAAACATAAAATGTATCTGCCGAAGAAATGTTGACTAGCCACATTGCTATTGCACTCGCTAAACCCGAGGACTGCATCATGCCCATGATCCCGCCATAAAATGGGAATTGAAGCAAAATTTCTGCAGAAGCACTTGCACTTTGTTTCATTGCCAGATAATAGCGGCGCGGTGTATTATAGAGAAACATATTCAAAACCATGAAGATGAATATAATACCGTTAAAGTTCAAAGACCCCAGAACGCCCTTAGTCATCACAGAATGAATAATTGCTGCAACACCGAATATACCAAACAACAACATAATCAATTTGCTTTTATTCATGCTGTTTGCCAATGAGCGTTCCTCATCGTCTGCCTCGTCTTCGACATCCTCGCCCTGAACCTTTTCCAAATATTTTGCATCAAGCTCAACGATTTCATCCTTCGGCGGCCGCGTGAAAATGACGACGCTGCATAAGACGATTGTCGTAATGGCAAAGAGAAGCAAATTCATTGGATTAAACGCCGTTAAATTCTGAGGGATGACACCAATGGCATCCTCGAGGAAATGCCCCGGTGTTGCCACCAGCGCATAAGCACTGATACTTGGTGTGATTACCTGAGATTGAACCATGACCATATATCCGCCGACGATCATCATTGGAAAATGCAGTCCCTTAACCTTGCTAGCCAGATAGGTTGCCAGAATGGCGGTAAGGATTGTGCCAAATGCCCAATTGATAAAGCTGGCGATATAAATCGTAACTAGAAAAATGACCATTGCCGATAACGGTGATTTTGGAATTTCAGATATTCTGATGAGCAGTTTCTTAACCTGCGTTGATTTCGCCGAGGCGCTGCATACGACAACCATGAGGATAACTTGAAATGCGAAGCTGTTCATGGACCATATACCATCACGCCAGCCAGAGATAACCAGTGAAAAATTAAAATTTGATACAATAAGACTCCCCAACATACATACAAATGTCAAGAGAATGCAAAATACAAATGTGTCCGGAATGATTTTTTCTGCCGCAAAATTAAATTTCTTTGAAATACGCCATAACATTATAACCCCTCCCAATCATATCTCATTTTTACAGTGCGCTTTATTTGGCACTTTTTTATCATTAATGCGATTGAACAGTGAGAAGCTTTGTACCCTTTTCCATGGCGCTTCTCACTGTCTTAACTGCATTAAGGTTCTTTAATAACGCTTTCTATGCTATTTGAGCGGTAATCCAATCAATTTTCTGTAATCATTCGGACTTGCGACTTCTCTCCCCAGCAGTGCACATAACTGTTTATAATCCAAGAATGTCTTAGCATTGTTCTCGATCTTATCATCCTTGTGCGGCCACTTCCACACCGTATCTTCCATCCCCACTCTAATATGACATCCCATCAACACGGCAAGCGTTGCCAAATAACTTGATGCACGTCCGGATGCACACACCATAATGACTGCATCCTTGTCAATTTCCTTGATGCGGTTGTGTAAGTGCATAAAAGTTTCCACCATGCCGCTTTTTGTTGGCATTGGGCTACCACCCGGCAAGTCTGCTAAGATGAGCCAATGCGATGGCTGTCCCGTTGCACCGGTTTCAACCAGCCCTGTTTTAAACAGCCAGCGATCCGCATTGTCAATGTCACCATCCGAATAAACTGCGATTTGTGGAATAATGCCATGCTCCTGAACAAGGCGCGCTTTTTGAATGATAATATGCGGTGCTTTCGTCAGCAGCATATCTCCGCAGTAAGTTGCCGTCGTATTAATTGGTGTTACGTCGATGAGCTTCGAATCGAGCATTTCCAGCATACGCTCCCAGTCGCCTTCATATCTTGGCACAAGGCAGCAGTCAAACATGACATCTGGAAATTCTTTTTTTAATGAACCGATGACCTGATTAAATAGTTTTGGATCTAAACGGTTATAGCCATCTTCATTTCTTACGTGAATGTGAATAATTGGCGCCCCAGCCAAAATCGCTTCTCTCGCCGAATTATAAATTTCATCTGGTGTTATTGGCTGGTTCGGATTGCCGTTCTTGCTGTAAAATGAACCAACAACTGCAGTTGAAATAACAACCTTGTCCGAGATGTCCCATTTTGGCTGTACAATCACGTCATCCGTCGCTACAGCTGTGTGCACCGGATCTGTCACTTCAGGCAATCCATAGAAAAAAGTCTTTGAGAGCATGCCGTGCTCTTTTGAGAGCTGCTCAATAACATCCCACCTAATTTTATTCGTTTGCAATTTCATACACTCCTTTCATATTGAGAAAAATAAACTGCATGTGTTTTTTGCACTTCTTATTCTCTTTTGATTAAACATCGCATCCATAAAACTTTTAAATTATACTTAATATTTAAGTGATAATTAAATGTTAAATCATCTTTCCGCAAATGTCAATGCAAATTTAGTTCAAAAATCACCTTTCGCAGCATTTTTCTTTATCCGCAAAAAACACAAAAGCCGACACTGCACTCAGGGTTGTTAGCGCAGCATCGACTTTTGCTCATTGCTAGGGGTAATCTATGTTCTACATGTGGTTGTGGACAAAAATATAATTAATATAAAGGTTTGCAGGACAAATACCCGCCATCGACATAGAGCGTGATGCCCGTGACAAAATTTGAAGCATCTGTTGCCAAAAACACCGCGGCGCCTATCAGTTCATGCGGCGCCATCATCCTGCCGAAGGGAACCCCTTTCCGAATGCCTTCATATATTGCTGTTTCTCTATTTTCCATCATCGGCGTGTGGACCCATGATGGTGCAATTGCATTGACATTAATGCCATATTCGGATAGTTCCCCGGCAAAGCTTCGCGTCAATTGATGCACAGCCGCTTTGCTGATCGAATAGGGCATTGTGCAAGTGGTATGATTAAGGACGCCGCCAATAGACCCGATATTGATTATTTTTCCATATCGCTGAGCAATCATCACTTTGCCTATGCTTTGGTTCAAAAATACAGATCCCTTTAAATTGATATCCAAAATTCTATCAATTGCCTTTTCATTAAAATCAACTGCGCTGTCCGTTGCACTCACGCCCACGGCATTTACCAGCACGTCGATTTTCCCAAATTGCTGCAAAACTGTTTCGACGACCTTTACAACATTTTCCTTCAGTGTCACATCAATCGTATAGGTATGGGCGTTACCACCCTCCGCTTGGATATTTGCGCATATCTGCATCGCTTCATGCGCATTGATATCGGCGATGATGACCTCGGCGCCTTTTTGAGCAAACGCCTTTGCTATCGTCGCACCAATACCACCTGCGCCAACGATAAAGCAGGTTCTTCCATGTAAGTCGAAAAGCTTGTCTGCGTTGCCATAGGGAATGATCTGTTTCAATTTAATCCACCCCTTTCACGTTATTGATTGGCTAGCTTCTGAAAATGTTCGATTTATGCCAATGCCTTGAGGTACTTACATGGCGAATATCTGTAGCAATTGCATACATCAGTAATGATGAACCATAACAATCTAACCCCTCCTATTCAATTATCTGTTCATAACACGCCAGCCCTTTTATTCTATTTGTTCCGCCTGTGTCAATGATGAGCAACACCTTATACTGCCCTCACAATATAGTGTTTTTTTAACTTCCTGCAATGGTTCTGCCACCATCGACATCCAGATGAACGCCCGTAATATAATTGGCCAAATCCGAACATAAAAACAGTACGCCCCCAACGATGTCTTCTGGATTTGCAATTCTTTTTAGCGGACTTTTTTGAGCAATGCTTTCAACCGTCTTTTCGTCAAAAAAGGCGATGAGATCTGTTGCTACAAAAAATGGATTTACCGCATTCACGTGAATATTATATTTCGCCCACTCTGCCGCAAGCGCCTTTGTCATTTGCAGTGTAGATGCTTTGCTGACACCGTATGCAACCGCTTCAGGTACGCCAAAATGTGCTGCGGTTGATGACATAAATATAATTCTGCCCCTGCCTGCCGGAATCATAAAATGTTTGGCAATTTTAGTCGACATAAAAAAATGTGATCTGACATTAATTGCCGATGTCCTATCCCAGTTTTCATAACTGTATTCAACAGAGGGACCTGTGCGGTAGATGCCTGCATTATTAATGAGAATATCCACACGTCCATACTGATGTTTAATATCACTCAACATTTTATCAACGCTGGCATCATTGGTAATATCGCAGCAAAATAGTTCAGCGCACCCTCCCACATCATCAGCCGTGTTGACAATCTCCACCATTCGACGCTCATTTTGCTCCAAATCAACCAACAGCACTGTGGCACCTAGTGAAGCGAAACCGATCGAAATGCTCTTGCCAATGCCTTGCGCAGCACCTGTGACCAATACAATCTTGTTGTGAAAATCAAGTCCATACTTCATTGCATTGCCTCCTTTTCTATTGAGAACATTTAAAAATTTTGATACAATCAAAATCCGCGTATACTTAAATATATTGTATTACTTAATATTTAAGTATTGGTTAAATATTAACTCTATTTATTTTCTTTGTCAACCCCTTTTGATTCGTCAAATAGGCATATCATTAAAAAATTCAATGAAATCAGGCAAGTAATTTTCCATTTTTTTGCGTTTGCCAATAACGATTATGGTATAATTGATTTAAAATTTAAATATATTTGAATGGTTTAGAATTTTTCGAAACATTTTAGGATTTTTCACATGATTATACAATTAATGCTTGCCTTGCGTGTGATTATTCACACGACTTATATACGATATACATTGGACGTTAGACATTAGATGATCATGACATAAGAAAGGAAATAGGAAATAGAAAATGGATAATTGGTTATTGGGATTCAAATTAAAACAAATGAGAGAAAAGAGCGGTTTAAAGCTTAAGGATGTTTCCGAAAAGGTTGGGATCTCATCTGCCTTTTTGAGTTTGGTAGAGAATGGCCGATCAGGTATTAGCATTGGTAAGCTACAGAGTATTCTAGATGTGTACGGCAAAAAACTTTCAGATTTATATGAGGATGCTTCCGAGAGCAATAAGGTATTGCCATTAGAACAGTGTCAAAAGTTGGGCTATGACATCGAAGGCATTTCATCCTACATTCTTCTAACCGACCCGGGCAAAGCACCTATTTTCCCAGTACACTTCCGATTGGAGCCCGGCGCATCAATTGGTCCTATCACGCATAAGGGCGATGAAATTTGCTTTATCATCGAAGGCGAATTTGAATTTATTTTTGAAAATCTCGAAACCGGCGTCATTGAAACATATGTTGCGAAAAAATGGGATACCGTGCGATATGCGGGTGATCTGCTGCACACAGTGACCAACGTCTCATCAAATCCTTCTGTATTATATTCAGTAATCTATTACACGGATGTGGCAGACAACCCGCATCTCGTGCCACAAGAAAATCATTTTCACGTTTAACCATCTTAATTAAATGCAAAATTTTAAATCTTTTTAATTTTAAACATATAAAAAGGGATTAGGCAATTGCCTAATCCCTTTTTATGCTTAATGTTCTGTAATGCTTAATATTCCATCTTTGACATTCTTACATAGCCTTCATAGCGATCTTTCGCCTGTGCTTCAGCAAGGGTAAATAATTCTTCTGCCACTTCAGGGAATTGTGTTTTAAGGCTTGTATATCTTGTTTCACCAAGCAGGAATTCTCTAAAGCTATCAGAAGGTTCTTTTGAATCTAACACAAATGGGTTTTTACCTTCTGCTTTTAAGCGTGGGTCAAAACGCCATAAATGCCAGTATCCAGATGCAACGGCTTCTTTCATTCTTCTTTGTGCTGTTCCCATACCACCTTTGATACCGTGGTTGATACATGGTGAGTAGCAAATGATGAGTGATGGTCCATCATAACTTTCAGCCTCTTGTAAAACTTTGAGGAAGTGCGCTTGATTAGAACCCATTGAAACTTGTGCTGTGTAGATATAGCCATAAGTGGTTGCGATCATACCAAGGTCTTTTTTCTTCACGCGCATCCCCGATGCTGCGAATTTTGCAACCGCAGAAACCGGTGTTGACTTAGAAGCTTGACCACCTGTATTTGAGTAAACTTCTGTATCAAATACGAGGATGTTGACATTTTCACCACTTGCGAGTACATGGTCAAGACCACCGTAACCAATATCATATGCCCAACCGTCACCACCGACGATCCATAAAGAACGTTTTCCGAGGTAGTCGGCATTGTCAATTGTATATTTGAGAACGGCTTCAAGTTCTGCATTATCCGATCCCGCTTCTGCAATGGCGAGCACTTTCGCACCAGCTGCTTTAGAAGCATCCGGATCTTCCATGCCTTCAATCCAAGCTGCAAATGCTGCTTTTACATCGTCTGCAACAGCCATTTCAGCTACTGTTGCAAATTTTTCTTTCATTGCGGCGCGAATTGCTTTAACGGCAACCGCCATACCATAGCCATACTCAGCGTTGTCTTCAAACAGTGAGTTCGCCCACGCTGGACCTTTACCTGCTGCATTTTTTGTATAAGGTGTTGCTGGTGCAGAACCACCCCAGATCGAAGAACAGCCCGTTGCATTGGCAATCATCATTCTGTCGCCAAAGAGCTGTGTTACTGCTTTCATGTAAGGTGTTTCACCACAGCCTGCACATGCACCTGAGAATTCGAAGAGCGGCTGTGCAAATTGTGAACCTTTTACAGTTGAAAGCGGCATTTTATCATCTTTAACCGGTAAATCAATGACATAGTTCCAATTTGGCGATTCTTGTTCGACTTGCGTTTCAATCGGTTTCATGATAAGTGCTTTTTGTTTTGCTGGACAGACGTCGGCACAGTTGCCGCAGCCAGTACAGTCATAAGGTGAAACTTGGATTTTATATGCCAAGCCTTCAAGCCCTTTGCCAATTGCTTTTTTCGTTGCAAGACCTGCCGGTGCCGCAGCCACTTCTTCTTCAGTCAGTAAGAAAGGTCTGATGGCAGCATGTGGACACACATACGAACATTGATTACATTGGATACAGTTGTCAATTTGCCATTCAGGTACATTTACCGCGATACCGCGTTTTTCATAAGCCGCCGAACCTGCTTCAAATGTACCATCTGCTGTTTCTTTGAAAATGCTAACAGGCAGATCATCACCTTTTTGAGCCGTAATCGGTCTTAAAATATCTTTGATAAATGAAGGTTCACCTGTCGCTTCTGGTGCAACATCGCTGTCTTTTGCATCTGCCCAAGCAGCAGGCACATCTACTTTTACGAGACGTTCAATACCGTATTCAACAGCTTTATTGTTTTTCTCAACAATAGATTGGCCTTTTTTGCCGTATGATTTTTCAATGGCTTCTTTTAAATATGCAATCGCTTTATCAATCTCAATAACGTTTGCGAGTTTAAAGAATGCCGCTTGCATAATCATGTTAATGCGATTGCCAAGACCAATTTCTTCCGCTACGCTCGTCGCGTCAATCGTATAGAATTTGATATCATTTTTCGCAATATAACGCTTCATTGATGCCGGAAGCAATGCTTCGAGTTCTTCTGCATTCCATTTGCAGTTGAGAACAAAGCTGCCGCCTTTTTTAAGACCTTTGAGCAGATCATACTGATAAACATATGACTGATTATGGCATGCGACATAGTCCGCTTCAACAATTAAGTAAGTGGAACGAATCGGCTTGTCGCCAAATCTTAAGTGGGATACTGTAATACCGCCTGATTTTTTAGAGTCATATGCAAAATAACCTTGTGCATATTTATCTGTTTTATCACCGATAATTTTGATGGCGCTTTTGTTGGCACCAACTGTACCGTCGGAGCCAAGACCCCAGAATTTGCATCGAATAGTTCCCGGCGTTTCGATGACGACACTGTCATTTTCAGTTAACGAAAGATTCGTAACATCATCATTGATACCAATGGTAAAACCATTTGCCGGTACATCTGCTTTTAAGTTGTCATAAACAGCTTTAATTTGCGTAGGCGTTGTATCTTTAGAACCTAAACCATAACGGCCGCCCACGACAATCGGTGCATCAGCTTTGCCAAAGAACATTGCGCGAACATCTTTGTAAAGTGGTTCACCGTCTGAACCAGGCTCTTTTGTACGATCGAGTACCGCGATTTTCTTAACCGTTGAAGGCAGGACATCAAAGAAGTATTTGTCTGTCCATGGTCGATACAGTCTGACTTTAATCATGCCGTATTTTTCGCCTTTGGCATTCAGGTAATCGATGGTTTCTTCAATGGCTTCAACAACAGACCCCATTGCAACGATGATGTTCTCTGCATCAGGTGCACCATAGTAGTTAAAAGGTTTGTAATCTCTGCCAGTAATTTTATTGATTTCATTCATGTAATCGACAACGACTTCTGGGATCGCATCGTAATAGCTGTTAGATGCTTCTCTCGCTTGGAAGAAAATATCAGGATTCTGAGCCGTACCTCTGGTAACAGGGTGCTCTGGGCTGAGTGCTTTCTTTCTAAAAGCGACGATGGCATCATGATCAACCAGACGATCAAAATCATCGTAGTCAATGGTTTCAATTTTTTGGATTTCATGAGACGTTCTAAAACCGTCGAAGAAGTGTAAGAATGGTACGCTTGTTTTAATTGCCGCTAAGTGCGCGACACCGCCAAGGTCCATAACTTCTTGTACAGAACCCGATGCAAGCATTGCAAAACCTGTTTGGCGTGTCGCCATAACGTCAGAATGATCCCCAAAGATAGAAAGTGCATGTGAAGCAACCGCTCTAGCGCTGACGTGGAACACACCCGGCAATAGCTCACCGGCAATCTTGTACATGTTTGGTATCATGAGTAATAACCCTTGAGACGCTGTAAAAGTTGTCGTCAATGCACCTGCTTGAAGCGACCCATGAACAGCCCCTGCTGCACCAGCTTCAGATTGCATTTCAGATACGATTACGGGACGACCAAAGATGTTCTTTTTGCCATGTGCTGCCCAATCATCTACAGACTCTGCCATGTTTGAAGATGGGGTAATTGGGTAGATTGCAGCAACATCCGTGAATGCATAGGCAACGTATGCAGCAGCGGTGTTACCATCCATGGTTTTCATTACTTTTTTACCCATTTTTAAATAGCCTCCTTTAATCAATATAGATCTCAAACAGTACTGTATTATCATACAATCCTGTCACTTGACGAACGAAGTCGACGCGTTGGTCTAATTCACTCGCTACATGATAAGCACTTGCATCAAATACTAGGTTAATAGCGCTTAAATGCGTAAATATAATTAATTGCTTAACTATTAGTTTATCAAAATATTACAAAAATTAAAACAAATAATACACGCCCTGCCACAAATTTATTCATGTTTCACGCTTGCTATACGACCTTGAGTATATTCAACCTAACATTCTCCGCGTTATTTTTATTATAACACCGTTGTATTTTGTATACAATTATTTTTTTCAAGTCTTTTTGACTGTTTTAATCTTTAATTAAAGTGATCTTAACAACGACTTTAGAAATCCCTTACTTCTATGGCTCCGATATCTATCGCTTCCTGTCTCGTTAATCCGATTTTACCTTTCAGACGATAGAAACTTTGTATACAATTTGTTTGCAGCTTGTTAAAAAATAAATAATTTATGTGTTATAATGATGCTTGAAGGGTAATTTTAATCTATAATAATGAACGAAAACAACAACCAATTGAATGAGGTGAAAAGATGAATTGCAGATTATCGATTAAAGACAAGATTCACTGGATCGGTGTCAACGATCGCGAAACGACGTTATTTGAAAATTACTGGCCGCTTGAGAAAGGCGTAGCATATAATTCTTATCTCATCAACGACGAAAAAGTTGCCATCATCGACACAGTTAAATTCAATAAGACGACAGAGTATCTTGAGAAAATTAAGGAAATCATCGGTGACAAACCCGTTGATTATCTAGTTGTCAATCATATGGAACCCGATCATTCCGGTTCGATGCTCGCGCTTCTCGGCACTTATCCAGACATGAAAATTGTCGGCAATAAAAAAACGTTTCCTTTTATAGAAGGTTTTTACGGCATCACAAGAAATTATATGGAAGTCGTCGAAGGCGACATCATTGACCTCGGTTTTCACAAGTTGACATTTTACATGACACCGATGGTTCACTGGCCGGAAACGATGATGACTTACGAAACAACTTCTAAAGTGCTCTTCTCTATGGATGCCTTTGGCGGCTTTGGCGCGCTGGACGGCGGCATTTTTGATGATGAAATCAATTATGAGTTTTATGAAGATGAAACGCGCAGATATTATTCAAATATCGTGGCAAAATACAGCGCCATGGTTCAGCGAAGCCTCAAAAAACTGGCAGGTCTTGATATTCAAATTGTCGCACCAACACATGGTCCGATTTGGCGATCAAATCCTGGCGAAATTATAGGCCTTTACGATAAATGGAGCCGTTATGAAGCAGAAAAAGGCGTCGTTATCGTCTATGGTTCTATGTATGGTAATACCGCAAAAATGGCTGATTTTCTTGCGAGAATTATCGCTGAAAACGGCATTAAGGATGTAAAGGTCTTTGACGCTTCTAAAACCCATCCGTCTTATATTCTAAGTGAAATTTGGAAGTATAAAGCCGCTGTCATCGGGTCATGTGCTTATAATACGAAAGTATTCAGCTCTGTTGAAACGGTTCTCGCTAAACTTTCAAATTCAAGTCTGAAAGACCGCTATGTCTCGGTGTTTGGCAATAAATCTTGGTCGGGCGGCGGCGTTTCGGGCATCAATGCATTTGTTGATGAAATCGGTTGGGAGCGCATTGGCGAATCCATCGAAGCAACCTATTCGCCAAAAGATGCAGAATTCAAAGCCCTTACAGAACTCGGAGAGGCTATTGCCGCAAAACTGCACGAAACCTACCCTGAGGAAAACTAGTTTATCAAATAACATGCCTAGGCGACTTTCAGGCTTAAACGATGCGTTAATCAGTTTACTGACAATTGCAAAAGAACCCGGTACCGCAAAATTGCAGTATCGGGTTTTTAATGTGAAAAACTCATGCATCTAATGGGCGCAGCATGCATGAGTTTTCCAAAAAAAGGTTAAGGGAATCTATTTTATTCATATTAGGAGATAGCGTTAATCATTTATTTCAACTTACCAGAGCATGAGTGCCTCTGCTTCTTTTGCAAGCTCTTCACGAAAATTCGGGTGCGCAATGGCAATTAATCGTTTAACACGCTCGCGTACAGAGGTTCCTCGCAGCGCTGCAACACCGTATTCCGTCACGACAAAGTCAACATCGTTACGGGAGAGCGACACAATTGCACCCGGTGCCAGCGTCGGCACGATCTTTGATTTTTCAATGAATTCACCTGTCTTAGGATCTTTCACTTTTGCGGTTGCATAAAGAGCAATAAAAGACATGCCGCCTTCTGCATTTTGAGCGCCAATAGCAGTATCAGCCTGACCACCCGTTCCGCTGATTTGTTTTGATCCAATGCTTTCTGAACAGCATTGACCTGTTAAATCCACTTCGACAGATGTATTAATCGAAATCATCTTATCATTCTGACCAATAACGTATGGATCGTTGACATAAGCACCTCGCATAATGGCTACCGCGGGGTTGTCATCAATAAAATCGTAAAGCTTCTTGCTGCCAAGTGCAAAAGCAGCCACCATTTTCCCAGGCAAAAGCGACTTTTGAGCATTGGTGACAGCACCTGCATTATAGAGATCGACCATACCATCCGTGAACATTTCGGTATGAATGCCAAGATCTTTTTTAGACATTAGTGCCTGTGCAACAGCATTTGGAATACCGCCAATTCCCAATTGAAGCGTTGAACCGTCTTCAATATATGCCGCAATGTGCTCGCCGATTTTTTTATCCTTTTCATTTGGCGCCGCAGCCGGAAGCTCCGGCATTGCATAATCCGTTTCGATGAAATAATCGACTTCTGATGCGTGCAGCAGTGTATCACCGAAAGTTCTCGGTACATTTGGATTGATTTCTAAAATGACGATATCTGCCATTTCGATCATCTCACGTTCGTAAACAGCACTGAGCCCAAGTGAGATGTATCCGTGCTTATCAATTGGCGAGCAGTTGCCCACATAGACATTGGGCTTGTGGTAGTCAATGCGTTTTTTAGCTGCAAAGTGCAAATGATTCGGAATAAACGTAACGGTTTTGTCGCGATGACGCTTGCGCATTGGCCCACTGTAGAACCAGCCTTCCATTAGAAAACTTTCACGGTACTGTGGATCATCGTAATAAGGGTAAACACCCATTGGCAAGCAAGTCATAACGCGAACATCCTTAACATTTGTATGAATGCTGTGGAGCGATTCCATCAAAAGCTTAGGCTCTGCGCCTGCAAGCCCCGAAACGACGTGGTCACCGGATTTAATCATGCCAAGTGCTTCTTCAACCGTTATAAACTTGCTTTTAGCCATTTACACTGCCTCCTTCGCCCCAAACGACTACATTTGCCGCCCATGCATACCCAATGCCGGCTGCAATCATTGCAATAACGGAGCCATCTTTGATCTTGCCTGCCTCAAGTGCTAAATGCAAGGACAAAATTTGATCAACTTGTCCAATATGACCGTAATGACTGAGATAGATCGACTGATCTTCTTCCAGCCCTAAGAGCTCAAGCATCTTTTTATGCATTGAATATTTAAAATGCAAAACAGCCAAATAGTCCAGCTCTGATTTTGCGATATTTGATTTTTCGAATGCTTTGTCAATACATTTCATCCAGTTGGGCATCGATACTTCATTCAGTCTTGCTTTCATGTGATCAGCTGCCATTAGCCTCAGTGACTTTTGTGCCTCTAAATAGTTCTCTGCTGTAATCGGATTGGCAATCCCGCCTATTTCGACACCTGCATCTCTTGCCATTGAACCGTCTGACATAATATGTGATCCCAGTAATAGGTTTTTATCATAATTCGCTTTAAGTATAATTGCTGCAGCGCCTGCACCGAGATTGTACATCATACTCATGTCCTTATCTCGATAATCCACGAAATCACCGTTTCGATAACCGCCACAAACCATAATCGTGTCAATACTTTCATCTGCCATCAGCATGTCTTTTGCCATTTTCATCGCTGTAACGGTTGTACAGCATCTGTTTTGTACATCAATCCCCCACGCATTTTTTGCGCCGATTGCTTCCTGAATATAAATCGCTGACGTTGTCAGTGGATACTCTTTCCACTCTTCACCCATGCATAGGATGACGTCGATATTAAGTGGATCAACGCCCGTACGCGTTAAACAATCCATCGCTGCCTTAACGCCCATATCCTGCGTACCGTCTTCCGGACCGGGAACTGGCTTTTTCGTAAACCCGAGCTTATTGATAATTGCGTCTTCCGACCAAGTGCCTTCTGTCGCTTCTGATATTTCTTTCGCCGTCATATAGGTCTCAGGAATATAGATGCCTGTGCCAACGATGCCAACATTTCGCCTCGCCATATTAACCTCCTCAAACTTTTGTTGTTGTCATTAATATTTGCAAGAGCCATGCCAACTTTTTTTCGACACCAGTTTCAATAGAACAGACAAAAAACAGCCATTTTTGTCTCCAAATATGTACAAAAATAAAACACTGTCCATATAATGTACAACACTTTGTACATGTATCTGAACAGTGTTTCCACTTTTCATCCTTATTTCCTCTTAAAAAATAAAGATCAGTCTTATTGCTGATCTTCATTTGATATTGACCCATTCGTTAGCTTTTAACACAATCCCTTCGTTTGGCCTTTCGAGCGGCTGTACGGCATTAAGGTTTGCATTGCGCCTCCTAATTCGGTGTATCAATATGGTATTTTTCTATTTTTTCATAGAGACTTGTTCTGCTGATCCCTAGTATTTTCGCAGCTTTTAGTTTATTGTAGCTCACAGCCTTCAAACAGTTGTGTATGGTTGTCTTTTCTACTTCTTCAACAGCTGTCCGCAAACTGACAAGCGGTGTGTCCTTTAGCTCGTCACTTGGTTCTGAAATCATAAAAGCCGGCAGATGCTGCATTTCAATACTCTCCGTATCCGTCATATTAATCGCACGTTCGATGACGTTTTCGAGCTCTCTGATATTGCCGGGCCAATTGTACTGCTTAAGGCTCTCAAGGGCTTCAACGGTAATATTACTCACATATCGTCCCAAGTTATTTGACAGTTTTTCCATCAGTTTCAGTGTAATCAGTTCGACATCTTCTTTCCGCTTTCGCAGCGGCGGTACTTCAATATTAATGACGTTGAGTCTATAGTAAAGATCTTCCCTAAACTCGCCTTCCTTAATCCGTTCCTTTAAATCTCGATTTGTCGCTGCAATAATTCGCGTATCAATGGGAATCGTTCGATTGCCACCAATGCGCTCTATTTCCTTCTCTTGAAGCACCCTTAGTATTTTGACCTGCATATCGAGCGGCATATCCCCAATTTCATCTAAGAAAATCGTCCCACCGTTTGCAAGTTCAAACTTTCCGACTTTTCCGTGCTTTTTAGCACCTGTAAACGCCCCTTCTTCGTAGCCGAAAAGCTCCGACTCAAGCAAATCTTTAGGAATAGCCGCGCAGTTAATTTTGACAAACGGGCCGTCAAAGCGTTTGCTGTCATTATGTATGGCATGTGCAAACAATTCCTTTCCTGTACCGCTTTCACCAATAATTAAAACATTGGAATCCGTCTTTGCCGCTTTAGACGACATCATTTTAACATGCTGCATCACTAGTGAATTACCAATAATCGTATCCCATGAATACTTGGCACCTCGGATGTTTTTAAGTTCTTCCTGATAGATCATCAGTTTACCTTCCAGCAGCTTGTTGCGTTCAAGCACTTCTTGCAGACTTCTTAAATCGTCAAAGACGACCATGCCGAAACCATAGGCTACTTCTCCGTTGTCATCGAGCACTGGAATCCTGTGAACGAGCGCCGTGTGGCCATTTGAGAACTTATGCTTACAATATATTTCAG
Source organism: Fusibacter paucivorans (assembly GCF_018390735.1). Taxonomy (GTDB): domain Bacteria; phylum Bacillota; class Clostridia; order Peptostreptococcales; family Acidaminobacteraceae; genus Fusibacter; species Fusibacter paucivorans. The sequence continues at coordinate 63,054 of NZ_JAHBCL010000018.1, forward strand.
GTTTTTTAGATTTGAAAACATATGGAAATCTCGTATTGGGATCAACCACATCAACGCGCTTCCCCATAATTTCTTCACGCGAGTACCCCAAATAGTCTGCAAAGGGCTGATTAATCATCAAGATTTCAGTATGCTTGTTTAAGAGAATGATCGGCACCGGCACCGGGTCAAAAATTCGGTTTAAATTCTTAACAAGTGCATCATCTGCCACTTGGGACTGTAAATGAATCGTATTTTCCATCCTATCACACTTTCATCACGTATTTGAGAATACAGTATCATGTGGGGTACTATTCATATTATAACTTAATCATGAAGTGTTGCCCACCTTCTCATCTGCTTTTTTATTAATGCAAGTATCGTACCAAATTGCACAAAAAATGAACAATAGAGAGATGACTGTTCTCAAACGAGCGCTTTTACTTCGCCACTGGGATCAGTCAAATCTCTCTATTTATATTGTTTGTCGAATTTTTTCTGCCTGAAATCAAAAAATGCTCATACGTATTATGCTTGTGTAATGATAGTCCCCGTAAGTCCTGCAATACCGTCTTTTGCCTTATCAAGTGATGTAATCAGTGACTTTCGCCCTGTTTTAGATGCTGCAAACAGCACAGCTGCTTGAACTTTTGGCAGCATACTGCCAGGTGTAAACATCCCGTCTTCTATATAAGCTGTCGCTTCATCAACGGTCATTCTATCCAGCCATGTCTCATTAGGCGTATTAAAATTAATCGCCACTTTTTCCACAGTGGTTAGAATGATAAGATAATCTGCATCCATTAGTTCTGCGATTTTCTCTGCAGAATAATCTTTGTCAATAACGGCCGGAATGCCAATAAGCGCATTGCCGTCTCTATAAACAGGGATACCGCCTCCGCCAACAGTAATCACCATGTGACCACTATCCATCAGGATTTTAACCGTATCTTTTTCAGCCACGTCTACTGGCTTTGGTGAAGCGACAACGCGCCGCCATCCTCTGCCTGCGTCTTCTACCATCTGGTAGTCATCATGCTGCTTCATTAGTGCCAGCGCTTCTTCTTCCGCATAAAATGCGCCAATTGGCTTAATGGGCTTGAGAAAAGCCGGATCATCTTTATCGACAATCACTTGTGTGATGACTGTTGCAACAGGTACCTTGAGATTACGGTTGTGTATCTCTTCGCGAATAGCATTTTGCAAGTGATAACCGATATAACCTTGACTCATGGCACCGCACTCGGGAAACGGCATTTCAGGTGTTCCGGCAGCGGCAGCATTTGCTGCTGACATAGCGAGATTAATCATCCCAACCTGCGGACCGTTTCCATGAGCCAAAATGACTTGATGGCCTTCTTCAATGAGATCCACAATGGGTTTTGCCGTGTGTTTTACGAGTCTGATCTGTTCTTCCGGCGCCCTGCCAAGTGCATTGCCGCCGAGAGCAACCACGATTTTTTCCTGCTTTTTCATGTTTTTGCCCCCTTATGGTTTGTGAAAAATAATCCGCTGTGATGCTGCGGTCATTCTGTGATGAGATATGATCCTCAACCACCTTTATCAATTACAAATTGCCAATCGTCGCAACCATGACGGCTTTAATCGTATGCATACGATTTTCGGCTTCGTCAAATACGACAGAGTGTTTGCTTCTAAAAACTTCATCTGTTACTTCCATCTCAGTGATTCCATGGTTTTTGGCAACTTCCTGCCCAACTGTTGTCTCAAGATCATGGAAAGCAGGCAGACAATGCATAAAGATCACATCTGGATTCGCCGTGGCATCGAGCATTGCCTTATTGACTTGATATGGCATCAGCTGCTTGATACGTTCTGCAAAAAGATGTTCTTCTCCCATTGATACCCACACGTCGGTGTAGATAACGTCTGCACCCTTAACGGCATCAATCGATTCTGAGAGTTCAATCGTGCCGCCCGTTTCTGCTGCAACGGCATTCATCTCTGCAACAAGCGCTTCCGACGGCCAAAGCGCTTTTGGTGCTAGGGCAACAAAATGCATCCCCATTTTGACTGCACCGATCATCAGCGAATTCCCCATATTGTTGCGCGCGTCGCCTGCATAGACAAATTTTACTTTATTCAGCGGTTTTGCCACGTGTTCTTTAATTGTTAAAAAATCCGCTAAGATTTGAGTTGGATGATACATATCCGTAAGACCATTCCAAACCGGTACGCCGGAGTATTTCGCCAAAGCATCTACTGTTTCCTGCTTAAACCCTCTAAATTCAATACCATCATAAAATCTACCAAGTACTTTTGCCGTATCTTCAACACTCTCTTTTTTACCCATTTGGCTATTGGTAAGAAATGTGACGCTGGCGCCCTCGTCAAATGCGGCAACTTCAAATGCACAACGTGTTCGCGTTGAAGTTTTTTCAAAGATCAAACATATATTTTTACGTTCCAGCAGCGTGCCTTGAATGCCTGCACGCTTTTTAGCCTTTAGATCCATGGCCAAATTCAGAAGATAATGCATTTCTTCACTGGTATAATCCTTGAGCGTCAACAAATGTCTGCCTTTTAAACTAACTGGCATAAGAATCCTCCTTAATATTATCTATTCAAGGGAACGGCATCTCATGGCATCTCATCGCGATAAGCCCCGGCCCTGTTTATTATAATTGATCTCGGTAAAGCGGCATTGACATGCACCGCGGCCCGCCGCGCCCTCTCGAAAGCTCCGATGACTGTATAACATGGAGCTTGATTCCCGCCGCTTCAAGCAATCGGTTCGTTACATGATTACGCGCATAAACAATGACTTCCCCCGGTGCAATGGCAAGCGTGTTTGAGCCGTCATTCCATTGTTCTCTCCCAGCATCAATCCCCGGCTTGCCGCCGCATCGAATGAGTTTAACTTTATCGAGCTGCAAATACTTCATTAAAATTGCTTCAAGTTCCATATGTTCTTTTTCAATAATGTATTCCCCAGGATGATCCCCTCGCTGTATAGAGTAGACTGTTAGCGGCCCCTCAATTTCAGGGTGTATTGTGAAGGTATCATAATCCACCATGGTAAATACTGTATCCAAATGCATAAATGCACGCGTCTTTGGTATATCAAAAGCCAAGATCGTTTCAAACGGCTGCCCTGCATGAAAGATACGTTTGGCGATGAGATCAACTGCCGCTGCATCTGTACGCTGTGATACCCCAATAGCAATGACTTTATCCGATAAAATCAGCTCATCCCCGCCTTCAATTGCATAGGGATCTTCTCTGTCATACCATAGCGGCACTTGATGCTGTTTAACTGCGGGATGGTGTTCAAAAATATACTTTGCAAAAATTGTTTCGCGCCGTCTCGTAAGCGTTCGCATCTTATTTAACGAAACGCCATTGCCGATCACTGCATAAGGATCTCTGGTAAAATACAGATTGGGCATTGGATCAATAATAAATGGATACTGCGTTTCAATAAGATCTGCCAAGGAATGCGTCAAGCCAAATGTAATACGTTCTCGGCGTATTCCGGTCATTAGCGCTTTAACCAATGCTTCTGCATCTTCAAACGCTTCATAATATGCCTTCACCATCGCCACTCTGTAAGGCGATACAATCCCCGCCTCAGCAATAAACTCATCCATAAAGATTGCCCTTGTTGCCTTATCTTGCAACACTTCCGCCATTAACGTTTCTAGGTAAACGACTTCAACACCGCATGTTCTGAAGACATCTGCAAAAGCATCGTGTTCTTCCTGTGCAACCCTTAAATACGGAATGTCGTCAAAGAGCAGTCTGTTCATCAACTCCGGTGTCAGGTTTTCAATTTCCATCCCCGGTCGATGCAGCATCACTTTTTTCAAAACACCAATTTCAGAGTACACTTGAAGTTTTCCATCAAACATGTTTCACCTCGTATTCGTTGCGCTGAATAATCATTAGAAGGTAGAATCTGTGCCGCCTCTTCGCTGCGAATACCGCTGCTGTGCACAACACCCTCTCAATCATTCAATCTCCGCATTGCCAGATTATGTAAAAATATTCATGCCGGCCGTCTACAACTTAGTATAACATCATTTTAAAAAACATTACAAGCGCTGAAATTTTAAGCTTTCTTAAGGGTTTTCATTTTTAAAAAACGCCTCGTTTATTCACGCGGTGCATATTATTCTATTTTTTTCCATCTCCGTTGCCGCCCATTGCTGTCTGCTACTGGCGATTTAGAATATCATAGCATATCCGAGTGAATATTTATATACTTTTTTCTATATTTATGTATTGAATTGTGTGCCATTCTCTCCAAAAAATAAAAAAAACACTCCATCATCGTGAATGTTTTTCTTATGTATTTGGTTATGAAACCATTATTCGATCTGTCGTACCAGAAATCGTTACCTCTACAGATTCCGTCAATATATCGGAATAGCTAAAAGAAATCGTCCGTTCAGATTCTCTGCCAGCATCAATTCTCACGATGAACACACTTGGAAATACGTCTTCAATAATCCCTTCACGAACTTTTGCTTTTCGCTTCCCTTTATTCGTTCTCAATACAACCCTTTTCCCCAAACAGTCTTGAACATTTCTCTTTATATCATCTAATGTCTGTTTAGTTGCCATCTGACCACCGTCCTTTTGTTAGCTTATCCCATTTTATCATCCTAGCCAAAAATTGTCAAACTATTAGCAAAATTGATAATTGTTGATATTTCAACGATTAACGTCATTTTAACATCGTAATAACCAAATTTTTTCTGAATTTTTAAACGTTTTATTCTATGAACATTCGGCCTTTTAGGACTGGCGACCTAAAGATCATGGATGAATTTTTGAATACCTTTAATGCTGTTGATATAATAATCATAGCTCAAATAATGAGGCGATGCCTCAATAATCATCGGTTTGCCCGTTTTAGCAAGGACAGTTAAAACACGCATCGTATCAAATGCCCAGCCATTTGCAGAAGTTTGCTCAATATTCGGAACGATATGGTGAAATTTCACATAACCTTCTGCTTCTTGATAGACGCCTTCACCATATGTTGTCCAAATGTGAAAGGCCTCTGCATGCGATGCCAGCAGCCGCAGATTTGCTTCAAAATCAAAAGCGCGCCACTTCGCTGCAAAGTAGAAATGGCAAGTATCCAGCAGAATGCCTACGGACCGATAAGGTTTAAAACAGTCAATCCAATCAGCGACATCATAAAAATTAACATTTGAACCAAAGTATTCAACCAATACTTTTATACCATACGCAGCAGCCAATGCTTCAAGGCGATCGCACGCACTTTTTAATCTTAGCTTAAACGTTTCGGGCGCTTCAATCTCTTCATATACCCCAGCAAAATGCAAAACACAGTAAGCAATGTGATATTTTTGCAATCGTTTGAGATTGTCCTCTAATATGGCAAACGCTTGTGCCGCCTTTACAGGATCTTTATCAAGATAAAATGCATCTAAAAAGTCCCAAGGATAATCATCGGGAATATAAATCGGCAAATGAACGGATACGGGGATCCCTTTTGCATTGGCCATACGTATGTTGGCTTCAATGGAAGGGACGTTTTCCCGGTAGGGTCGGTGGCGCCCCTGACAAACTTCAATACGCTTTAATGCCATTTGTTCAATGGTTTCCAGTTTAAAAAAGGCCATATTGGTTCCTAAATTTGAATACATGATACACTTCTTTCTCGCTCTGTCATTTAGATCATATGCATATGCTTTATGGAGGGCGCGGTGTCATGAAATGTTTTCTACATTAATCTATTTTATGCAGACGCTCTTATACACCTTAGCACCTTATTCAACATTATAGCGAATCCAACAGCTTTTGACATGATTTTTAATGCTTTTTTAATAACCTCATCAGCTTTTTTTGCTACAATTAAATTAGACAGAAAAGTAAAAACGAACCCTGAGCTCTTGAAAGCGAGGCAAGTCATGGTCAAAAAAACCAGCTATGTTTTCGTTATACTGCTCACGACAATTGTCTTATTAGTTTTTTCAACGGTGGTTGCACCACAAAGCGATCTCTTGGTGTCGGCAATTAATTACAATGCCGTCGCATTGTTGCTCTGTGGCATCGTACTCATCATCGCACTAATTGTCGATCGGTATAACGATTATAAAAAAGAGAACAATGATTATAAAAAGTATTAATTAGGAGGTTTCTATGCTATTGGTTACGACGCCGGATGTTCCGGGCAAAAAAATCGTTGAAACCCTAGGCATTGCCAAAGGTTGTACTATCCGTGCTAAGCACATTGGGAAGGATATCACCTCTATCTTCAGGCAGCTCGTCGGCGGCGAGATGAAAGAATACAGCGAAATGCTTCAAGAAGCAAGGCAAATTGCAACTAAAAATATGGTGGCTGAAGCAGAAGCACTTGGCGCCAATGCCATCGTCAACATTCGATATGCTTCGTCCAGTGTCATGCAGGGCGCAGCAGAGGTTCTCGCTTATGGCACAGCTGTCATCATTGAATAATGCGACACAACAGACTATCCATTTCACTACAGAAAGCCAACCCTATTGCAATGCGTAAAAAGGCGCAAATGGGCTGGCTTTTTTAATATAAAAAAATTGTCTTCACAAAAAAACATTTTTTTTTGAAAAAAGGGTCTTCTTGCCGTTCGACAATATGATATACTGACTAGGGATGAAAAACGTCCAGCTTCCTAATTGGACAATATATTTGGGAGGTAATCATGTCCGATCATATTGTATCAAAAGCGCTTGAAGTCAATCTTGAAAATACACGCGACCTGAGCATTCAGATACCTGAAGAACAGGTATGGCTATTATCGCTGTCTGAATCAAAATGGGGAACGCATAAACGCACACAGGACTTCCTGCTGGAACTAAATCACAAATTTAGAAACAACCAATACGTCATTGAATCGCTGCACAGCATCTGCCTGACGGAACTATGGTTCTATAATGGGCTCGAAGATGCCGAACGCGCCTTTGACGTTTTTTTGAGTATTTTTAAAACCTTGATGAAAGCCCAGCTAACAGAAGCTCAGCGCGATTTACTGATTAAAACATTTATCAAATTCATGGATCGCCTAACGGCATTAAATACTTATCCGGAAGGCATCATCCATCGTGCACTTGCTATTTTAGATGAAGATTCACAGCATCACGAGATACTCTACGTAAAAAATACCGGCTATTTTAAAACTTATCTCGCCAGAGTTGGCGCCCTGGCAGAACTCGAATCACAGCTTGTCCTCATTACAAAGCGGCTGCTGAACCGCTGCTATACCGACTGGGAAACAGCTACTGACGTTCTGGCTTGGTATCATGAAAAACAGGCACATTTTCAGAGTCTCAAGTCGAGTGATCTCGAACCGATCGGCCACCAGTTCTACGTGCGTTTACATGAAGAGCTTAAACTGGCCAACAACTGGAAAGAAGTATCAAAACTCATGTTCTACAACGATCTTTCCAATTATTATCGGAGCTTTACAGAGCAAATTCGATCACACCTCGACAGTATTTACTATTTGTATTATTTGCTGCGAATAGAGGGCATGCTGCATTTGAGCGATCATCTTCTTTATGATGTCAACCGCAATCTTCGAAGCGTCTTTAAAGAGCTTGGCGATGAAGACGTCACCGCTTTTATTGATGTCATCATGGCGGAATTTAAAACGCTCGCCATTGATCACAGCGGCATTGTGCTGGATTGTATTCTCACGCTGGGCAAAGAAGTCATTGACGCTGGACGCGAAGACCATATTACCTATTTTGTCTATCGTCTTATCGCCCTCGGATTCCAATATCCTGGCGAAATGGAACTCAATGAAGACTGGCAAATCAAAATCAACACCAGTCATGTCAAAAATATTCGCGTCTGGCTCGAACTGATTGAACACGCACCTCTGGCAATGCGTAATTTGCTGGCAGCACTGATCGTCAATCTCAAGCTTGGTGGTATTTTTATCTCGGATACCGATCTCTTTCAACGCGATGTCACCAAAATGCTCAATGCAGAAATCGCACCGGTATACCGTGAAATTAAACAGCTCGCACGAATATTCCCAGTCTACTTCAGGGATATTGGCGCTGAAGGCCGCCTTCGTGAAGTGACGACCGAGGTCGATGAAGCCTCCATGCGCAAGGATCGGTTGATACACTTTTTAAGGAAACAAGTGCATACAGAAAGCAACAACACGCATATTCAATTAACGCGTAAAATTTTGAGTTACTGGCATTCCGGCGACAAGACGATCTTAAAGTCAGTGGTCCCTGAGGATGTTTATGAACACATTGGCGATGACGCAACATGGTTCGAAGGCGTTCATAGCATTTTGACCGCACTTTGCGGCGAATCAGAGCAATTGATTCCAAAATGCCTTGATGCTTGGGAACAAACAATTGAAGATGTTCTATCACTAGGCGTCGGCAATGAACGCGATCGCAGACGCGTCGCTGACCTCTTTGAAATTCACGCACTCTTATTAGAAAAATATTCATTAGAATCCGATGATATTGTCGCGTTCATGAAAGGCTACCACTTCTTCATTGGTGAAGAACTCGAAACGTTGCAATCGCTTCTGGAAGCCGATGCCCACAAAGAAGCCCTTAATAAAATCTACGATTTCATGAGTCGGCTCAAAAGCATCATCTTGAATCCGGAAGTCTCTGAAGCACTGGAACAAATCTATTACAAACGCCATGTCGCCGTCGGCATCCCCTCCATGTATGGACAATATATCGAGAGCAAATTTGATGCCCTAGGATTAATGTATCGGCTTGAGCGCACTGCTGCAAAACTGATGATGCAAATTGTCGCAGGCGTCAATCTGGATTATGTTTCTGCACGAACGATTCGGCATATTTACGAAGTCCTGAAAGCTTTTCAACGAGGCCTTGAACTGGATGGCATTTCGAATCAAGGTTTTAACTCACATCTCGATATGCTGAAATATGCCATGTCGTCACCGTCATTTTCATTCGAACAGTACTTTAACCTCTTTGAATTTATGGCACGTGATATCAACCGTATCATGGATGAATATTTCATCAGCGTGTTTGATGGCCCGCTAGAAGCTATTATTCCTCAGCTGCCTTGTACTGAGCCAGCATGTCTTGACGGATCGATAGAAGCAAAACAGCAGTTTTTCAAGATATCAGAGGGCTTTTTTAGAGAACATCTCTCAGCCGCTTTTCTCGTTCAGGATCTTGATCACTTTATTATGCGTATTCACGAAGCACTGCTCGCTGTCAAATCTGAATACGCATCTGAAGCAATTGAAAGCATGATGACCTATGATCCAGACTTAGCTTACAGTGCACTGAATTATGCGACACCGCCAATTGACAATCCTGTATTTCTTGGTGCCAAAGCATACTTTTTGAAAAAGCTCACCGACTATGGCTTTAACGTGCCACCTGGTTTTATTTTAACGACGGAAGTTTTCAGACATAAGGACATCCTCAGAAAACATCCGCTGATGATGCAGGAACTCAATAACCATATCAAAGATGAAATCACGAGAATTGAAAATCAAACGGGAACGCGTTATGGGGATCCAGACAATCCGCTGTTCTTCTCTGTTCGCTCCGGATCGAGTCTGTCACTGCCCGGTGCTATGAAGACGTTCTTAAATGTCGGCATGAACGATGAAATTGCAGAACATTTCAGTAAACAGCCCGGCATGGGCTGGACTGCTTGGGACAGCTACCGTCGATTTTTGCAGAGTTGGGGGATGGCCTTTGGCATCAACCGCGACGAATTTGATCGCGCGATGCTAACGCATAAAACACGTTACGGCGTTGAAACCAAGATACAGTTTTCGCCGGATGAAATGCGCAGCATTGCGATGGCCTATAAAAAGATTCTCTCGGATCACGGACTTGCCTTTGAAGAAGACCCTTTTAAACAAATGAAACAAGCCATTGCCTCTGTCGTCGATTCATGGTTCTCCAAGAGTGCCGATGAGTACCGAAAACACATGCAAATCGCTGGCGGTTGGGGAACAGCGGTTCTGGTTCAAAAAATGATTTTAGGCAACCGATCCAATCGTTCCGGCACTGGCGTCGTCTTTACAAGCAGTCCTTTTGTTAAAAACCCTTCTGCCGGCATTACACTTTACGGCGATTTTGTCTTATGCAGTCAAGGTGAAGATGTCGTTTCAGGACTCGTTCACACACTGCCCATTACAGAAAAACAGCGAAAAGCACACTATAAAGAAAGTACGATGTCACTCGAATCAGGCTTTCCTGAAATATATGAACAGATCAAAAAAGATGCGGAACTGCTCATTGAAACCTACGGTTTTGCACATCAGGATATTGAGTTCACATTCGAATCTGATGCCGTTGAAGATTTGTATATTTTACAAATCAGAAATCAAAATTTAAAAAATCAAAAAACGCAAACGCGTTTTGAAAATCTACCGCCACCTTCGTCATTGCTCGGCAAGGGCATTGGCATTAGCCCGGAAATACTATCGGGCGTCCTCGCCTTTGACTTGGAAGACATGACGCGAATTAGAGCTGAAAATCCAGATCAGAAAATCGTTTTGGCACGTCCCGACACAGTGCCGGATGATATTCCGCTGATCTTTCAGTGTGACGGTCTCATTACAGCAAGAGGCGGTGCCACGTCACATGCCGCGGTTACAGCAGCCAGTCTCGGTAAAGTATGTATTGTCGGCTGTAATGGTCTTTCAGTGGATGAACTCAAGAAAGCATGCCGTTTTGACGGTAAAGTGCTTCATGTCGGTGACGCAATCACATTAGATGGTGAAAAAGGGCAAATATTCCTAGGCGCTTATAAAACGGTGGAAAGCCCATTTGAAATATTGAGGGAGGTCGAACATGAATCTTAGAAACAAACGCATTTTGGGCATAAACGGCATTGGCCGGATTGGAAAACTCACACTTTGGAATCACTTAAATCAGCGACATTTTGACCGTATCGTCATTAACTCCGGTCGCACCATTGGCAAAAGTCTTGACGATGCCATTCACTATTTGACAACCGATTCCACTTATGGTACGTTGGAACGCTTCCGCTATGGTTATTCCGGTCAGAGTCTCAATATAAAAATTATCGACGCTGCTGAAAACCTCGTCGAAATCGACGGTATTGAAATCAAGCTGCTGATGGCTGCCCGAAATCCTCGTGATATTGAATGGGGCAAAGAAGGCGTTCGCCTCGTCGTCGACTGTACCGGTGTCTTTTTAGACCCAAGTCTCCCTGCCGATCATCCCAAAGGAAGCCTTCGCGGTCACATTGAAGCAGGCGCAGAAAAAGTGATCGTCAGCGCACCATTTAAATTAGGTGCAGGCGTTCAAAAAAGACCTGAAGACAGCGGCCTCTTCGTTTACGGCGTCAACCATTTTCTCTACGATCCAATGAAACATCATATTTTATCAGCTGCAAGCTGTACCACAACAGGGCTCGCACATATGATGAAGCCACTGCTCGAAACAGAAGAAACCTCGCGAATTGTCACCGCTTCCATGACAACGGTACACGCTGCAACCAATACGCAGAGCATTCTCGATTCTGCACCTGCTGCCAATGCCAAAGATCTTCGTAAAAATCGTTCAGCGCTGAGCAATATCATTCCTAGCAGTACGGGAGCAGCCATCGCACTGGAAGAAATATTGCCGGAAATCAAAAAAGTCGGCTTTATGGCTGATTCCATCCGTATTCCAACACAGACGGTCTCTTTGATTTCGCTGAACCTCACATTCCGAACAGAACTTAACAAACAGGGCCAGCCCGTCATCGACCGCGCGTTTATCAACGATATCTACATGCGTGCTGCTGAAGGTCCTCAAAAGGGACTGCTCTATTTCAGCACCAATCAAAACGTCTCGTCAGACCTCAAGGGCGAAATGGCGACAATCGTTATTGAAGGACGTGAAAATCACACGCGAACAGGCTTCTTATCACTGGATGCCGAAACCCTTAGCCGCTATCATGGCGAAATTCACAGCGATCTCGATTTGCCTGTAACCCACGCCAAAATATTTGGCTGGTATGACAATGAATTTGGCAGCTATGTCAACGCCCTCGGCAAACTGACAAAATACGTCGACAAAAATTTACTGTAGTTTAATACACTCTATATAAAATCCCGGCAGTACATGATCAACATGTATTTGCCGGGATTTTTGGGTATAGACCACTTTTTGTCACTTTCTCAATTTTTCTCTCATTTATAAGAACCGCATCGTCCATGGTTCTTGCATACCAAAGTTTGAGCATGATGCATTTGCATCAAGTAACTTACCTTATTCTTTTAAATTCAGCTTTGCCAGCGCCTCAGCAAAAGGTGATGCTGGCTGTGCTTGCTCCGCAGCCTGTTCGCGTATGAATTTTTCCACATCGCGTCGCGATCCTTGCTTGTCGGCCGCTTTTTTACGTTCATTAAATGCTGAGAGCTTTTCGCGGTAACCGCATTGACACGTAAAGATTTTCTGGTCTCCTTCACCACGCATCATCATTTTCTTGTGACAGTTCGGGCAACGCGCATTGGTAACTCTGGCAACACCCTTGCGATACCCGCATGTCCGATCTTGACAAACGAGCATCTTGCCTTTTTTGCCATTGACTTCAAGCAGGTATTTACCACAATCCGGGCACTTTTCACGTGTCACATTCTGATGTTTAAAAGTTGCATCACTGTCTTTAATCATCTTGACATTGCGTTTTGAAAACTGCTTGATTTCTTCAATAAACTGTTTTTTGCTGAGTTTTCCATTTGCAATTCGCTCCAACTGTTGCTCCCAGTCTGCTGTGAGCTCAGCGGACTTCAAGTCTTCCGGAACCAATTCGAGCAGTTGTTTGCCCTTCCCAGTCATGTGAAGGTGATTACCGCGCTTTTCGACAAGAAAAGTATTGAGCAATTTTTCAATGATATCGGCACGGGTTGCAACCGTTCCTATCCCATAAGGCATGTTTTTAAGCGGATGTTCCATTGCCGTGAGCAGTGTCCCTTCTGTATAGGGCGGTGGCGGCATGGTGCGTCCCCGCGTTATTTCGAGATGCTTAATCTCAACGGACTGTCCCTTTTGAAACACGGGCAACTGCTGATCCCGTAAATCGTCATCGCTTTCCTCATCGTTATCATAGGCAGAACCAGCTTGATAGACTGCGCGCCATCCCAAGCTGTGCTCAACTTTTCCCTTTGCTGTGAACCGCTGGTTTTTAACCACGACATCGACAGTCGTCTGGTCATAACAGTACGGCGGCATGAGGACAGCCAGAAAGCGCTTCACCACTAAATCATAGACTTTGCGTTCATCACTGTATAAATCATTTAAGAATACCGCCTGTTCAGTCGGTATAATCGCGTGGTGATCCGATACTTTGGCATCGTCGACGAAAGCTTTCGTCGGCTTTATGGGCGACTTGATCAGCTGAAATGCTATTTTGGCATATTCGCCATTGCCGCAGGCCTTAATCCTGTCTTTTAATGTTGGGACAATATCCGCTGTTAAATAACGCGAATCCGTCCTAGGGTATGTCAAAATTTTATGGACTTCATAAAGGCGCTGCATGATATTTAACGTTTGCTTAGCAGAAAAGCCAAATCGTTTGTTGGCATCGCGCTGTAGTTCCGTTAAATCATAGAGGCCGGGGGCAGACTGGTTCTTCCGCTTGCTTTCGACCTTGGAAACGACGCCACGTTCGCCTTGAAGTTCCTTATGCAGCGTTTTCACTGTGGCTTCATTAAAAGTGCGCGTATGATTTTGTGAATCTGCCCATGTCAATTTAAAACCTTTGGCATGTGCTGCCAGACCAAAATAGTCTTTTGCCTTGAATTGCTGAATATCGGCTTCACGCTGTGCAATCATCGCCAGTGTTGGCGTTTGTACCCGACCACAGGACAATTGTGCGTTAAACTTACAGGTCAGCGCCCGTGTCGCATTCATGCCCACATACCAATCTGCCTCAGAGCGAGCCTTCGCAGAATCATAAAGGGCATTATAAGCACGGCCGTCTTTAAGCTTTGAAAAACCTTCTCGAATTGCCTTGTCCGTTACCGACGAAATCCAAAGACGCTTCAATGGTTTTTTCAAACCTGCTTTTTCAATAATCCATCGCGCAACCAATTCGCCTTCGCGACCGGCATCTGTGGCAATGATCACGTCACTAACATCTTTTCGAAGCAGTGTTTGACGAACAGCTTTAAAATGACCACTCGTTTGCTTAATAACAACAAGTGCAAGTGGACTTGGCAGCATTGGCAAGTCTTCCAAGCGCCAATTGGCAAGTTTCTGATCATAGTAATCCGGATCAGCCAAGGTTACCAAATGTCCAAGTGCCCACGTCACAATATATCGATCACCTTCCAGACACTGGTTGCCTTTCCGGTGGCAATTGAGTACTCTTGCAATATCTCTTCCCACAGAAGGCTTTTCAGCCAATACAACTGTTTTTGACATGTTCTCTCCTTTATCTCTATCTTTTGCCTTTTAGCTTTATTATTTGCCTTTTATCCTTATTATTAATTCACTGCATCCTTCGAATTTTATTTTTTTCCCTGCAACACGTATCCCGTTACAAGATGAGATTACGACATATGTAGATCATCAATATAGAATGTGCCGTTTCAATTCACATAGCCCTAAACACGCGCTTTGCAAAAGCTTAATCGGATTGTAAAAATCTAGCTATTGAATAACCGCTTTCATCAAGATACAATGAAGATGGGTCATTTAATAGGAGGTTCCCATGAAAAAGATAATCATCTTAATGATATTAATGCTTACAATTGGCGGAACACTAAATTACGCCGAGGAAAATATGCCTTCAAACTGGGCACAGAAAAGCGTTGAAACATTACAATCGTACAAGCTTTTTCGCGATGAAAGCTTTGATCGCTATCAAGAGGACATCACGCGAAAAGATTTCGTCTATTTTGCCGTCCGACTCTATGAAATTATTAAAGACCAAGAAATCGAAGTCGACCCTAATATTCATTTTGCAGATACTGATGATCTTTACGTGTTAAAGAGTGCAACGATAGGGCTTGCCGGTGGTGTTGGAAACGGTATGTTTGCACCGGATACCACCCTCACACGCGAACAGTTAGCTGTACTGGTCATCAAAACAATGCGGCTTGCAGGTGTTGAACTCGAGCCATCCGCTATCGGCAGCTACGCCTATTCAGATGAAAAAGTCTTTAGCCCTTGGGCAACACAGAGCATCTATTTAGCTAAATCAAATGACGTCATCAATGGCGTTGGGTATAATCTCTTTAATCCTGATGGCCATGCGACCACTGAAGCCGCCATCGTCATCGTCAATAAAATCATTGATATTGCAACGGATCAAAGAATGATAGACCTCACGCATTATTATAAGTCCCATATTGTCAATCCCGCCAGCTACAATTATGCAGCTGATACCGTATTGACCGACATCCTCAAACAGTATGGCGGCGTCTATGTCCTTCACAGTACCGGCGACGGTTCCTCCCGCGTTGTCTATTCTCATGACAATGAAGTCAATTATTATGAAAAAGGGTATACTGCACAACAGTATCCCGACCTTACGATTGCCATGGGCTTTAAAAACGAAGTTTTCGTTACGTTTTATGGCATGTTTGATGAAGGCAATGCCATGATGGTCGATTTCTTAAAATACGCTTTCAAGGATTTGGATACGGATATGGATGAAGCCGTCCAACGTGCGCTCACCGATATCGAAGGAACACTTGTCACTAATGATGAACAAGGTTGGTCTTACTACAACTACAAAGATCTTAACGAAAAAACGATAACAGTCGGTGATATACAAGTCAGTTACGATGACCGCGGTTTCAATTTTGTGGTAAACTTTACTTATTAAAAGGCGCAGTTTTGCGCCTTTTTTCTTTATTCAATGAAAAACTCAATTGTTAAAAAAACTCAATTGTTCTACATCCGACAAATTTTCTGTATACCATTGCGGCGCATAAGCATGCGGCCCCTCTTCGAGCTTGCGTTCGTTCAGCCATCGCTTTGATTCTTCTGGCGGTACGATAACGGGCATTCTTTCATGGATTCCGGCGAGTTCAGGCGTAGCATCGCATGTTAAAATCAGCACACGGCCCTGTCTGGGATCATATAGTCCTGCAAATGAAATAAGAGCTGACTCCCCTTTAATCACGTACTTTGCCTTTGTCACCCGATGCCACTCATAATAGCCAGATGCCGGAATTAAGCACGGCATAAAATGCTTAAAAAACGGCTTCGAATCAAAAGTTTCCCATCGTCCGTTGATAATCTGTTTTTCACGCTGGCGAATCGTCGCCGTAATTCCCCAAATAAGCGACAGCAGTTTTTGCTGCTGCCCCGACTCGATAATTGCCCAAACTCGATTACTTGGAAAAATTTCTATCTTTTTTTCATAGATCCCCTGAATGTCTTCAAAAATCTGATAGCGCTCGATAAGCGCTTCATAGTCAGCATCCAGTAAAAACCTTCCACACATACATTTCTCCTGTTTCAATTGAACGTATCGTATTTCAGTATCATTTTATCGCATGTCCCGTTATTGCACAACCCCGCTTCACTTCTGTCAATATTGCATCCCCGTCTTTCGCTGATCCTTTCCTAAAATAAGCTGTATTTTCATCTTATCAGGTAATCCCTATTCCAGTAAAAGGATTAAAAATTGAGTGGTGCCATTTTCTCAGGCAAACAGCAATTCTTTTTGAGACAATTATTTCGTGAAATTAATATCAAAATTTATTTTGTGGAATGTTTTTTTATGCCAGTTTGAGGTATAATATCTATATGTTGTTTGCATGAACACTTTTGGAGGTGTAAATATTATGAGGAAATTATTGAGTTTAATAATGGTTGTTGCCATGACAGCGGCGCTTTTAATCGGTTGCGGCAGTCAAAGTGCAGCACCAGCTGAAAATACGACAAGTAACGAAACGCCAGCAGCAACTGAAACGCCGGCAGCTGAAAATACTGAAACACCTGCTGCAACTACAGAAGGTTATGCTGATGGTATCTATTTTGCCCAAGATGCTGCATTCCCTGAATCAGGCTGGAAATCAGTTGCCACATTTGAAGTCAAAGACGGAAAAATCGTGTCTGCTGACTGGAATGGTGCCAATGTTGCTGGCGGTGTCGATAAAAAGACATTCTCATCTGAAGGTAATTACGGCATGGTCGAAAAAGCAGGCGCGCAGGCAGAATGGCATGAACAAGCTGCTAAAGCTGAGCAATATCTCATTGACAATCAATCATTTGACGGTATCAACTTCATTGATGATGAAGGCCATACGGACACCATTGCCGGTGTTTCTATCCACGTCAGCGATTTTGTCAATCTCGTAGATGAAGCATTGGCTAATGGCCCTTCTGGCAAAGGCCCATTCACAGATGGTTCTTATTTTGCAGAAGATGCTGATTTCGATCCTTCTAACGGTTGGAAAGAAAACGTATCCGTTACAGTTATCAACGGTTACATTGTTGCAGCTAACTGGAATGGTACAAGCGAAGCAACCGACAAAGACAAAAAAACTTATGCAAAAGACGGTGAATACGGTATGGTTGCCAATGGCGGCGCAATAGCAGAATGGGATGAACAAGCAGCAGCAGTTGAAAACTTCTTGATTCAATCACAAGATGTTGATGCAATCACACTCAATGAAGAAGGCAAGACAGATGCTGTCTCAGGTGCTACTATTCACGTATCAAACTTTGTAAAACTTGTTAAGGAAGCGCTTCAATAGAATAGCTAAAGATAAAGCTTTCATGATAAAGCATTTTGATATAAAGGGAAATGAATAACGTCGCAAACAACAACATTTAGACTAATGAAAGCAAGCGTATCGCTTGCTTTTTTATTTTTTTGAAATAAAGAATTCCAGGCACACACGCATCACAACTGTTTCATATAGGATAAACGGGATATAAATGTACTATTCGGGGGTGATAGAATGAATCAAATGCTGGAACTAAGAAAATTCGTAGTGCCGGAGATTATAATTGGAGATGGATCAAGTTTGCTCATCAATCGGTATATTGGGCATTTTGCATCGAAAAGACCCATGATCGTAACAGATAAAAACATTCGTGGTCTGCCTTGGTTTAATGATATTACGGCAGTCATTGACGACCTCGTCGAAACCGTTATCATCTTTGACGATGTTACAGAGAATCCAAAAGATTATGAAGCCATGCTGGGCGCTGAACTTTTTTTGACCCATAATTGCGATTTAATTATTGCTGTTGGCGGCGGCAGCCCTATTGATTGTGCCAAGTGTATTAGTATTGTCTCAACCAATGGCGGGCATATTCTCGACTATGAAGGCGTTGACGAAATCGCCCTGCCCGGACCACCGCTGATTTGTATTCCCTCAACTGCCGGAAGCGCTGCGGATGTTTCACAGTTCGCCATTATCACTGACAGCAAAACACATGCAAAAAAGGCCATTATCAGCAAAAAAATTGTCCCCGATCTCGCTTTAATTGATCCCGAACCACTTAAAACAATGGATAAACATTTGCGCGCCTTTACGGGAATGGACGCTTTAACACACGCTATTGAAGCGTATGTTTCGAATGCACAGTCTCCTATTACAGATGTCCACGCGTTGGAAGCTGTCCGCATTATCAACAGCGTCCTCGAACCCGCTTTCAAACAATCACCTAAATTGGCGGATTTATACCAGTTGGCACTTGCCTCCACCCATGCCGGCTTTGCGTTTTCCAATGCGAGCCTCGGTGCAGTTCACGCAATGGCTCATAGTCTAGGCGCACTGTTAAATCTGCCGCATGGACAGTGCAACAGCATCCTCTTAAATTATATTATTGAAGAAAATTTTTACGCAGCGCCTCATCGTTACCGACAAATTGCGATTGCCTTTCAGCTTCCTGTCGAAACAGCTCCTGATGACCAGGTGTTACAGCAACTGCTGTCGCGTATTGATACAATGCGTCAGAACTTAGAGGTTCCCGATCGTATTATCGTTGAGACCAAAACACCTACACTGATTAAGCAACTAGTCTCAACCACACTGCACGATCCCTGTATTATAACGAATCCAAAAGTATTTACCGAATCCGAGTTGGAGGTGCTCTTTGAAAAAATCATCTCAGAATCCTGACACCAAATTGACACGAGATGCTATTATCGGCTTAGGGGAAGCTTCTGTTCGGAAGAATTATTATTCTGAACTTCAAG
The DNA here is from genome assembly GCF_018390735.1 of Fusibacter paucivorans. Taxonomy (GTDB): domain Bacteria; phylum Bacillota; class Clostridia; order Peptostreptococcales; family Acidaminobacteraceae; genus Fusibacter; species Fusibacter paucivorans. The sequence continues at coordinate 82,159 of NZ_JAHBCL010000018.1, forward strand.
GCAAAATCATTGACCTAGAGCGTATCAACGCACGCAATCGCGCAATTTTAAATACGATTCCGGACATTTTAATGCTCAGTGATACAAAGGGCAACTTGACACCTTTTACCACAAACCGCAATACACACAATCCCTTTTTTATCGCTTTGATGGCCGAAGTCAAGACGATGGCGACCCTTCGGGAAAGCGTTCAAAGATGCCAGCGCGATAAAAAAATGACACAGCTCTATTTCAATATCGCTTTTAACGGCAGTACGCATTATATGGAAGCACGCGTTAATTATACGGAATTTGATGAATTCCTAATTATGATCCGTGATATCACCGAAACAAAGATGCTGGAAAATCAATTGAGACATATGGCCGATCACGACAGCCTTACAGGATTGCTGACCCGTGATCTCTTTGTTAAAAAACTTCTGGGCTATCGCGACCACCTCATTGAACAATTAGGGATTGTCGTTTTTGATATTGATGGGTTAAAGATGATTAATGATACGCTTGGACATTATATTGGCGACCAAGTGATTAAAACCGTTGCTGAACAAATCGAGATCGTTTTTTCAGGGGTTGGTTTTTTATCGCGATTAAGTGGTGATGAATTCGGCGTTCTCATTGAGGGCGTTTCTGAAGCTGAACTCGATCAATTGGTTAAAAAAGTGATTGATCATGTTGACGCTATCAACGAACGCAGTGAAAGTGTCATTATTTCCATCTCTTTTGGCTATGCTGTTGCGGAAAACGGTTATGTAGATGTCGACAGTTTTTACAGCATTGCCGACAATCATATGTATCAAAACAAAATGTTTAAGGCCACCAGTGCTCGATCCAGTATCGTTAAAACCCTTATGAAAACGCTGCAGGCCAAAGACTTTATTACCGAAGGACATGCTGATCGCATGGCCTCCATTGCAACTGCTTTAGGTGAAAGGATCAATCTAAGCCGCCATATTATTGATCGCCTGCATCTCTTGGCTAAATTCCATGATATCGGCAAAGTCGGTATTCCCGATAATATCTTGAATAAACCGGGAAAGCTCGATCCCAACGAATACAAAGTGATGAAAACCCACACGCATATCGGCATGAGGATCGCTCTTGAATCCGTTGATCTTCAGGATATTGCCAACCTTATCTATCACCATCATGAACGTTGGGACGGCGGCGGTTATCCAGAAGGACTGAGCCACACAGATATTCCGATTGAATGCCGTATCTTAAGTATTGTCGATTCCTACGATGCCATGACAAACGATCGACCATATCGGAAAGCCCTTACACATGAAGAAGCCATTGAAGAAATTAAGAAAAATGCAGGCACCCAATTTGATCCCGAATTAGTCGCCATTTTCTGCGATTTAATTTCCAAACCGATTTCTGCTCTATTGTTTGATTAAGAATTGAGCCATACTCTATATGCAAAAGCGAAGTCAATGTCATTCTCATGGCATCGACTTCGCTTTTTATAACATTCGATAATGCTTTTTTAATCATTCTTCGGGCTTCTGGATACACTCACTGCTTATAGGCACCAACCACCTCATAAAGTGTATTGGTTGGAACAAATACATCCGCTAGGCCATCTGTAAAATAAATTTTATTCTCATCCGTTATAAACAGCACCTCAATGTCATCCCGCGTTTCAGCATAGGCATAGGCCTCATCAAGACCCATCACGAACAGCGATGTTGAAAGGCCGTCACCATCTACCGATTTCTCTGAAACAATTGATATGGATGCCAAATGATTCTGCTCCGGATAGCCTGTATAAGGGTTCAGAATATGATGGTACCGCACGCCATCTTCAATAAAAAAGCGTTCATAAATACCAGAAGAGACAATGGCATTATCCCTGAGCTTCAATATGCCAACGATATCACTTTGGCCGCCATTGGGGTCTCTGACCCCCACTGACCAGTAATCACTGTTTGGCTTGGTGCCAACCGTCAAGACATTGCCGCCTAAATTAATAATGGCATGCTCATATCCTCGATTTAGAATCACTTGCTTAATGGCATCCGCAATATAACCTTTGGCAATGGCGCCAAGGTCCAACTTCATGCCTTCGCGCTTCAAATACACACTGTGATTTGCTTCATCAAGTTCAATATCGTGATAATTGATCAGTGCAACTGCCGCATCAATTTCTGTCTGATCTGGGATATGCGCCGTATCGGTGCCAATTCCCCAAAGGTCCACCAGCGGTCCAATGGTGATATCAAATTTGCCGTCAGATAATGCTGAGTATGCCAAACCCTGCTGAATAAGCATCCATAGATCATCTGACACGGCTACCGGCTCAATACCTGCTGCTGCGTTAATGGCATCTACTTCAGATGTTGTAATATTCTTGGCAATCATCTTTTCATAAAAATCAATCGTGTAAAAGATCTCGTCAAAGAGCTTGTCAGGCGCCTGCATATCTGCATAAACACTGATCTTGATATAAGTACCAATTTGATAGCTCTCCTGAGATGTAATAATCGACTGTGTCTTGCTGTCATCGACAACCGTTGCATTTGATCTGATCAAATCTCCCGGCAGTTCAAACTGTTCATCACTTGTATAAACACCAATCGCTTCTGACGTTTCTGCATCAGTGCTGTCCACTGTCGTCGTATGCTCCGAATCAGTGCTGCTGTCTGCTGATTGGTTTTGACAAGCGGACAGCATAAGCACTGCACACAGCATCCATATGGCTAATCTACCCTTCATTTTGCCTCCGTCGTTCGGTTTTTCTATATGCCATTATACCATAGCGACGAATGATTATTAACCCGTTAGACAACACTGTCGAGAATGATTTTCCCAGAGACGATTCCAAGTGTGATCTCATAGGTTGTCGATCGATCTGTAATACTGACGTGCTTACGTCCGGTGCTCTCTTTTTCCACAACGGCGAAGCCGCTCGTATCAATGCTGCCAGAAATGCTGTCAAGTTTCAAGTTATAGCGTTCAGGGGCTTTAACCCGAACCTCTATCTTGCCCGAAACGGAGTTGCCAACCACTTCTTTGACATCACCAGAATCATCATATTGAATGCCGCCAGATACATTTTTCAGCTTTATACGACTGTGCTCACCATTGACTTTCACTTTGCCGGATGTCGACCCATAAGAGCCATTAGCGCATTTGACGTCTTCAATAATTACGGTACCTGATGTCGTCTTTGCACCAATTTTTGATGACTTAACCTGCATTAAGTGAATATTGCCGCTGACTGACTTCAAATTGAGATCAAGCCCTTTTAAACCGATCATGGATAAATTCCCAGAAACACTGGAAATATCTGCGTGATCGACAACTGTGTGCATTGGCAATTTTATATTGATAAATAAGGTTTGTTTCAAAATTTGCGCTGAGTTTCTGACAAAATCAATCAGATCATTGAGACTCTGCGGTCGATGCTCCTGTATACTGATGCGCGACCCCTCTTCTTTAAAAACCAACCACTCCGGTTTCGGTACCAATTCTCTCGTTTGCGAATCCATGATTTCAATGGTAACATCATCGACATTTGATTTTTCGACATTGAGTCGACTTGCAATCAATGCGATATCAAAATCTTTATAACTTGACGTGTCACTACCCGTAATGGTCTCAGCTGTCACTTTTATATCAGATATTTCATATTGTTCAATGCGTTCTGCTTGATCGACTGCCTCAATCATCGACAGCGCTTCTTCGGCAGATAAATTTCCCGCTTCAATCATTTTTAATATTTCAAGCTTATTGCCCATTGATTTACCTCCATTAATCATTTGTACTGCCTTAATCTCAACATACACAACCCCATTAAAAAAGTCAATTGCACCTTGTTATTTCTAATGGCATTTTAACCAAACCATTATGAACATCACCTCTTAACATTTAAAATATTGGCATTCGGTAAAACTTCGCCAAAAATTAGGTTAGCGTGCTGTCATAATCTTTTGTCAAATACTTCATTAAGCCTTTATCAATGAAAAAACCCCCGTGCTGATCCTGCACGAGGGCGATTGCTAGTTTCAATTTTAACGTTTAGTTTTCTATTACACGTTCTCATGGTGGTTAGCGAATAATGCCAGCACCTACGCTTCCGGATTTTGCATTGCTGGATTCGGTACTTCCGGCATTACCTTAAGATCAGAAGCTTCCTTAATCGCAGCAACCAAATTGGCTGTGCCGGCAAGCTCAGATGGAATAATAAGTTTCGTCGCCTGACCATTCGCCACTTTTTCAAGTGCCTCAAAACTCTTGAGCATTAAAACATTTTGATCGGTATTAGCCTTTTTCAACATTTCAAGCCCTTGTGCGGTTGCTTCCTGAACTTTTAAGATCGCTTCGGCTTCACCTTCTGCTTCGCGAATTTGTGCTTCTTTTCGCGCTTCAGCTTTGAGAATAGCCGATTGTTTTTCCGCTTCCGCATTGAGAATAGCTGCTTCTTTACGGCCTTCTGCAACGAGTACCGCCGATTTTTTCTCACCTTCTGCTCTGAGAATTTGTTCTCTTCTTTCACGTTCTGCACGCATCTGTTTTTCCATCGCTTCTTGGATATCGTTTGGCGGCAGGATGTTTTTCACTTCAACACGGTTCACTTTAATGCCCCACGGGTCAGTCGCTTCATCCAGAATGGAACGCATTTGCGTATTGATAAGATCACGCGATGTCAGCGTTTCATCAAGTTCTAACTGTCCAATAATATTTCTAAGTGTCGTTGCGGTTAGGTTTTCAATGGCAACGATTGGCTGCGCCACACCATAAGCATAAAGTTTTGCATCTGTGATCTGATAGTAAATCACCGTATCAATTTTCATCGTGACATTGTCTTTTGTAATGACTGGCTGCGGCGGAAAATCCACGACCAGTTCCTTTTGCGTCACCCGCATGGCAACACGGTCAATCAGTGGAATTTTAAAATGGAGTCCCGTCTCCCAAGTAGAATGGTAAGCGCCAAGTCTTTCAACAACGTACGCTGCCGCTTGTGGTACAATTTTAATATTAGATGCTACTAAAATGATGAAGAAAATTACCAGTACAACAAAAATGATAAAATTAAAAATTGCTGTCATAAATACCTCCTGTTATGATTACGTTCATTTAAAGACCTTTTACAATTAACTTAACACCCTCAATTGCTAAAATTTCAACATTTGCCTCAACATCAATCAGTTCGCCATCAACACTCTTAGCCGTCCATATCTGCCCGTTTATTTTGACAAGTCCCGTCTCATGCGGTCCAATCGCCTTCGTGACATACGCATGTTGTCCAATTAGGGCATCTGTATTCGTCTTATTTCTGCCAATTTTCAACACACGCTTCGCAATAGGACGCGTATAAATCAGCAAAATCAGTGCGACAATGATAAAAACTGCAATTTGCACAAAGAGATTAAAACCCATTACTGCGGCTACGAGAGAAGCTAAAGCTCCCACGGCAAACCAAATGGAGGTCAGTCCAAGCGTGGCAGCTTCTAACAGCGTAAAGACGATAATCATTACTGCCCAGGCAATTGTTTCATAGCTTGTAAACATACTCTTCCCTCCTTATCAAATACCATCCCAAGCTTTTATTGACATCTTCAATCATGTATAATAATGCTAGGAATATCTATATTCTTATTATACGCTTTTTATGTGGTCAAGATATTAAAAAACGCTTAAGAAAGCGTCAACTTTAAGTGAATATAACACTTTTAGCGTCTTATTAGTGCTTATTAGCGATTTAAAATGATAACATTGATAGCTATTTTTAGCTCAAAGGGGAAGGCTTGCTATGCCAAAAAAATTAACGCCTTACATCATACAGTTCATAATTTCGATACTTGTCGCAAATTTCACTTATGCTGTCGTCAAATGGTTTGGCCTTGATAATGCACTCTATATTAAATTATTCTTTGTTGTCACCTATCTGATCCTATATATCAGCTATGTTAGAACTTTTAAACGCATTAACAGAGTCGTGCTCGAAAGTCTCACAGATATTGAAAATGTTTTGGCCGTTAAATCCGGGCCACGCGACCAGCCGATTACTCAAAGCAACGAAAGCCCGTCGTTGCTCATGTCACGTATCGAACAGCTCCTGTTCTATATACATACGGCACAGGATCACATGACGGCGCTTGAAAAAATTACAGATGCTAAATCAAAAACACTCGAGACCATCACCAAAGTGAGTCATCAATATTTGGAACACGATCACGTGACTGACTATTATCATCTTATTTTGGCCTCTGCCATTCAGGTCATTGAGAACGCCAGCAAAGGAAGCATCCTCGTTTTGGACCCTTCAACAAACCGCTATAAATATCAGACCTGCGTTGGTTATGATCTGGAAATTCTAAAAAATGTCGACTTTTCTTTGGAGCAGACATTTTTAACGGAGTATACCAAAGAAGGCGCCAATATTGTTGCGAGCATTGAAAACCACGATCGTGCAATGCTTTCACCAGAACAGTATGCGTTGATAAAAGAAGCAGGCGGGTATGAAATCTTTGATGTCTTAAGTGCGCCGATTTTTATTGACGGCGTTCTCTATGCCATTCTCAACATCGACAGCGATCAGCCCAATGCATTTGACAACATTGATCTTCAGCTCATTCAGTTTTTTACAGCACAGATCTCGCTGGCCCTTAAAAACAAATTTCAAATTGAAGAAACGGTTAAACTGTCAAAATACGATCGGCTTACCGGCGTCTATAATCGGAATTACCTTGAACAATACCTTCAAAAGCAGTATGGCGACACCCTAAAAAGTTATGATATCTACACCCTCGTCCTATGTGACCTCGATAATTTGAAAGTCGTCAATGATACTTACGGTCATAGCGCCGGCGACGAAGTCCTCAAGTCTTTTGCAGCAATGCTAACTTCTGAAATTCGTACTTCCGATTTTCTGGCACGCATTGGCGGTGATGAATTTGTCATTCTATTTTACCAAATGAACTATAGACAAACGGCTCAGCGTATGGCAACCATTTTTGAATCAAGTCAAGATCGAACCATTACTTACAACGGCAACACACTCCCCATCCGCTTTAGTTACGGAATTGCATCATCTCCTGATGATTCGATGGTCTACAGTATTTTACACAAGATTGCGGATCAACGTATGTACGATTTTAAAAAGACACATAAGCATTTTGATGTAAATGTGCATTAAAATGGCATCGTTTTTGCGGTCAAACAGATGTTTGCCCACATATCCACAATTTTATCCACAGCTTTGGAACCTTCCTGTTGAAAGTCGCTATTCTCTTTGGATAACCATTGGATAACTGTTCAATCTATGTGGAAAAGCCAAGACAAAGTGATGCTGAACACCATCTATTTGTCTTGGCTTTTATTGTTTAAAATATTTAATGGCTTAATTGCATTGCCTTTTCGTCGTTATTTGTCCGCATATTGTCTTAATATAGCATCTAAGATTTTAGGTACATTGTGCACTACATCCGGTAAATAAACGCGCTCTGTTTTCAAATGCAAATCCTTGCCCCACGGCCCTATATTGACAACAGCCATATCAAGACGCGACAGCGCTTCAAAATCAAGCGCATATGACAAGCCAAGGCCTGGACAATTTGCAGTGATGCGCTCATAGTCGACTGAACCGCCAGAGCAATAGCTGAGATCCGAAATTTTTTGAAAATAGTGTTTGAGCTGATGCTGAAAGCCTTCACCCTCTGCGATGCGTTCAATAACCGGCAGCAATTCACGTTCGAAATAATCTGTACTGTCCACCGCCGGATAAATCGGGGGCATCAATGCAATTACGACTGATGGGCCTTTGATCTCAGCCTTTTCCATTAGGCGTTTAACCACTGTCGCCGTAAAATCATAGTCGTCGACAAATGTTTCGTTCCGCCATATTGCTGCAACAAATGCCTTCGCGTCAAACGTTTCAGGCAATCGCTCATAGAGCTCCTCTAAAAAGAGGACTTCAAAATCAAACTGCCGACAGCATTGATAACTTGGCTTCAACTGCTTTCGTAAATATTCATTTAGCGAGTAATTTAGCTGATTGATCGCATCTTCCACTGACCAAACACACAAAGATTTTAATTGCTCAAATTTCTGTTCAAAATTATTTTTTAAAAACGTCCAATTAAAGAAACCCGCAACATACTCCGGCGTCGTCACATCATAAGCAGCCTTTAAATCTCTAAGGCCCAAAAAACTTGGCGGCGTCGTCATCTCTCGATATTTCACATCACTCATCTCAGTATTGAGGTCGACTGCCTTAACAATTTCAGTCATGAGAGTAATGGCATTAAAGCCCGCGTATATATCACCTGCATGCGTCTGAATTCCGCGCGCCATAATCATCGGCATAATTTTCCCGGCCGTTCCGGCATAGGTCGTAAAAGCACCGGAATCATCGCGGTCATGCGGTTCAGAAAGAATTGCCAATGGCAACGATAAATGAAATCGCCTCTTGAGCTCATGGATCAATTGAATAGCACTACGCATGCCGACAGACAGTTTTTCTTCATCCGGTACGGAAAGCCATAAAATATTAGGGTAGGGTTCTTCTGTTTGACTAAGCTCTTTCAGCAGCACGAGCTGTATCGCAAGCCCAGCTTTCATATCACAACTGCCGCGGCCAAATAACCACGCCTCATCTTCAAGGTCATCACAGGCAACCCCTTGTTCTATAAAAGCTTTGCGCAGCAGATCAGGTGAAAAGGCCAACGGTTTGAAAGACTGGAAATTATCAGTCGTGACAACATCGCAATGTCCAAACATCAAGATGGTCTCTCTGGCGCCCTTGTCTACATATCCCCATAGAATGCTTCGCTCAGCCATATCATTTGGAATCGCATAAAGGCCCACATGCTCAGGGTTTGTCATAAAATACGGCCATTGTACCAGTTCTTTATGTAAAACTTCATTAAAGTGTTTTTCGCCTTCTGTCGTGACTTCACTGTTGAGTGTCACCAGTTGTTTTAATCGATTGATCATTATATCGCCAAATTCGTTGCGCATCGTATCATCCTCGTCTTCTCGAATCCATTTCGAGGTCTTTCCATCTATCTTAACACATTTTAGGTAGCATTTTAACCCTTTACACTTTGCTGATAAAAGTTTTTATCTAAGGTATTTTCTTCGCTATTCATTTTGCCGTCTACCATTAAATCTGGTATAATCCATTTGAATGCATCGTCATCATGTGTTGATGACAGCATATCATGACATACAATGGATGAAAGGGGTGCACTTTGAAAAAGGTTATGCTGATCTGCGATGGCGGCTGTTCTGGAAATGGCAGCGAATCAAACTTAGGCGGATGGGGAGCAGTGCTCGTCTATGGCACTCATGTCAAAGAACTCTATGGCGGCGCCACATCGACAACAAACAACATTATGGAGCTCACAGCTGCTATTGAAGGACTCAGCGCATTAAAATCGCAGGATTTGGAAGTTGCTATTTTTTCAGACAGCGCGTACGTCGTCAATTGCTTTAAACAAAAATGGTATGTTAAATGGCAATTGAACGGCTGGATTAACTCGAAAAAGGAGCCCGTTGAAAATCAGGCACTTTGGGAAACACTCATCGCCCTCGTCCAAACGTTTAAACAAGTGACTTTTTATAAAATAAAAGGTCACTTGAATGTCGAGAAACCCGCTGACGTTCGTAAATGGTTTGAAAAATTCAACAAAGACAATCGGTTGCAGTACAGCCTTGAAGATTTTCTCAAAATCGTTGAATACAACCATCTCGCCGACGCACTTGCCAATAAGGGCATCGATGAAAACAGAGTTTCATAAACAAACTGCAATAAATAAAGGACCCCGTTACGGGTCCATTATTTGTTGTGGTAGTATTTCATCTTTGCCAATGTTAAGGCCGATGCTTAATAATTCGTTTCTTTGAGTTCAAAATGTGATTGGTCATGCAGGCAGCAAGGGCAAACACCTGGTGCTTCAGGTCCTTCGTGTACATAACCGCATTTATCGCATTTCCATCGAACAGGTTCTTCTTTTTTGAAGACCACTTCTTTTTCAACGTTTTCAGCAAGTTTTAAATATCTGTTTTCATGTTCAACTTCAGCTTTTGCAATCATTTCAAATGCAACAGCCACTTTCGCAAATCCTTCTTCTTTCGCAACGCGTGCGAATTCAGGATAGAGTTCTGACCATTCTTCATTTTCACCCATTGCTGCAGCTTTTAGATTTTCAAGTGTTGTACCAACTTTTCCAGCAGGGTACATTGCAGTAATTTCAACATCGCCGCCTTCTAAAAAACTAAAGAAGCGTTGTGCGTGGACGCGTTCGTTATCTGCTGTTTCTAAAAATAATTTTGCGATTTGCTTATAACCGTCTTTATCTGCTTGTTTTGCAAACATCGTATAGCGGTTTCTCGCTTGTGATTCGCCCGCAAATGCCTTGAGCAAATTTTGTTCTGTCTTTGTCCCTTTAATTGATGCCATGATGCATACCTCCTAATTAGAAAAAATATCTTAAGCGCCCACTGTTGGTGGGGTAAAGACACGCGCTGCCATTTCTCTGTCTAACATAAGCATACCGTGTCCTTCGCCTTTAATCCATTTCAGTTCATTGAGAATCTTCTCTGCAGAACCTTCTTCTTCGACCTGCTCGTCGATAAACCAAACCATAAGATTTTGTGTTGCGCGATCTTTTTCAACTTCTGCCAGATCCGCAATGTCATTGAGAAGCGCCGTCACGTGTTTTTCATGTTCAAGCGTATGTTCAAAGACTTCAATCGCATTCTTCCATTCTGTTTGCGGCTTTTCAATCGCCTCTAAAACAACGCGACCGCCTCTTTCACTGAGATAAGTGAAAAATCGCATTGCGTGAAACTGCTCTTCTTCAAACTGCACCTTCATCCAATTGGCAAAGCCAGGTAAATTAATGCTTTCGAAATAAGAGGACATTGATAAGTACAAATATGCGGAATACAATTCTGCATTGATTTGTTTGTTAATAATCGCTTCGAGTTTAGGTTTTATCATTCAAAGACCCCCTTTCATAATTTCAGAGTTTAGTATCGAGATACTAAACTCTGTCAATAGGTAAATAATAATTAAAGCTCATTTTTCCACAATCCGTGAAGGTTGCAGTATTCTCTCGCCATAATCGCTTTTTCATCTGTTTTAAAAGTTGCCACTGGTTCGTCACCAGGTTTTAAGAACGTAATCAACGTTTCAGATGCTGTAACGAGTTCAATCCATTCAATGTAGTGTTCATCTTTCATTGGATGAATCGTTGAGCCCACGGTAACTTTATAGCCGCCAGGCACTGTTTCAATAACGGGTACGTGTTTTTCAGTGGCAGAATCTGCTGATTTCTCTTCAAGAAGATTCATTTCCTGTCCGCAACATACCAAAGTTCCGCCGCCTACATGTGTTACTTCTACAATATTACCGCAAAGTGCACATTTGTATACATCTAATTTTTTCATTGTTTCTCTACCTCCTCGAGTTTTTGATTGCAGTGATCGCAAAGGCCATAATAGAATACTTGCCGCTCCATGATCTGAAATCCATCGAGCGCCTCAACATCTGCCGTTTGATCCGCCATTTCAAAATCGTAAACCTGATGGCACTTATAGCATTTAAAATGCCCGTGCATTCTTATCTCTGCATCAAATCTTACTTCGCGTTCATCAATCGTTATGGCCATTGCAATGCCTTTATCAATAAATACTTTCAGCGTATTATAAACCGTCGTTTTAGACAACGTCGGTATTTCGGGATTAAGAGCACTGTAAATGACTTCCACGGTAGGATGCTCTTTGCTGTTTTTTAAAAATTCATAAATTTTGACCCTTTGATATGAAGGCTTAATATCATGAGATTTTAAAAAATCTCCCACACTCACGGTCATCATTTTCACCTCTTATTCTTTAAATCCTTATAACGGTTTGAACATGTCTTTGCCAACACCGCAAAGTGGGCAAACCCAATCATCTGGAATATCTTCAAATGCTGTTCCCGGTGCAATGCCACCATCTGGGTCACCTACTTCTGGGTCATAAATATAGCCGCATGCTTCACACTCATATTTCATAATATACACTCCTCTTTTCAATTATTTTGCTGAATAATAGCATCGCTTCGGAGAATAAATCTCCTCTGACTTCATAATCACTTTAATTGCCTTATTGACGTCAGTCTTATCTACGGATAACTTTTCAGCAATTTCACCAGGTCTCACTGGTTTTAAGAACCTCGATAATTCTTGCATCAAGTGACATAACATTTCTCTGTTCTCAATTTGTAATGATTACAAATTGATATTAACACAATTAACTTTGTGTGTCAACGGACGCTGAAAGATATTTTTTTGAACGGCATTTAATCAACTGATACTCTTATACCCACTTTTATTTTAACTTTAAACTTATTTTCAAACAATTACTTTTTAAATTTTTGATAACATCCCGATATAAATGGTATATAAGTAGTGTACGCGAGTATAAGAATAATATTATAATAAATATGATACGATAAATGTGGAGGTAAATACAATGAAAAATAAAGTTATTATTATCGGAAACGGCGCTGCCGGCATCTCAGCCGCAGAATCCATTGTCGCTCAAAAATCACTCGTTGAAGTCACTATACTAACCAATGAGGACGCTAATGTATACTTCAGGCCCATGCTCTCGGAATACCTTTCGATGGACGCGCTGCCAAAGCGGTTCTACCTGCACGATGATGCATGGTATGCCGAGCAAAATATCACCCTTCGAAAAGGCGTTCAGGTTAATCGCATTGACGCCACAGCCAAACAAGTCGTCTTAAGCTCAGGTGAAGCATTAACCTATGACAAACTTATTCTTGCCGCAGGGAGTTATAATTTCGTACCTCCTTTTCCCGGTGCTGATTATGCCAATGTTTACAACCTCAGAACGTTGGCAGATGCCAATGCCATTCGCGCACAAATAACCAAAGGCAAAAAAGCCGTTGTCATCGGCGGCGGACTTTTAGGACTGGAACTTGGATGGCAGTTGCTTCAAGCCGGTCTGGACGTCTCCGTTGTAGAAATGATGGATCGCTTACTGCCAAGACAGCTTGATCACGAAGCTTCCGAAATATTCATGGAAAAAGTGCTGGCTACCGGCATGAAGGTGCTTACCGGAGTTGGTACCAAAGCCATCGAAGGCAACGATCATTCTGCAACAGGTGTCGCACTCGACAACGGCGATGTACTGCCAGCCGATCTCGTCTTTATCTCAATCGGTATTCGTGCCGATATCAAACTGGCGCAAACTGCTGATCTAAAGGTCAATCGAGGGATTCTCGTCAACTCCAATATGGAGACCTCTGTCGCTGATATTTACGCTTGCGGCGACTGTGCAGAATTCGAAGGCATCAACTATGCTATTTGGCCCGAAGCACTGGCACAGGGAAAAACAGCAGGTCTCTCTGCCATCGGCATCCATCAGCCTTATGAAACCGTCATCCCATTTAATATCTATCACGGCATGAATTTAAGACTGTTTTCCATGGGTGACGTCAGCGAAGGGGATGATGTTGCCATCAAAAGCAACGGCAATAAAGAAGCCTACGAAAAATACTTCTTTAAAAATGACAAGATTGTCGGCGGTATTTTGCTTGGCAATATTGCCAAGTCATCGAAGCTTAAGAAGGCCATCGCCGAAGGTATAACACAGGATGCATTTGATTTGTAGAAAATGCCATCCTCAGCAGCAGATGATCTTTCAATAATGTACACACTGCTTTCATTTGCCATTGACGATCCGCATATGAGGCAATCCATCAAGTCAATAAAGGCGACTTCTTTTAATTTTTTCAGATTAAAGAAGTCGCCTTTAGCATTACATTGAAGCAGTAAAAACAGAAACACCAATTGAAAGAACATATGGCAATGCCACACAGAAAATCGCCTTTGGCATACTGATTTTTTCAATAACGCGTACGGCAACGGCACTAGCGCCTAAATACCAGATTGAGAAGATATCGAAAGCACTCATAATCGTATAGAGCGGTGTACCAATCTGATCTGCACCCATGATCATCGCAGGCGAAAACGTCAAGTAACTCAGTCCCGCCACTTTGGCAATAAGCGACCCCAACAAACTGCCGACGATGACGATCATATAGGCGTAGGCAATTCCGCTGATTACTTTTTTGGCCGTGCCATCTGAACCGAAGAAACCCGCCAGCAAGTGCGTCACCACACCTTTGATCAATATACTGACAGCCATTGTAATACCTGCGGCACCAATGGTATAGGTCGTGATGGCTTTTAGCATGCTCTCAAAGCCATCGGCCGGAATTGGCAAGCCCTGCGCCTGATAAGAAGTAATCAGTGCTGCACGCTGCGTTTCCATGAGAAAATCCAAGTTAAGAAACGTTATCAACGATCCGAGTAGTGCCAGTACAATGAGTGGTATCAGCACTCTTGGCGCCGCATCAACATCTTCAAATGCCTTTGTCGGATTAGTGATCGCATAGGCAAAGCGTTTAACATGTCCATAGGCCGGTTTGGTACCTTTAACCTGTTTCATCGCTTCTGCTTCATCCAAAATTAGCGGTTCAGCCTGATTTTCTATCGCCTCCGCAGACGGTATTTCATTCAAAGTATTCTCATTATCCAAATTTCGTTCATCTTGATTCATCTTCCCAGTACTCCTTCCCAATCTTGCTTGCTAAAATCTCTTTATTATTTCTTACTTCCTTGTAAGATAAATATAGGGTTTGGGTTTTGAAACCCACCCGAATGTTCTTTGATAACTTAAACTTTATTGTTCAGATGAATCTCAGACATGCTTCATGAAATCCAATAAATATCGTGC
>NZ_JAHBCL010000019.1 GCF_018390735.1 Fusibacter paucivorans
CTTTCTTCAGATTCCTCGTCGCCAAGGACACCCTTGCCTTAAGCTATACACTTCCCACTACCAGGGTGTGTTAGGGACTCTCACCCGTTAGATTACGCCCATACCGGGCACACCAAAAAAAGCGCTGTTTACAAACCCGATCTGTAAACAGCGCCGCTTATTTTGAAGTCGTTCTAAATTTTTATGATTATATTTTTAATTTTCACATCGCAAATGTCATGGTTACCATTCTTGACATCGTATTATTGTACTTTTTTAAGCTTCGGATTATCAATTAGCCCCGGAATTCTACCGCGTTTAGCAACGGCTTTGCCGTTGACCATCTTGATATCCATGGTCATATCAATTGGCGAAGCACCTGAGATATAACTGCCAACGCCAAACGAATCGGCGCCCGCTTCGCGCAACGTGATAATTTTTTCAGGTGTCAAACCGCCTGACACAAATATTTTGACATAATCAAAACCTTCTGCATCCAGTTTAGCGCGCATTTCCTTAACGAGTCCCGCCGTTACACCGCCGCGTTCGCTAGGCGTATCCAAACGAATACCGTATAATTTGCCGTCAAGCGCTTTTGCAATTCTTATCGCTTCCTCTACTTCATCTTTAAAGGTATCAATTAAAACGATTCTGTTATGAGCCGGATCCGATATACGATTATATGTCTCTGATACGGTCAATGTATCACCAGCGATCAACATCGCGCTGTGCGGCACTGTTCCCGATGGGTTAAGTCCCATGAGTTTTGCCGCTAAAATACAGCTAGCACCCATTGCGCCGCCAATAACAGCCGAACGTTCCATAACAGGTGCGACGGAAGGATGCAGATGCCTTGCACCAAAACATAAAAATGTTTTATCACCGCATGCTTCTTTAATTTCACTTGCGGCTGTTGCCCAACCGGAAGCACTTGCCAGCATTCCTAAAACAATCGTTTCAAAAATCGCCATATCTTTATATTTGCCTTTAATTCTTATCACTGTATCTTTTACATCAAAACTTTCGCCTTCATCAACTGCCCATACTTCTAATGGTTTACCCTTCAGTAAATTCTTTACTTCATCAATGCCGCAAAAAATGCCTTTTTTTCTCGGAAAGATTTCAGCGACAACTTCTGCCTCAGCTAAATCAAGTGCAGAAAGAATATCCAGCGTGCGTAGAAAATACACATCAGTTGTTAAACCATTAACAATTTCATTCGCATCAGCTGAATGCATAATACGATCTTCACGAATGCTAATCTGATCTATATCTTTAATACTTTTAAGCTGCTCCATCACATTTTTCCCTTCTTAAGAATAGTCACTAACATTATAAATTATTTCATGTTATGAAGCAACTTTCGTTAATTAATAGTCAATGTTTTTAGAATGTCCGACAATGCCGCATCGACTTGACTGAATAAATGATTTTTATCGCCTGCATTATCCATAATACGCGTTGCATCATTCTTTTTTTCGTCTAGCGGCATTTGAGAATTAAGCTGTGCTTCAGCAAATTGCTCCGTTACACTGTCACGCTGCATCAAACGCTCAATCTGTACTTCCCTAGGGACATAAACAAGCCAAATCTCATCATACTTTTTAAAACGCCCCGATTCGATTAGAAGCGGAATATCTGCAAAAATAATATGATGTGATGTTTTCAATACGTTGATTTCATCCCATATTGCTTGATAAATGCGATCGTGTGTAATTTGATTCAGCGCGTTTCGTGCTGTTTCATCATTAAATACCAGTTCACCGAGTTTCTTTCTGTCAAGTGACCCGTCAGCCATTAAATAAGTTTCGCCGAATGTCTTCGCAATAGCTGCCAGAGCCGGCGAACCGCGATCGACGATATGACGCGCAATTAAATCTGCGTCGACAACCGGATAGCCCTTTCCGATAAGGTATTTGGTTACCGTGCTCTTGCCGCTGGCAATGCCGCCGGTGAGTCCAATAATAAAGGCTTTACTTTGCATCATACCAACTCGCTCCTGTGTTCATATCGACCTTTAATGGTACATCCAGCATATAAGCGGTTTCCATCGCTTCTTTTAAAATGGCTTTTGCCTTTTCAAGCTCCCCTTCAGGCACATTTAAAATCAGTTCATCATGTACTTGAAGAATGAGTTGTGTCGCCATTTCATTTTCTTTTAGGGCATGATACACCTTTATCATCGCCAGCTTGATAATATCAGCAGCCGATCCCTGAATTGGCGTATTGCGCGCTGTTCTTTCTGCCGCTGAGCGCAGCATAAAATTGCTGTGATTGATATCGGCAATATCTCTACGGCGATGTAAAACGGTTTCTACATAGCCGTCTTTTTTACATTGTTCAATAAGACCATCCATATAGGTTTGCACTTTTGGGTATGTTTCAAAATAGCTCTCAATATACGATTTTGCTTCTTTTCGCGTAATGCCCAAGCTTTCGCTAAGCCCAAAATCTCCCATGCCGTAGACAATCCCAAAGTTTACTTCCTTGGCACGGCTTCGCTGTAGGCTTGAAACTTCATCTTCAGCAACATGAAAAACCTGTGAAGCTGTAATGGCATGAATGTCCAATCCCTCACGAAATGCTTTGATCAGCGTGTCATCCTCGCTGAGATGTGCCAAAACGCGCAGTTCAATTTGAGAGTAATCGGCATCAAGCAGTGTGCAATTTTCATCCGGTATAAATATTTTTCTGATTTTTCGGCCATATGGCAGCCTAATCGGAATATTTTGGAGATTAGGCTCTGTAGAGCTCAGGCGCCCTGTTACCGCAATGGTTTGGTTTAACGATGTATGGACGCGCTCTTTCTCATCAACCACAGCTTTTAGGCCGTCAATATAGGTTGACTTTAATTTGGCGTACATTCTATATTCAATGATTTCTTTGATGATTTCATGTTTGTTCATAAGCTTTTCAAGGACATCGTGGCTGGTCGAATAACCGGTCTTTGTCTTTTTACCAACGGGAAGTCCCAGCTTTTCAAAGAGTATAACGCCAAGCTGTTTCGGTGAATTGATATTAAAGTTCTCTCCTGCCAAGCGATAAACTTCCGTTTCAATTTCATTAATCTTTGTTTCAATGGCAGTCCCCAGTTCGTCCAATGTCTGCATATCCACTTTAAAACCAATGTACTCCATGTCAGCAAGGACTTCGATCAACGGTAATTCGACTTCTTTCAAAAGTAAATCCAATTGGGCTTCTTTTATTTCTGCCATAAGACTTTCTGTGAGAATTGGCAAATAACTTACTTGCTGGCATAAAAATGCTTTTAGAGATGAATGATCAATATCAGCGTATGCTTTTTTCTTGGCACCTTTTCCCAGCAGTACCTCTTCGCCGTCTATTTGTAATTGATGCTTTTCGAAAAGAATATCCTCAAACAGATAATTGCGTCTTGCCGGATTGATGAGATAAGATGCGATGTACCCGTCAAAATCAATGCCCTTTAAAGCGATTCCCTCTGATAAACACCACAAGTAATCACGCTTGACGTCAAAGCCGCTTATGGCGATTTCATCGGATTCCAGCATTGGTTTAAGCGCCTGTAATTGCGCTTCACCTTCTACGTAATACAGCTTACCGTCTATATTCATCGCCATGCCATAACACGTCATATAGCGCTCTTTTGAAGGCTCAACGGCTGTTCTAATATAAATTTTACCCGCTTTATTTGCCGCTTTGATCACCTTCTCCGGATCGCAGATGACATCTTCTATGGCGATTGTTTCAACAGCCGGTTTTTCCGTCGGCTTAATACGATTTAGCAATGATGTCAATTCATATTGTTTCATCAAACCAATTGTCGCTTCCAAATTGGGTTCTACGATTTTAAACGCTTCAAAATCAATCTCTATTGGAACATCCTGATGTATGGTTGCAAGCCTTTTACTCATCAGCGCCTCTTCAGCATGTTCAATAATCAAGTTTCTGATGCGCTGATTCTCAACTTCTTCAACGTTTTCAATCAGATTTTCTACAGTTTTGAACTGTGCCAGCAGTTTTTGAGCTGTTTTCGGCCCAACGCCTTTAACGCCTGGAATATTATCGGCGCTGTCACCGCTTAAGCCTTTAAAGTCAATGACATGATCCGCTGTCACACCCCATTCTTCCATAATGGCTTCATCATCGTAATCTTTTAAATTCGTAATGCCCTTTTTGGTAATGTGGACATGGACACCTTCCGCCGCCAACTGCAGGGCATCTTTATCGCCTGTAATGATATGCGCCTCAATACCGGCGTTCTTCGCTTGCTTCGCAATGGTACCAATTAAGTCATCAGCCTCATAGCCTTGCAATTCCACTCTCGAAATATTAAGGGCATCAAGTATTTCTTTTGTAATCGGCATTTGCATCGCGAGCTCATCCGACATGCCTGTACGCGTCCCCTTATAGGCTTCATAAGAAAGATGTCTGAATGTAGGTCCTTTCATATCAAACGCAATAACGAAATGCGTCGGTTCAAAGTCGTCTATCAGCATTAACACCATTTCGGTAAATTTTAAAACACCACCCGTATAAATTCCTTTTGAGTTTCTCAGATCTTTTAACGCAAAAAAAGCTCTATTAATTAAACTGTTGCCATCTACAATGATGATTTTAGCCATACCAGCCTCCATTTTATCTATAATCATATCTTTATCTATTATAGCATATGATCGGGTAATATCGCATGCAACCGTCTTGTATAAAAACGATCATCTCCATGACAAACGATTTGATGAACTTGAGATGACCTCAAGATGATCTCAAGATGATTTTTTTTCGTTAATCAATCCCTCTCTGATAAAAAAACGCTGTTTCGCCATGATATAAGAATCATTTTGAAACAGCGCTTTTAGGCATTTTTTACGTACAATCCAATGATTTTAGTCTTTTGTAATCAAGTGGATGTCACGATTAAAACGAACCTTCTTTTGAAATGAAATGGTCGAGCAACAGTCGGCTCACTTGCGGACCGAACTTAAAGCTCTCATGTTCGTTGTAAAACAATTTGTCACTAAAGTTCTTTGTTAAGAGCGTCAAGACATAACCCCCATATGGCGTATAAAAGATCCCGCCATCATTACGACAGGCGTTCATACTGCCGCTCTTTGATGCGATGGACAGCACTTCCTCATCTCCCGTATCTTCTGCGTCGAGATAATACGGCGTCAGCGCTTTTGTCAGCATCGAATTGTAATGCTGTTTTTTTAGGATTTCAACGAAGCGCTCCGACTGCTCAACACTCCACAGCTCGCCCTGGTAAGCACGTTCAAAAATAACGGCATATTCCTTTGGCGTCGTTGTGCCAAGCTGTCTATACTTGACAAAATCAATTTTGTTATGCAGTCTCGTTTGCACCATGCCAAGTGAATCACACACAGCATTGACACGGTCGATCCCTAGCAGATCAATGAGAACATTGGTTGCAATATTATCACTGACGATAATCATCAGTGTTGCAAAGTCCAACGTCGATAGCGAGAGCCCAGGTGTCAGTGATCTTAAGACGCCGCTGCCGTCAATAAAATTCTCCGGCGTGTAAACCAATGGGTCGTCAAGACTCAAATTCCCTTTTTCAACTTCGTTTAGCAATGTTGCTAAAATCGGTACTTTGATACAGCTCGCTGTTTCAAAGCATTCATTTTCATTGATTGCGATGATATTGCCTTTAAAGTCATTCGCGTAAATCCCCATTAAGCCGCTAAAGCTGTAATTAATGGCATTTATTCGAGAGGTGATGTCCATCATCATAATGACACTTCCTTACTTTTCAATTTGGATGCTGTAGTAAGACTGATCTGACCAGCCATTCCAAGCAACCGTGTAGTTTTTAACATATGGTTGAACGACAAAGAGGTGATCGAGTTCGAAGAGTGGAATCCACGCTGCATCGTCATGTACAATTGTCTTTTCAATTTCTTGGTATGTCGCGATTCTTTCTTCAGCATTCGTCATAATTCTCGCGTCTTCAATTTTTTGTTGAATGTCTGCATTGACATAGTTGAAAGAACGGCTGACGGCATTTTTCTCTGTAAAGAAAGTATAGATGAAGTTGTCTGGATCGTTGAAGTCTGCTGACCAGCTGCTGTAGTAGCTAGGGAGTTCACCAGTTTTACGAATACCGAAGAATGTTGATTCATCCAATTGTGTAATCGTTACATCTACACCGATTTTCGCAAGATCTGATTGAATGATTTCATTGATCTTAAGCGTATTTGGGCTATCTGTTTCCTGTGCAACTTCAAACGCAAAACCATCTGGGTAGCCAGCTTCTGCGAGCAATGCTTTTGCTGCTTCTGGATCATACGGAATTTCCGGAAGATCGCTGTTGTAGCCGTAGAGCCCCGGAGGCATGATACCATTGACGAGCTGACCTTTACCATAGAACATTTGCGCCAGCATGTTTTCTCTGTCTATCGCCATTTGAAGCGCTTTTCTGACACGAACGTCCCCAAGCGGTTCAATGGATTGATTGAGACAAATGTAATAGACGCCAACTCTCGGACCTGAGACAATTAACTCTTTCCATTTGTCATTTGATTCAAAATACGGGATTTGGCTTCTCGCCATGTCACAGTTGAAGACATCGATTTCGCCGCTTTCAAAGAGCATTCTCGCGGTTTCAGCATCCGGTACAATTTTGAGAACGAGTTCGTCGTATTGCGCACGACCACCCCAATAATTGTCAAACGCTTCAAGAACGATCTTGTCGTTAACTGTCCATTCAGCTAATTTAAAAGGACCGCTGCCGACTGTAAGTGCCGGATCAATACCAAATTGATCGCCCGCTTCTAAAACAGCTTTTTTACAGTAAACCGAACCAGCCGGTGTTGCAAGACCTGCTACAAATGGACCAAATGGTTCATCAAGTGTGATTTCAAGCGTATAGTCATCGACAATTTTAATACCTTCTGTGCTGTCTGCTTCACCATTCATTCTCGCTTCTGCACCTGAAATCATATCAAAGAAGTCTGTGTTTAAGCCTTCTGTTGCAGGATCGAGCATACGGTCGAATGTGAAATAAACATCTTCAGCTTTGACTTCATCACCATTTTGGAAAAGCGCCCCTTTTCTCAAATGGAATGTGTAAACTAAACCGTCATCACTGACTTCCCACGTTTCTGCAAGGCCGGGAACCAATTCACTTTTACCGGGTGCTACCGTAACTGATTCTACCAGTCGGTCAAACATGTTGAGCGGCAGTGCATAAAATTCAGTTGTTTTTGCAACGTCCGCAGTTCCCGGATCTTCATCATAAGGCACGACAAACTGAACTTTTTCAGCAGTTGAACCCGTTGCTTCTGATGATGACGATGTACTTGATGCGCCTTCATCGCCATTGCTGCCGCCACATGCTGTCAATGCAAAAAGCATTGCAACGACGAGGCCTAGTGCGATTAATTTCTTTTTCATTTTTAATCCCCCTTGTTCTTAAAATTGACCCAATGCCTTCATACTTCGCACTGGATTTACAGCTTCATAAAATTGTGTTTTCTAAACAAAATTTGAAGCGTTTTATAATAAAAATGATCCTTCATTTTATTATTGATTAAGTGATCCTGCTGAATTCTTTTAACTTTCTCTCTCTAACTAGCTTTTTATAACGGATAATGACATGCATAGCCGCGATGTTCCATTTGAATGATTTCCGGTATTTCCTGTTTGCATTTATCCGTTGCAAATGGGCATCTCGTTCTAAAACGACACCCAGAAGGCGGATTGATTGCACTTGGAATATCCCCTTCTAAGATCATTTTCTCACGGTTTCGTTGAGATGGGTCAGGAATCGGTACAGCATCCAGCAAAAACTTTGTATAGGGATGTTTCGGATCTGTATAAAGGCTCTTAGGATCGCCGTACTCTACAATTTTCCCAAGATACATGACGTAAACTTTATCACTGATATAGCGTACGACACTTAAATCGTGCGAAATGAACAAATAGGTTAAATCGTAATCCTTTTGCAGTGATTTTAAGAGATTCAGAATTTGTGCTTGAATGGATACGTCCAGTGCAGAGACCGCTTCATCGCACACGATAAGGCTCGGATTGAGCGCCAACGCTCTTGCAATACCGATGCGCTGTCTTTGGCCGCCGCTGAATTGATGCGGATAGCGATTGGCATACTCTGGTTTTAAACCGGAAATTTTCATCAGTTCTGAAACTTTTTCATATCGCTCTTTTGCATTGGTCATCCCATGCGTTAATAGCGGCTCTCCAATTAAATCCTTAACTTTCATTCGCGGATTCAATGATGCGTACGGATCTTGGAAAATAATTGACGCATCTTTTCGAAAAGCTTTATCGTGTTTGCCGCGCAATCCGTAAATAGATTCGCCTTTGAAAACCACGTCTCCATCAGTCGGTGAAATTAAATTGATGAGCAGACGTCCAAGGGTACTCTTGCCGCAGCCCGATTCGCCTACGAGTGCAACCGTTTCACCTTTTCCGATTTCTATATCGACACCATCTACTGCTTTTACGACTTCTTTGCTCTTGCCGCCGCTAAAAACGCTTTGAACTTTGACTTCATAATATTTTTTTAAGCTTGATGCCGTCATTAATAGCTCAGACATTGGATACCTCCTTTCGAGGCAGCCAACAAAATACCTCATGGTCTCTTGATACCATTTCTCTAGGCGGAATTTCCTGATGGCAAATAGCCGTTGCCTCAGGGCATCTTGATGCAAATCGACAACCTTTCGGTAAATGAATGAGATTTGGCACCATGCCTTTGATACTGTATAGTTCAGTCACATCGTCATCAACACGCGGCAGTGATTTTAAAAGGCCTTTCGTGTAGGGATGCATTGGTTTATCGAATAGCGTTTTAACATCTGCCTGTTCCACGATTTGTCCCGCATACATAACGCAGACGGTATCGCTGATTTCTGCAACGACGCCAAGATCATGCGTAATAAAGAGGATTGCCGTGTCCAAATCTTTTTGAACACCGCACAGCAGCGATAAAATTTGCGCTTGAATGGTAACATCCAATGCCGTCGTCGGTTCGTCAGCTATGATGAGCTTCGGTTCACAGATCATTGCCATGGCGATCATTACGCGTTGTCTCAGACCACCTGATAGCTGATGCGGATAATTGTTAAATCGTTTTTCCGGATCCGGTATTCTTACTTTCTCAAGATAGGAAATGGCAATCTTTTTCGCCTCTTGTTTCGAGAGTTTCTGATGGACGCGAAGCGGTTCTGTCAGCTGTTTACCGATTGTATAAACCGGATTGAGTGATGTCATGGGTTCCTGAAAGATCATGGCAATCTTATTGCCGCGAATTTTCGCAATTTCACGCTCTTTCAATGTCGTTAAATCTTTCCCCTCAAAGAGAATTTCGCTGCCCGGCATGATAACACCGCTCGGTTTGGGAATGAGTCCCAATATCGACATCGCCGTCATGCTCTTGCCGCTTCCCGATTCACCAACAAGAGCTGTAATTTTACCCATTTGCAGTCTTAGTGATATATCATCAACAGCAGGGTTCATACCGTGTTTTGTTTTAAAATATGTTTTTAAGTGATTAATAACCAAAACGTCTGACATGCCTGCCTCCTAATCGTGTTTCGTGTACGGATCAAGTGCATCGCGCAGTCCGTCACCAATAAAGTTAAATGCAATCACAACGATGAAAATGGCAATCCCAGGCGTAATCGCTACCCACGGTGAAGAAAAAAGATATTCTTTTCCCCTTGAGATCATCAAGCCCCAGCTCGGCATCGGCGGCTGTGCACCAACCCCTAGAAATGATAACCCCGCCTCTGACATGATCGCTTCCGGTACACTCAATGTGAAGAGAACAATCAATGAGGGAATACAGTTCGGAAATATATGACGCCATAGTATTTTCCATTTGCTGACACCCATCGACCGAGCCGCTTCTACAAACTCCTTTTGCTTTAACGAAAGCGTCTGTGCCCTTATAATCCTTGATGTCCCGCCCCAATTGACAATACTAAGTGCAATAAAGATATTAAACAGTGAAGCACCTAATGTATACATGACCACCATTGCCAGGAGCAGCGACGGGAATGACATACAAATATCAGCCAGACGCATGATAAGGTAATCCGTTTTACCACCATAATAACCGGCGGTCATCCCTAACAGTGTTCCTATCGCCAATGTAATCAACGGTGGGATTAAACCAATGGCTAACGATATTCTGGCGCCGTAGATAATCCGGCTCATAATGTCTCTGCCCAAGAAATCCGTTCCAATCATATAGCTGTTATCTGATATTTCAGAAGCCCCCTCTGTAAATGACGGCGGTACCAACATTTCAGCCATATCCACTTCATAAGGATCATAAGGTGCAAAGATCGGCGCTCCTAAAGCAATTATAACAAATGCAATAACCAGTATTGCCCCGACAAAAGCTTTTTTATCTTTATAAATTGACTGTAACAGCTCTCGCCATATGGAATCAGCGGCGATTAATGTATCCTCTTGATCTTCCGGCATTTTATCTGGTTCTTTGCCTGAAAATCCGTTCTGTAAAAGCTTTTCTGCATCATTCGTTTCTGAAGCTTCTGATTTTTTGATAGTTGCTTCTTTCATAGAACCTTCAGTTTCTATCATTTGCTGTTCAATCTTATGCATATATCGGATCGTCTTTCGCTGAAACGGACCGAAGCTGCTGTTTCTCATCGTTGTAATCCAATCACTCATCGTTTTCCGTTCCCTCCTAATGGTATTTAATTCGTGGGTCAATAAATCCGTAAAGAATATCTGCTAATAAATTCCCTAGTATAATCAATACGGTTGCAAACATGACACTTCCCTGTAATAGCGGCATATCTCTCGTTTGAATAGCACTGACGGCGATACGCCCAATTCCAGGAATACCAAAGATTGTTTCTGTAATAACCGCACCGGACAAGAGTGATGCCACCTGTATCGTCATAACTGTAATAACTGGCAGAAAGGCATTTTTTAATGCGTGTTTAATGACTACTTGATGCCTTAGTAATCCCTTTTCCCTCGCTGTACGAATGTAATCGGAACTCATGACTTCCAAAAGACTCGATCGCGTCAGTCGTGCGATGGTCGCTGCAGCGCTCCACCCCAAAACGATTGCCGGCATAATAATATACTTAATATTGAGTCCATCAAAACCGGATATCGGCAGCCATTGCAGTTTTAGACCAAAAAAATACTGTCCCAGTAAACCTGCCCAAAAGACAGGCATTGAAACACCAATGAGTGCAAATGTCATGACGGCGTAATCAATCCACGTGTTCTTTTTAACGGCAGAAATGATGCCAGCCGGAATACCGATAATCCATGATACCAATGCGCCCGAAACGGCTAAGATTAAAGTATTCGGAAAAGCTTGCCATATAAGCGTTGACACTTCGCGTTTTAATTTGTATGAATAGCCGAAATCACCATGCAATGCATCTAATAAATACTTCACGAAACGAAGCAATAAAGGATCATCCAAATTCATACGTGCTCTAACGCGTTCAATCGTGTCAGGATTGATATGCTCCCCCATCATTAACGCAACAGGATCACCTGGAACGATATTCAGCATGACATAAAGCAGAAAACTAACGCCGATAATAATGGGAATCGTCGTCAAAAGCCTTTTTAAGATATACCTCATATGATAGCCCTCCAAAAATAAAATAATGAGTGTCTTTTGTTCGCAAACAAAACCGCTCATTTCTATAATACCGTATTTAAATTATGAGTATTACGAAATATTCGTAGCCCGAATGATTTGATTGCGCACTTTTTAACTGTTTGATCAAAATGGCTGTAGATAAATGATTAAGCAATCTTAACATACGGACCACCCTGCATATATTATAACCATTTTGTGCCTAAAAATGAGGTTTGTCAAGCCCTATGCAGCAATATTATGCATATTTATTTATACTTTTCAAATCTATTTGTTAATATTTTTTTATTTTTTATAGGGGTTTTTTCTAAATTATCGGACAATTTATGACATGTAAAACCGCATTGTTTTAACATTTCAACGCCTTTTTGTATACAATGAGCATGTAAAAGCACATCGATTTTTTATTGTTGTAATATAACAAAGGCTTTTTTTTATGCATATTTCAACACTATTCTGCTTATGAATGTTTGCGAAAGAGAGACACTCTGGTAAACATTTTCAAATCATATTGTCTTCATATTATAGACACATACATAATATGTAAATACTGTGTAAACACTCCCAATATTTATATCTCATTAAAAGGTACGACCAGAAAAAATCGCCCATACTTCAATAAATATGGACGATCTCGTTATCAGGATGTGCATGTAATTGTTAATCATCGTTGTTTTGAATAATCAGTTCAAATACACTTTTTTTCAATAACTCTTAGAAGCTGTACTAATTTTCAGCTTAATAGCCGTATGTGACAGATACCTTTGCCGTAATTGTGATTTGACCGCTTTCTATCGGCGTGCTGACGCTATCCATTGCCAGCGCTCTCACCGCTTCTGTATTGTAGACGATCGAGCCGCCGCTTGATGATTCATTCACTTGCTGCGGAATGGAAGGCGTTTTACCAAACGTACTCATAATGGCAGTCGCTTTGCCTTTCGCATTGGTCATCGCCAACTTTAAAGCTTCTTGATAAAATGCTGAATCATCTTCAACTGAGAATGTAATGTTGTTGATGTTGTTGGCACCATTAGACGATGCGACATCAATAATGCTGCCGACCTTGTCAATGTCTTTAACGATAACATTCACGGTATTGTTTGCGACATAGTACTCTTTTCGCTTATCGGTACTGCTGCTGTAATCAGAAGTTTTGTAGAGATTGTACTGTGCCGTTTTGATATCTTCTGCGGCGATGCCCTGTGCTTTAATGGCACTCACAACTTGATCCATTTGCTTTGCATTTTCCTGCTGTGCAACGTTGGCGTCTTCATTTTGAGTTTGAACACCGATGTTGATGGTGGCCATATCCGGTGCAACCTGCATCGTGCCGGTTCCATTGACGACAACTGTATTCTGAATCTCGGAAGTGCCTGCCGTATCTGCAACACTGATAGCCGTTGGCGCGCTGAGCGATACAGAAAAGGCTGCAACCGCCATGATCATCATAATGGATGTAATCCCTATTATCAGTTTATTTTTCATTTTTATGCCTCCTTATGCATGTGTGTGATGTTAGGAAATTGAACCACTCATCTTTTATTGTGTAATCTCCTTTTGTTATCACTAGATTTTGTTATTACTAGATTTTTTTATGTCTTTTCTTACGCCATATTTTTGATCCGACCCCTGCAAGGATTGCAAGAATTAACAGAACCGGTGATTTGGCAACGAGCCATATGAATATTTCCATGGTCGTCTTCACAATGGCGTTAATGGTATCAATGAAACCTTCTTTCGCTTTTGACAGAACGGAATCATCAATGGGCTCAATGGTTGGATTCAGCGATTCGACCTCGTCTATTTCGACGTATACGTAAGACAAGTCGGCTAAATCTTCCCAATTTTTCAGTTGGTTGGTTAATGCATCAATTTCACGGCGCGTTCTGGTGAGTTCATTTTCAATTTCCAGAATATCTGAAACATCGGTTGCCTTTTCCAGAATTTCGCGCAAACGGTTTTCTGTAATTTTCAAATTTTCAACTTGTGACGCAGTATCTCTGTAATACTTCGTCACGTCTTCTGAATTGACATTGTCATAATTGACGAAGCCATTTGCTTTAATACTGTCGAGCATTTGATCGAATAAATCTGCCGGTACCCTTAAGACAAAACTGCCGTATCGTAGATTGTCACGGTCAGTGTAACGCGTTTTATAACTAGTTTGTTCACTTTCGATATAACCTTCAGTGCCTTCTAAAATCGCCTTAATCGCCGCAACTGTCTCATCATAGGATTCGACGTCAATGGAGAGATTGGCTGTTTTAAGGATAATTCGCCCATTGCGATACTGACTGTTTTGACTGCTGTCATTGGACGTCATTTCCGGGCTCTCATACCCGCCATCTGCGCCTCTCGCTTCTGTTGCTGCCGTCACAGCTTTTGATTCTGCAACATCTGCCGCAGTATCGTTATCATAACTAATCCCAAAGGACTGCGGCGCCATCTCTGTTGATTCCTCAGCCGTGATATAGTTAGCAGCAGCGGCAGTGTCTGAGGATCCACCCATGTAAATACCATATGGCAATGCGGTTTTAACGACCACAACACCAATAATCAATACAGCTGCTACACCGCCAAGTGCGCGAGATTTCCAGCCGAGTTTTTTGATCTTTCCCATAACACTCGCACCAATTGTTTCATTCTCTTCTTTTCTTTCAACTGTTGCTGCCGCTTCCAATAGCCGCTGATGCAATCGTTCGTCAAAGTCATTTGGTAATGGCATTAAGACCTCCTCATCAAGAAGCGTCTTTACATATTTAAGTTCTTCAAACTCGATCATGCATGATTCGCAGTGCGCAACATGTTGCTCGAGTTCTTTGATTTGTGCTTCAGTGATGTCGCCGTCAATATAGGCATTCATCAGTGTTTTGTATTGATCACACATCATTTTACTCCTTTCTACGCTTCTGCTTTTAAAATGTCTTTCAGCATGATTCGATTACGATTAATTCTCGAACGCACCGTTCCAATGGGCACTTCAAGAATCCGACCAATCTCTTCATAACTGTAGCCTAATATATCTCTTAAAATAATCACTTCCTTGCCGTCTGCTGAGAGGCGATCCAATGCCCCTTGAACTTTTGCCTGCAATTCCTTTTGTTCGTAAATCAGCAATGGATCTGTTTGTGCGCGATCCGCTTCTGTCATCGTGTCAATGCGTTCATCAAGCGGTAAGGTCGCTTCTTTTCGCTTTCTCAATTCGTCTTTGCATGTATTCATCGCAATGCGGTATAGCCATGTTGAAAATTGAGAATCACCTTTAAATTGGTGTATTGCCTTAAATGCTTTAATCAATGCCTCTTGAGCCATATCATCGGCATCGTGGGAATTGCCCATCATCCGATAAGTGATGTTGTAGACGTACTGCCGGTATTTCTGGATCAGCAGTTCAAAACTAGCAACATCGCCATTAATGCTCTTTTCAATCAGTTTTGATTCCATCAGGCGCTCCTTTCTGAAGGTATATACATTTGACGACAGTCCTCGCCAAAAAGTTCCAACTGTCATCGGATTATCCGTTTTTCATCTGTCTTCTCATCTGTCTTCTCATCTGTTTTTTCTTATGTTTTTTCTTATGTTTTGTTATTTTAGAGATTAACCTTCTACCATTATACCCTTTTGCCATCTGCGTCAACAAGATGACTTTTGGCTTATGGTTTAGGCCGTGAACTCGGGCACATAAAAAGGCATTCGCCCCAGTGAGGAATCACCAGTATTCGAATGCCTTAATTGCGATTATAATTTTTATCTGTGCTGTTGGCTACAGCGGCAATTGTCGTTAACCTGCAACGAGGACTGCCTTTGAGAGCTTATAAGGATGAAATACACTTTCAACAGGGTTGTAGGCCGAATCGAGAATCAGCGTCCCTTGATGTAAAAATGCATTTCTGAAAAAATATCGCAGGTCTATAATGCGAACCGTTACATAAGTTGGTTCTTCGTCAATCACTTCAATGTGCAAACTTGGCGACATCTGCGAAAACTTCTTGCCGATCGCCGTCTTCTGAACGATGGCCAACAGATTTTTATCCTTAATCTCAAACTTTTTAATAATGTGTATGGGGTTTCGTCTAAACGGATTGTACTGTCCGACGATGTTGTATTGATCGCCTCTTGCAACAAAATCCCATTTGTAAAAGATTTTCAGTGACGGCATGACATTAACATCTTCGATGGTATCTACAGCCTCAAGCGCTTTCATAATGTTTTTACGCGCGCGCTCCCGCATGTACCAACGCAAAATCAGGTAAGGCCCAATAACCGCAGCAGCAAGTGCAAATATGCCGAGGCCATTCTGACGATTAAAGATAAGCCCAAAGCAGACGAGTGTCACAATCGGATCATAAAGCGTCAAAATATTGCCTTTCCGTTTGCGCTGAAACAGCCGCGCTCCATAGGAATTCAAAATATCAAATACCGTATGGGATAAGGCGCCTAAAAACGTCCACATTAATGTCGTCCAAAACTGAAAATTATCAAATGGCATCATCGACAGCATTGCTGTGATACCGATGCTGAAAAGCGCCAGCATTGGCAGTGAATGGCTAAACCCTCGATGGTGCTCTAAATACTCTACATCATCTTTAAAAATTCTGATCACAAAATCTAAATCAGGTGACATTGCACCCAACATACTACCGATCGTAATGGCTGAAGTCATTGCAACGGGCTCATGAGAGAATGATGCGACAGCGATGCCGATAATACCATGGCTAATTGGATCCATAACAACTCCTATTTCATTTCAAAATACATAATTATGTTAACCATTGTAACACCATTTCATCTTGTATACAATGCGTTTTACTTAAAATTAATTAAATTTTTAGAAAAATCATTGAGTACCCGACACCCCTCTTCTGTGACACAAACCAAATCCTCAATGCGAATGCCAAACTTATCGGTAAGGTAGATACCCGGTTCTATTGAAAAGGTCATGCCGGGTTCACAAATGACATCGGAAACCGCCGAAACATCCGGGAATTCATGAACGTCTGCACCAATGCCGTGTCCGGTACGATGTGTGAAATAATCACCATAGCCCATTTCAGTAATATACTGGCGTGCTGCCGCATCAACTTCTGAAAGTTTAACCCCGGGTTTTACCGTGGCAATCGCACGCTCATTTGCCGTCTTTACAATCTCATATACTTTCTTAAACTGTTCATCCGGCTGGCCTTTAAAGAATGTCCGCGTCATATCGGAGCAATACCCTTCTGATAAACCACCCATATCGACAATAATGCCCATGCCGTCTTCTAAGACAGTCTCATCGTTTTCATGATGTGGTTCTGCCGCATTTTTACCAAAGCAGACAATCGGTGTAAAAGACAGCTCATCAATGCCAACCGATTCATTAAACTGCGCTATTTTGGCTGCAACTTCCAGTTCAGTCACATTATCAGCAGATGCCGCTTTAAGATACGCTGCCACCATGTCCATCACGCGATCATTTATCTGCGACGCCTTTATCATTTTCGATACTTCTTCTTTGGTTTTGACCATTTTTACGCGATCGACAATAGCAGACCCAAGGGTCAATTTTAAATCGCTGCGCATATTGATGATTCTAAGCAGGAACTGACTCGCCATGAACTTATCAATGCCTATCGTGATCCCATCTGGAAGCTGGTCGACAACATACTTAACGGGTTCTTCAATGTCATCATATGACTGTATGGTCAAGCCAGCCGTGGGCAGCATTGGAAACAGTTTATTGATGATTAAAAGCAGCTTGTCCTGCGTCATTAAAAGACCGACAAACCGCTCGCCGCTGTGAAAGTCAATTTCAGTATAATAGCGAATATCCGCCATGGTTGTAATCAGCAAGGCATCAACACCATTTTGCTGCATTGCTGCTCTCGTCTTCTTTACGCGTTCATTTTGTACCATACTCTCGTCTCCTTTTCGCATCTATTTTTATGATAGAACACTTTTGATCAATTTTATCAATTTTGATCGACTTTTTCATGTTTGCCGCAGCTATCTATCCTCGACATTTAATCTTTACATTTCCTTTTGAAACTTTCTCAAATAGTAGATATTAATAATGATCAGCAAAAGATACGCGGCAACAAAAGTCAATATTATGTTGAGGTTTACCTGCATAAGTGCAAACACAAGCATCAAAGCACCGAAAATCAACAGCATTGCGTCATAAGCTTTTGCTTTCGCTTTATGACTGATGGCGATATTCCGTTCATCATTTGCTTCAATTTCGATCTGTTTAGCAGCTTCCGGATCTTTTGCCAAGGCAATATTTTTCATAAGTTCACCGAGATTGTGTCCAAATATCCCCATACCAACGCCAACGAAAATATAGGGCAACGTGAGCAACATTCCCTCTGAAGTCTGCGAGAATTTAATCAATATTAGGCCAGTTACAAAAAGTATCAATCCAATGGTCGCCAAAAAAGCATATTTTCCGTTTTTACGCTTTATCATCGTCGTTATAATCCTCCTTATATATAAAAATATCTTCAATATGCATATGAAAATAACGGGCAATTTTGAAGGCTAAAAGAATAGATGGGTTGTAGCGTCCGTTTTCAAGCGAGCCGATCGTCTGTCTGGAAACCTCCAGAACAGCCGCCAGCTCCTCTTGATTCATACCATGCTGTTTTCTTATTTCTTCAAGTTTGTTTTCCAAATGATCATCTCATTTCATGTAAAGTATGCTTTCCATAGCATCGTATCACATGCCCCATTTAATGTCAAGCAAGCTTTCCATAAGCAAAAAAGAAAAACAGGATTGCTTTTTACTTTTGTAAAAGCAATCCTGTTCTATATGGTGCCGAAGGCGGGGGTCGAACCCGCACGAGTGTTACCTCTCCGGATTTTGAGTCCGGCGCGTCTGCCAATTCCACCACTTCGGCAAGGAACGTTTCTATATTAACATAAGCACCTCTACTTGGCAAGATACTTTTTCTAAAATCATGCCGCTTTCGAAAAAGATGTAATAATCAGAAAATGGCGACAGTTTAGGGTTTCATAATCGTAAACGTCACCATTATTCACAAGATGCATTATAACGGGTGCGAGTTCTGCCCTCGGCACCAATTGCCGATTGTACATCTTCATTTCTACGATCACATTTTCTTTAGCTCATCCATAGTGACCTCAAATAAATAAGATATTGGACAGACTACACAGAAAAGTTTCATTCCCTGCACGGCAGGGTGTAATCAAGAATAAATGTAAAAATGTGGAGGAATTAATATTTAGTTTCATTCCCTGCACGGCAGGGTGTAATCATTTAGGAACTCAAGGACAAACTGAAAAGGTAGTATGTTTCATTCCCTGCACGGCAGGGTGTAATCTTTGTATGGCGCTCGTATCTTTCCGGTGAACAGAAGTTTCATTCCCTGCACGGCAGGGTGTAATCTAAGCAAAATGTCAAAAATAGAACTCACAGAAGCGAGTTTCATTCCCTGCACGGCAGGGTGTAATCGGTATCTCGCACATGATCTTAAATCCAAAACTAGCAGTTTCATTCCCTGCACGGCAGGGTGTAATCTTGGTGAGTTTGGCAAGTTTAAGCAATATTCGTGTAGTTTCATTCCCTGCACGGCAGGGTGTAATCGTTTGTGCTCGTATCTTTTAGGCTTCAAGAGTTTTACGTTTCATTCC
Source organism: Fusibacter paucivorans (assembly GCF_018390735.1). Taxonomy (GTDB): domain Bacteria; phylum Bacillota; class Clostridia; order Peptostreptococcales; family Acidaminobacteraceae; genus Fusibacter; species Fusibacter paucivorans. Next base: position 19,232 of record NZ_JAHBCL010000019.1, read on the forward strand.
CTGCACGGCAGGGTGTAATCAGGAATGATAAATATACTGATAAAAAATCACAATAGTTTCATTCCCTGCACGGCAGGGTGTAATCTGCTATTATAGCATTAAGCACTTCATAAAAGGTTAAAGTTTCATTCCCTGCACGGCAGGGTGTAATCATTAATGCTAAAAGCAAGTTAACCAAAGAAATGCAAGTTTCATTCCCTGCACGGCAGGGTGTAATCGCGGACAAAGTGCCGAGCCGATCCGTGGCGTGTCAGTTTCATTCCCTGCACGGCAGGGTGTAATCGGAGACACTGGGCGAAGGTATCAAAGCGGCAGTAAGTTTCATTCCCTGCACGGCAGGGTGTAATCATAGAGCAGTACCTACTCCTATACGGTTGGTACTTGTTTCATTCCCTGCACGGCAGGGTGTAATCTATTGAAATTTATAGAGTTATATTAATTGATGGAAAGTTTCATTCCCTGCACGGCAGGGTGTAATCCCCGGGCGCTACAGCCCAGTCATTTCAATGGCTTAAAAGCCAGTTTCTGTCGATCTGCCATTATTGTACCACTTTTTTAATGCTTTATAAATACGTTGTTGAAATTTCAACGTTTTCGCGTCTGTCGATCCCCCGGTCATTTTACAGTGAGAGGGATCGACAGAAAATTGAATATGGCTTACCGCATTTTAAAGACTGATTTCTCATTTAGATTTACTGGAAACGCAACGCTTCCTAAAACGATAAAATGTGTCCATCCGCATTTATCGGCACAGGCTTTAACTTCCTCTTGTGTTACATCAAGTGTATACGGCAATGGCTTATGCATTATTCGAATACCCTCTCCTTTGAACTCATCCAGCAGGCTAGCATCGTACTTTTTAATCTTATGAGGAATCTGCTCAATCCAAGGGTTTTGCAGTAAACCATTTTGATCAAAGTACAATTGAACCACTTGCTTTAAATCCGTATCTGGATCATCTACTTTCACACCTGCTCTATGCACCAAGGTATAAACATCAATGTTAAAAATATAATAGCGGTCTGTGGCAATCATTTCATATACTTTTTCTTTGATTGCACGATTGAGTTTAGACAGTAAGGCACCGCGTTCATCTGATTGATCTTTTTTCAGCTCTCTAATGATTGTGTTTATATTTTTCTTTCTTTCTGCAATTGTCATGTCTTTGAGTTGTAAGGCGGTATCCTTTCCCCTCTTAAACGGGATCCATGCATCTAAAATAATGTCTGGATGCTCATCGATCTCGCCCATTAATGTTTTCTTCAATGCTTCCTCATCGTCTAAATAACTTGAAAGCTGTTTGAAATCATTGAAGGCAGTGATCACATCACGTTTATCTTCCTCTCGCTTTATTTTATTTTTTTGCTTTTTAGAGAAGCGATTTTTGATTTCGGTATTATCCTCTACAACTGCTGATTTTTTTAGATAATGAAGCACTTGATCGTATTGCATCAAATAATCATTAATAATGAAATCATCTAAATTTTCTTGTTTCAAAGACAATACTTCATAGAGCAGCATTAGATTCTTAACATGCTTTTGTATTGAATCAGCCTCAGTCTTTTCAAACCCTAAAAATTTAGAAAACAGAAAAACAGTATCAAAATGTGATATTTTATTTCTCATTTTAATGGCACTATTATAAATTTCATTTTTCTTCTTATTTTTATTATTTTTATTTTCATCGTATTCTTTAGTTATATATTCGCGCTCACCTTCCATTTCCACTACTGTTTTCATAAGTTCATTAAAATTCAAATGACCTTTACCGACTACTTTCATAGCATCGCCTATGGTTTTTAAAGGACCCTTTCCATCAACATCTTGATTGGCAATTTTTAAAAGTGCCTTTAGTTCAATCATATTGCAAAGCTGATAGATATTATCGTACACCTTAAGAAATGGGCGAATAATCATGCCATTAAGGTTAAATGTGTTGATAATCTCATTGCTTATTGCACGGTCGTCAATGATTTCTTTTAGCACGTATGCTTGAAGTTTTTCAAGTTCATCATTATGGTATGAAAATTGCCAATAATCCTCTAATTTAAAATCAAAGAGGTTATAATGCCGCAAATGCTTTTCAATTAACCGCATCTTATGAAAGAATTGATCTTTTGGATTTTCAGGATCATATGCAGTAGACATAAAATCGACATTTTTAAGTTCATAATAGTGATGTTTCACAAAGCCCAAAAAATCGCCACGTACTTCTTTTGGCAAGAAAAGCAGGAATAATACATATATCTTTAGGAGCGGTGATTCATCAAAAATAGATTGCTTGAGTCTTGGAACAGTATCACAAAAGTTAATGAATCTTTGAAGGCGATTGTTTTCAGATGACTGATATGGAACATTTTTTGGTCTTTTATACAAGCTGGTATCCAAATACGCATTAACCTCTTTGCTGTATGCATTCTCCGATGCACGTGTCCTTTGCCTGCCGATAAAAGAAGGTGTATCCGTATTAAATTCATCTTTAAATCTTTCATAATTAAGATTATAAGCCTCTTCTAAGTAGCCAAAGGCTACTCTTAACTTATAATACAATCGCCATTTAGCATTTGCCTTGGTCATCTTTTCCATTTTCTCTTTTTGCTGATTAATTGCATTATTCAATTCAGCGATTTCTAATTTTCGCATCGGCTGATGCATCACTTGCTGTAACTCTGCAACGCGCTCTTTATGCGCATTATAAAGTGCTTTGTATTTTTTACTGAGATGAATATCCTGAAAATATACTTCGCCATCAGATGTTTCAAGCCATTCACGCAAGACTTTTAATTTATGCTCTGCCGATTTTGTATTCTTTTTATTGTTTTTAAGATACTTAATATAATTTTCAGCCTTCCTAATTTGATATTCAAAATCATCTTTAATGATCTGCTTAACCTCTATATTCTCAACACCGTCCTGCACGAAATAGCCATTGATGAAGGCATTGAAACCATTTTTATGATCGCAAACTTGTCGGTAAGTGCGATTCATTTCGATTAACGACTGGTTAGCGCCAAAAAACATTTCTTTGTCGTTTGAGGTTAAATAAGTCGTATCATGGCTTATTTTAATGTCATACGATGCATCCAATACATCAAACAGGTCGAGCTCTAAGTTGTTTATATCAAATGTTTTATGCTGCATCAACGCAATGGTATTACCGGTTATCAAATCGTCAAAGAGATGGTACTCATAGTGCATCACCCCATGTCTAATGCTTGAAAACACAGCAATGATTTTACGAACATCGTCTTCTGAAATATTGAAACCATCTTTATCAATGTACACCGGCAATGCCGCTAATTTTTTATCCCGCTCGATTTCACAGCTTTTGATTGCCACTTCCTTTTGGGCATCATCACGATCGCTTTTTTTAATTTTTTTTACTTCATTATCATAAACATTATCGGCTGCACTTTTCAAGTTTTCAATATGTTGATGCTGATGTTCAATAAATGGCTCAATGCGGTTATTGAATGCTTTGGTTAATCCTTTATATAAAATTTCAATATCTTCTGACGTTAAGTCTTTAGCTTTATTTGCCTTTTTATTTGCCTTATTATTTGCCTTATGTTCGCTATCAACAATTTCCCAGATCTCATCAAGTTCGCGTGTCTTACCACTCTGATACAGTCTTCTCAGCTCAGGCGCATCGTCATTCTCAATACCTATAGCATCCAATCTTTTATCGTTAACCATTGTCATAATCATGGCATTAATCATGTTCAAATAATAGGACAGCTGACTGCGATAGGTCATAAAGCGTTTCACTTTATAAACCATACGGCTGTCAATCTGCGTTCTGTTAAACGTATCATATTCGCTTCGCCTTAAAATGATGCTAATGTTATTTTGAAATGCTTCATTGAGCAAAACGCGTGATGACAAAGAACTCGCTTTTCGGTTGTTTCGCATCGACTGTGCCCGTTGATGTTTTTTCTTATCTTCCACCGTCACGGTAACTTCTATCTCCCCGTTATTCGTTCTTCGCCACGTTCCCATAATTTTATATTTTCTATTCGCACGATCGTTTGATTCACTAATCACTTTTGTCACAGTCAAGTAAGGAGTATCACCATCAAAGTCATATGTGATTTCAGGCGGCTGATATCGCATGACGCGATCTTCTATTCTATTGGGTGTAATACCGACAACTTCTTGAAATTGGATCATACCTGAATCAGCAGTATCAATTGCCAATAGTTTCATTGCATCAATGCGCAGTGTATCAACACCACCCTGTTTCTCATAAAGCACTTTTATTTCTTTAATCATTTCATGATCAAAGTTCGAAATGACAATTCTTACAATACTGTTTTTATTTTGCTTTCCGCCATTTTTCTTATCACTGCCGTTATTTTGCTTCGCTGCACTATCTTGCATCATCTCATGACACCACCTTTTGAGTATAGTCTCCATCCACGCGACTCATTGACCGTTCTTATTAACTATATTATACATTTATGGTTTCTTACTTACAATTTTCTTTTCTGTGTATTCGCATAATTTTAGATGTATCACGACTGCTCACGCCACCTTTTCAAATTTTACATTTTAAAAACATTTCCCCATTTCACTTGACGAAATTTAGGCCTATATCGTAAACTGAAACTGTAACAAAATACACGATGGACTGCAAGAGGTGTCTGAAATGGTTAGAATCCATGAAAATTCACCAGCTGCTGGCTGTCCTGCTATGAGCTTCGTTTAAGAAAATAAACGAATATCGGTGAGCTTGATCCGGAGCTTATAGCAGTGAGTAGCCGAGCTGAATAACAATCAAAGTTTATAAATGAGCGTTTATTCAGCTGGCGATGAAAGCTAATTTTTATCGTCTTTTTGGTGTATCCAAAATTCGGCCTCTCCTGTTTCAGTCATAGTGTTATTTTGATACGCGCAATGCGTCTGTTTTGCATTGCCTAAATCATGATTAGACGTTGGGCTCCGTGACGATTTGTCACGGCGTTTTTGTTTTTTGTCATTTTTTCGATGTGTCGTCATTTGCAATTTTCTTGGCATAAAACATCTTTTCCCATTCACCATTCTGATCATTTTATAAAACGAATCATCCTATACGAACTGCCTCAATGTGCTGTTTGAGCGCTGTTCTGCGAATATAACCATGACTTTACAGCTCCGTTTCACGCGATTTTTATCAGGAGAGCTTATGTCCTGCTCACAATCTACTGAACAAACGGAGGAAAAAATGAGTTTACTACAATTTCACAATATTACAAAAGAATATACCAACCGCACCATATTAGACGGTATCCATTTAAGCATCGAGCGACGTGAACGCGTCGCACTAATCGGCGATAACGGCGCCGGCAAATCAACGCTGCTGAAAATCGCCATGGGGCGTGAAACACCTGATTCCGGACGTATCATCCTCTCAAGAGGCATCAAAGTCGGCTATCTTTCACAGAACAGCGATGAATTAATCGGCGGCGAACGCAATGCGCTCTACATTGAAAAACATCACCAGCTCGAAATGCAGTTGAAAGAACTTGAAAAAAAGATGGCCGATCCCAGCATTTTAGACGACACAGATGCCTATGATCGACTTATGCGCCAATATGAGCGCGTCCGCCATGCATACGAAGCCATGGATGGCTATACCCTTGAAAGCCTTATTAAAAAAACACTGCTGGGACTGGGGATGAATCCAGAATCGCTTCATATTCCACTGGAACAGTTAAGCGGCGGCGAACGCATCCGCGTGGCACTCGCTCGGATACTAATCGAATCCCCCGACCTGCTCATTCTTGATGAACCGACCAATCACCTCGACTTGCCGAGTATCGAGTGGTTGGAGGATTACCTGATACGTTTTGCCGGCGGTGTACTCATCGTTTCTCATGATCGCTACTTTCTCGATCGCGTCACAACGCGTACGGCTGAACTGCAAAACGGCACCTTAAATATCAAGCGCTGCAATTACAGCACATTTATTGAACAGCGCGCTCAAATGCAGGCCTTTTATCTAAAAGAACAAAAGAACATGAACATCCGCATTCGCGATAAAAAAGAACAAATACAAAACCTGATCAGCAACGGCAAAATCAAGCAGGCCAAAAGCCGTATGATCGAACTCGATAAGATGCAGTCTGCCCTCTCATCGCATCAAAAGATCAAGCAGCGTGAGAACTTAAGCATTCGAAACGGGCCGCAAATTCATATCCAATCACATGGACACATCAGCAAGGAAGTCGCATGGGGCAAGAAAGTCACCAAGTCTTTTGGCACCCGAACACTTTTTCAAGACATCGATTTTCATATTGCAGGTGGTGAACGCGCGGCAATTATCGGGCCAAATGGCTGCGGCAAGACGACGCTCTTAAAAATGCTCATGCGAGAAGATGACGATTATCAGGGAGAATTGGTACTTGGCAACTGGATCACCTATGCTTATTTAGGCCAGTCTGTGACTTTCGAAGATGAAGACCGCACTGTAATCGATGAAATCATCCAATCAAGTGGTTATGAGAAAAAAGATGCGCTTAAATACATTGCAAGGTTTGAATTCTACGGCGAAATGGTGAACAGTACGCTTAGAGCGTTAAGCGGCGGCGAACGCGTCCGCGTTTACCTCGCCGAGCTGATGCTGCAAAACCCGCATTGTCTTATTCTGGACGAACCGACGAACCATCTCGATTTGCATTCCAGAGAGGCAATTGAAAATGCCGTCCTTGCATTTAAAGGCACCGTCATTGCCGTATCGCATGATCGTCACTATCTCAACCGTTGTGTGAATAAGCTCTTAGCCTTTTCAGTTGATGGCTTTGAAACATTTCAGGGCAATTATGATGCCTATAGAGCCTACAAGAAAAATGGCTTTGATGCTGAAGCGACAGTTGTTGTCACGAACGAAACACAGTCGTCATCAAAATCTAATCATCATAGTGCTCAAGTTCATTTGACGGATAAGCGAAATCGAACTATCGAAAAAAAAGAAAAATCAATGGAAACCATTGATAAAGAGGCTCTTGAAAATCATATCATGACACTTGAAAAGGAACTCGAAGCACTTTCCATCGACTTGGCAATTAATGAGATGTCTGCTTCTGACCGCTCGGATGGCTACCGCCGACTTGCCGAACGTCATGCAGCACTCGAAGCGCTTTATTTGACCTATGATTCGATCATTGAATAATCTGCTGCCATAAAAAGCCGCCATAACCACTTTAATCTGTGGTTTGGCGGCTTCTAATATAAAAAAGCTTCATTCGTTAACCCGATAAATAGATATATAAATAATGGATTAGTTGCCGCTTACGGCAGCATAATATCAAATTCAAACATCATTTCATAAGTTGTATCCCGAACTGTATCAAATGTGGCATAAACCGTATAATGGGCACTATACGGCGCCAGCTTTAGCACGTTTTCTTCTAACTCAGAGCTTAAAATGCTATATGATGAATCACGTTCCCAATCTTCCACGGCGATCTTATATTCACCAGTAGGCTCATATGAAAAGGATAGTTTCACTTCTGTTACCGGAAATCCCGTGACGCCGCCAGGGGTATCATCATTAAAAAAAGGATTGACACCTTGTGGAATATCACCACTTTTCTTAGAAATAATTTTTCGCGTTGCATGCATGAGCTCGCCATCGGTATTTACCTGCTCATTGAAATACATCATCATTTCTGGTGGTACCGGTGCAGGATCAGGATCAACTGCATCAAAGTCCAAGAGCGATTCTAAGTAGGGCCAATCAATGGCATCCTCTACAAGAAAAAAAATATCTCTATAATCATCATCCGGCAAATCTACGATCAACAAGTCGTCACTAAGCGCCAGCCTCGTTCGATGATTCAAATCATCGCCATCGCGCTCCCCATAAATAAGGATAAGCTCCCTAACATCGAAATCATCATAATTGCCCGCGTAAACGCGTTTGACATGAAGTGAAGCAATATATGCCGTTAGCGCTTCTTCCTGCCACGCATAAACGCCGACATACCCGTTTCGGTCATCACGCCATTCATTCGTATGAATTGAATCGATCACAACATTTTCCGGTATGCTTTCAAAAATAGCATGTTCGACGGTATCGACACTATCGGCAATGCCCACTGAACCAAGGCTCATGATAAGTAATGCCATCGCTAAACCGATCACAAGACTGCCCTCCATGCGTTTGCTGGGTGTCATGACGTTTTTTAGTCTGTAACGCAGCGTGCTCCCTGCCGCTGAAAGACGCGTCGTAAATCCTCGACTGCTTCCGGCACTGCTTAGCAGCAGCTCTGCATAGAGCCGTCTGGTTCTTTCGTCAGCATTGGTAAGCACCGCTTCATCACAGCTGAGTTCAAGATCATCTGCCGCTTTTCGCTGTGCAATCCACGCAAGCGGGTTAAACCAGAAAATTGCCGTACATAAGTTGATAAAAAGCTTCATGCGAGAATCCGTTCGGATAATATGTCTCAGTTCATGCTGAAAAATCAATGTAATCGCATCATCAGTATAGTGATGGTGCGGCAAAACCAACGCCATCGTGCGGTCGAAACATCCAATTGTCAGCGGCGTATTAACCTGCTCAGAGATGTAGATCGGGATCTCCGCTTTGATGCCATGTCTAGCGGATTCATGCCGCCATTTTTTTAATAATACCGCGTCATCAGTCATTTGAGCACGCCGCAGCAATGCAGTTCGGTATGTAAAATGTGACAGGACAAACCAGAGAAGCGTCCCAACAAAACCCGCTGCCCAGATCATTGCAAAACCTTTAAACCACTGATGGGATACCGTAATCACAAACCGCGGCGATGCGAAAGAATCGGATATTTGAATCGCTAAATAAAGCATTGTCGGCAGCATCCATAATGTCGAACAAGCTCTAGCGCTGATTAATTTTCGAAGTATCGGCAGCAATAATAATAAAACAATGTAATAGATACTGATATACATAAAAATTAAGATGCTTTCTGAAATGAAAGCCATCGATAATGTGAACTTACTTAGCGTTAGCATCATGCTGATTGTCATGATTAAAACTGCCGGCAGCAATAAAGGTTCGACTAATTGCGTTTTCACACCTTTTTTGATGCTCCCCACTTCCAGTTTTTCTTCTTGTGTGATTCGAAGGTTAAAAACGATCGTTACGATTGCGCCAATAAAAAAACTATACACGATTTGCTGCGTTATCATAATTTGCCTCTTTCCAAGAGATCACGAAGTGTTTCGATATCGTCTTCACTTAAGCCGCTGTCACAAAGTGCATTTGCGAAAACATGCACGTCGCCGCCGCAAAGCTTCTCAAAAAAGCGTTTACTCTGCGCCGCAAGGTAGTCCTGTTTTGAAATAATCGGCGTATAGGCATTGCTTCTGCCCAATTTTTCAATACTTAAAAAATTGCGTTCCACAAGTCGCGACAGTAAGGTTAAAATCGTCGTCGTTGCCATCGGATGCGTCTGAGTCAAAATATGCTCTAAATCGCCTCTGGTTACTGGCGGCTTACATTCCCAAACAGCCCGCATTACTTCCAGTTCAGCATCCGGCAGTCTTTTTATAAATAGACTCATTTTACTCTCCTCTACAAATGTAGTATATAATTATATACTACATTTGTAGAATGTATTTGTCAAGCAAAATGCTTTCTATATAATGCAATACAACATGGCTAGTGCGCCATCAATTTGCTCACTTAATATGTTTTGTCCCTTTTTAAGTGAATAATAAACCATCAAAATACACGTACATTTTCCCATTCAAACATATAATCATTCGAATTAAAATTAACATATTTCTAACATTCCGCTAAATAATTCCTAAAAATCAGCCGATATACTAGATATAGAAACAATTCATACATGAAACAGTATATTTTGTAGGGTATCATTATTTCAAATTCATATGGTAAAAAGGAGTGATAAGATGTCCAAGGTCTTAGAAATTCGAGGCGATTACAAAATTTTAGTCACAAACCGTGATTACATTATTGTGAACACGCAGCTTGACTACGAAAACCATGCACACTTTAAATCTGTCCAGCCGATGTATAAGCTCATCAGCTTGATTGAGAGCGGCATCCTACCGCACTCTCCCTATCTGCTGAAAGCCGCCAAAAGGCTTTTAGGCGATGATTTTGACACGTTAACACCGCAGCACAAAAAAGAAACTTATAAAAATCACCATCGGAAATCAAAGGCTCGCTATGCTTAAATACATGTGACTTTGTTTTTTTATTTTTAAGAAAAATAGCAATAATGTAATAGTCTTTAAAACATAAACTGCCCAATGATCTAAACAAATATCATTGGGCATTATCTTTTTATTTCTGTCGTTTTATTTCTGTCGTTATCTTACATGGGCTCCTGCGCATTCTTATGATGATTTGCAATTAAAAATGATAAAGCGATGCACTAACCTTTGCAGACACAGTTTCTACCGTTTGATTTCGCTTTATACAGCGCTTGGTCTGCACGTTGAATTAGCGGGCGCTTGCCATCATTGACATCCTGAACCGTTGCCACACCAAAGCTGGCAGTAATAACTTCATTGGTCACAAAGTGATGGGTTTCAATCGTTTTTCGAAGTGCTTCTGCATAATCGGCAACCTCATTAATATCACCATTTTTACAAATGATCATAAACTCTTCGCCACCCCATCTTGCAGCAGTCATCTCTTCCTTCAAATTTGCTTGAATAAGCTCGGTAAATGCGATCAGCACTTCATCGCCAATAAGATGGCCAAATTGATCATTAACGCTTTTAAAATGATCAATATCAATAATGATAATGGTCAATTGCGGCAAGTCCACGTCACTAGACAATGCATCATCCAGCATATCCTCAATCCCGCGCCTATTCATTAATCCCGTTAGTTCATCAGTCAATGCCTCTTTCAAATAATTTTCCATTTGAATATGCTGTTCTCTATTCTGAATTTCTGATTGAATAAGCTTTTTTGTACGTTCGTTAAGCATTTGACTCATAAGGTAAAACTCAAAATTTAAGACGTCGATTTCTTCAATACCGGTATTATCAAAGGCCTGCACTGCCATTCGGCCGTTTCCAAATTTCTGTATATTCTCTTTCAATCGATTAAGCGGTGTTGAAACGGCTTGTGCCAATGATTGACTCTGGTCTGTGATCATCCTTAAGATAATGAGATTCAAAACGACCATAAAAATAATAATCAGTCCAAAAACTTTATTAATTGTTCGTTCAATGTCATGAACGGGTTTTAGAATTTCATCCTGATCTGAAAAAACGATCAGTCGCCAGTCGGTATTGCCGATGACATTGCTCGTTACATAAAATGTTTTATCCTTCATCGACAAGTTAGCTGTGTCATTTCCGTTGTCAATCAACGCTTGAATATCTTCTTTAAAGGCATCATCACCATGTTGGTCAATCATAAAGTCATCTGATTTTGTAATGGTTTCTGTTACAACTTCCTTATAAGCATGTTCTTTTAGTTCAGAAATTGTTAAAAGCGCCTCGGCTTCTTCATTCATGGCAATAATCAAACCGGATTCATTGGTTAACACCACTGCTGAATTGAGTGTCGTTTCAACATTAATCAAATCCTTGATCAGATTTTCAATGGTAATGTCAAGCCCGACAACACCTTGCAGAAAATCGCCGTCATAAACCGGCGCAATACATGAAATCATCCAGCCTTGGCCCGCAGGATCCAAATAGACATCCGTCCATACAATATCCCTACTGGGATTATGCAGATCATCTGCCAAGTAATAAAAATTGTAATTGCTAATTTTCATATCTGAACCGAGCAAAATCGGCAACTCATCAATCGAAGGATAAATACGCGTCATACCGTCCCATGCATTAAAGTATATTTGATCGAGGATCGGGTAATCTTGAACCGCCAATTTAAAATATGGATCCATGTAACGCGACTTTAACGCTTTTTCCAGTGCACCTTCTCGCAGCGCACCAGTTTTCGCATAATACAGCGAACTGCTCGTATCATCGCCGTCACTGTAAAATGCGCCATTGGCATGCTCCATTAACAGTGACGCATTGGGCTCAATCGGCAGCTGATCAAATAGGATAAAAAAATCAACAAACTGTCGTTGAATCATTTGTGTTAGAACCGTAATATCATTTGATTTTTCAGTAACATAGTTGGCATTACTCATGGCATTCAATTTGAGATTCGCCTCAATCCGATTGCGCAATTGCGTTGCCGTTTGCGATTCAACCGAAATAATCAAAATGGCAAAACTTAAAAAAGTAATTACTTCCAAGACAATCACCAACAGCAACGTCGATCGAATAAACTGATTTTTAATTAAATCTTTAATTGTCGTTGGATTAGCCGCTGGCTTTCTCATCATCTTTACCTTCTTTATTCATCTTATACCCATAATGTTTTACCACCATATCCTTTATTATATGAAAATTTACCTATATTACAACCCAAAATCATTAAAATAGTCCCTATTCACTTTTCTTGGTCATATCCTGTAAGACATTGCAACCCTAATTCAAAAAATTTGAAAATATTTAATAATCACTTAAGCTGAAAATAAGAATTACGCTTTAACATCAAACTAACGATTATAAAAGGAGTATACCATGCATGTCAATAACTTCCTTAATAAAACACACGATGAGGCAATTCATTTCTTAGATGTCATCATGGATCAAAACCGTTTTGAAGTAACAGTCAAACAAAAGCCAGTTGATCTTACCTTTACAGAATTTAAATTATTGGAATATTTGATCTGTCATGCAGATCGTGCAGTTAGCCGAGAAGAACTGCTCAAAGAGATCTGGGCAATCCCAGAATCGATTGAAACACGCGCAACGGATGACATGGTTAAACGCCTAAGAAAAAAATTGAAGGCAGCAAATGCAGATGCCATGATCGTAACGGTTCGCGGTTTTGGATTCATGATCGCAAAAAATCACCATCCCAAATTGGCCGATGCACAAATAATTGTTCCCGCACATGAACTGCATAAAACCATTGATTATATTTGCAGCAATGCGCAAAACAACCATTCAGCAGCCACCATTAAAATCAAAAAATTAAATGATCAATACATTATTGACATTTTAGCATAGCCTTCTTCACCACTCATTTTAAAGTTCACGCCCATAAAAAATCTGCTATCCTTTCAATTCACAATTTCAAATAAAAAAAGAAGCGCCGAAGCCCTTCTTTTCCATATCTATTGAATGCTATGTCGTCCATGACAAATGATCCTCCTATCACAACTTTAAAGATCTGTGACAATCCCCTGCAAAACGGCACTAAGGTCTGATGCAGAATAAACGTCACTGTCATCTAACGAAGCCTGAAGCTTATCGAGCCACGTTTCAACAGAATATACGGTCTCATCGTCATTGGATCCATAAGCATCCATCATTGCCCCAAACTGCGGCGGCATTGGCGGTGGTCCATTTTCTTTCATGGTTTCCAGTGCAGACTGGACATCATTGAACAAGGCTGTTATCTCTTCCTCTGAAAGCGATTCTAAATCAGTATCTGCTGTTAATCCGCCTACTTCTTCCAAAATGGAAGCCTGCAGATTTGAAAGCAGTGTCAATTGATCGTCAGATGTTAAATCTGTCGCTGCTTCAGTGATTGCATCAGCATTTTCTTTAAATGTTTCCATCACTTCATTGCCTTGATTCCTGAAGCGCTGCATCTGACCAAAACCGCTATTCATCATTTCAAATTGGATAGATGACAATGATTTTAGATCATCTTCTGACGAAGTCAAAAAGTCTACCAATGATGAACTGCTGTCAGTTGCATCTGACATTAAACGATCTGTTGAAAAACTAGATGTGCTCGAATTGCTTTTGTAAAGATTCGCTAATTGTTGTGCGTAATAAAGTTCACTTGAATCTATTCGCATAGCGCTACTCCTTTCTTATAGATTATGATGCATTATGCTTTTATGAAATGCATCTACAAAAGCTATCGTACACTTATTAATAATCCTTCAACGCATTTTTATGTTAATATTGCGGCATTAATGTGGTTTACTGATATCTTACTGCTCATTTATTAACTTAAACAGCCATTTATGCCCTGACATCAACAAATAAAAGCGGCTGTTTCCAGCCGCTTTATAAAACCATTAAATGCTTATACAATTTTATTTGAAAATCATTTGAGTCGTTGCGTTTAACACTTTTTAGTCTGTTTTATTTTTATCACCTAACGTTATATTGACCGTTAATTTTTCTTTATTGTCTCTCACGATCGTAAGGGCTATTTTATCACCTGGTTTATGTGCATTGATGTAACCGGTCAACTCTTCCATTGTATTGACTTTTTCACCGTCAAATGCGATGATAACATCCATTTCTTTTAATGTCGAATCTGCCGCTGGCGAATTTTCATAAATGTAACGAACTAAGACGCCAACAGGAACTTCATATAAATCAGATGCTTCTTGACTAATATCAACGCCGCCGATACCAATATATGGTTTGGCAACATAGCCATTTTCAATGATCTCCGCGACAATCGGCATAAAGATGTTCACAGGTATTGCAAAGCCCATCCCTTCAACCGTAGTGTCTGTAATTTTTGCGGTATTGATGCCAATCAGTTCCCCTTTTTTGTTGACTAGCGCACCACCTGAGTTGCCAGGGTTAATCGCTGCATCCGTCTGAATATAGGTTGTGTTGGTGTCATCTCCGACTTTTCGGTCAATGGCACTGACGACACCTGCGGTAACCGTATTATTGTAACCAAGTGGATTGCCGATTGCAATCGCCGGTTCACCTACTAAAAGGTTTCCCGAATCTCCAATATTGATGGCCCTAACGTTGTCGGCTAGTTCTACCGGGATATCAGCTTTATTAATCGAAAGAACAGCGATGTCTGCATCTTGATCGTAACCGATGAGTTTTGAATCAATCATTTGATCCGTTGCGATTTCAACCAACACTTCGGTTGCACCATCTACGACATGGTAATTTGTAACAATATAGTATTTATCTGATTCGTCTTTGATTATGACGCCAGATCCTGCGCCTTCAGTAAATCTTTCGTTGTTAAACCAGTCATAGTATTTTAACTTACTGGTGATCCCAACGACGGAATTACCAACATTGGCATAAATCTGCGCGACATTTGCCGTTGCACTTGATACATCCGTGCCATTATCGTCCATATAATTAACCACTGAACGATAAATTTCTGAATCAATATTCTTGGATAGTATTTGTTGAACGCTTGTTTCAATAGCAGATTCATTAATTGAAATCTGGCCATGATAATAACCGATAGAATAAGTCGAACCACCAATTAACGTTAAAATAAGAACAAAAGATAATACCGTTTTAAAATTAAAAGAACGATGTTTTTTAGGTGGTTTAGAACCGCCGTTGCCATTACCATTGCCATTGTCATTGCCTTGATAAGCACGACTGTAACGATTTTCATCTTCATAGCGCCTGTTGTCATCAAATTGGCGATCACCATCTGCTGCTATGCTCACAGCACGCTGATATGCTTGCCCTTGATTGAGATTAGGGTCAGCTTCATAAGGATGCTGTTCGACTGCCTTTACAGCAGTATCGGATGCATTTTGAATGCTTTCATAAGACTCTTTTACTGCTTCACGTTCTGGATTGCCATTCGTTTCAACATACGCCATTGTTTCGCTGAGGTTATCAGCTCCTTTTGAATTAAAGTCATTTTCTGCATTCAAATCATTTCCTGCATTCAAATCATTTTTAAACGCTTCATTCATCATTTTCACCTCATTCGATTGTCATTTGGGTATGTTACAATTTGGGAAGTTCGATTTTTAACACGCCATTTTTAAGCGTCGCCCTGATATTCTCTTTGTCTACATCTTGGACGAAAAAATTGCGTCTGAAAATACCGAAACGTCTTTCCCGTCTAATAAAATCAAACCCTTCTGTATCTGCACATTCATGTTTTTGTGCAATGATACTGAGATAACTGTCTTCGTAAATGATGGTGATGTTATCGATTTTGAACCCCGGAAGTTCTGCCTCAATCATGAATTTCGTACGATCTTCTCTGACGTCGACATCAAACGTATTGATAACGTGTTCACCTTTTTTTACGGCACAGCTTACCTTTTCTTCCATGATGTCATAAAAAAGTTGATCCAATGCCTGTCTATGCTTTGAACTGTTCTTCTCTGGATTGATTTTCAACAATTTTATACACCTCCTAACGTATAAGATAATGGATTAATTTGAAATAATTATGAACAAACTTAAAGCGATTTGAAAATTTGTGTTGATACCGTAAATATAAAGGCGACACCAATGTCTTGATTGCTGTAAACTTCAATGGTTTCATGATGTGCTTTAATAATTTCCCTCACGATGGAAAGTCCTAGGCCCGAGGAAGTCTTTTCAAGTCCTCTCGATTTATCGAGCTTCGAAAATCGATCCCAGATCACAGAGAGTTCCTTCTCATCCAAAACACGACCGGTATTGCTGATTCCAACATAGTATTTATCATTTTTAAGCTCTGTACGAATGCTGATGGCGCCATCTTCCTCGACAAATTTTGTTGCATTGTCCAACAGGTTATAGACGACGCGCTGAATAGAGGCAAGATCACCGTGTGCCAGTACCTTTTCTTTTGAAAATTCAATGGTCAATTTAATACGTTTTTTAATAATCTTCTGTTCAAAACTATCCAGTACATTTAAAATGACATTGCTTAGATCGAAATCTGTCTTATTGAGGATCAATGCACCGCTTTCCATTTTTGATAAATCTAACAGGTCATTGATCATTTTAATCAGGCGCTCGCTTTCATTTTTAACAATATTCAAGTAGCGTTCCTGCTTGTCGGCCTCAATTGTCCCGTCCAAAATGCCAATCGTATAGCCTTTGATTGTCGTTAACGGCGTTCTGAGATCATGTGACAGGCTTGAAATAAACATGCGCTTTGTATTTTCCTGCTGATTGAGTTCATCTGCCATGAGATTAAAGCTGTTCGCCAGCTCCCCTAATTCATCTTTTCGATTGATGATAATCTTCTTGTCGAAATTACCTTCTGAAATATATTTTGCCGCATCGTTAATAACTTTAATTTCATAGCCCATACGCTGGGTAATGAGAAAGATCAGCACGACTGCCAAACAGCCGGAAAGCGCTAATGAGAAGAAAATGATAACCGACACTTTTGAAATGGTATCTTCTATTTCAGGCATTGGCACATTAATGAACATGGCATAAATGCTGTTGCCAAGATGAAAAGGATACCCTACTCTTAGTATACGGTCTTCATAGACCCCTTCGTAGATCACTTCTCTTCGGGTTGTATCGCCGCTAAAAACGGTAACGATGTCTTCCATCAGATTCGGCATACTGGAAATCGAATCGGCATCGAGATCATTGGAAGTTTTATAAAGTTCACCCGTTTCTGAAATCAGCCAAATATTGGCGCCTGTGTAGCCATCGAGTATCAAAATCTGGTCTTGAAGCAAGTCGAGACTAATGGTATTAAAATACTGCTCATTCACGACTTTCTCAAAATTAGCGGCCCTTTTTTCAATCAGTTCCGATTCATTGTTTATAAAATAATACTCGAGTACACTGCGCACACCAATAATAATAAAGATGAAAGAGATCAAAAATATCATGATGTAAATAAACGCAAATTTATGGAAAATTGTTTTCATAGTTTCCTCAATCAATTGGGCTGTGATCGTCAGTAAAAAGCCGCCACAGCCTCAAGTCATTCTTTAGTCCAATTTAAATTTATAGCCAACGCCCCAGACTGTCTTTATTTCCCAACCATTTTCAGGCTGATCCAACTTTTCTCTCAACCGTTTAATGTGTACGTCAACCGTTCGCGTTTCCCCAAAGAAATCATAGCCCCAGATATGATCTAAAAGCTGTTCTCTCGTGAAAACGCGGTTTGGATGTGTTACTAAGTAATTCAGCAGTTCAATTTCCTTAGGCGGTAATTCAATGGTTTCACCATGATAAACGATATTGTAATCTGTCATGTTAATCGTTAGATTTGGTACAGAAACAACCCCTTCAATCTCTTGTTTGTCTGTTGTCTGATATCTTCTGATGACAGCTTTAACACGAGCGGTCAGTTCTTTCGGTTCAAAGGGTTTTACGATATAGTCATCTGCGCCAAGTTCCAGCCCCAGTACTTTGTCAAAGGTCTCATCTTTCGCCGTAATCATAATAACGGGAACCGTGCTGATTTTTCTAATTTCTTTTAAAGTGTCATAACCATCTATACCCGGCATCATAATGTCCAGTAGAACGAGGTCTGGTGCATTGGCTTTAAAGGCCTCCAGTCCTTTTTCGCCGCTTTCATAAAGTTCTGTAACGTAGCCCTCTTTTGTTAAATACAGGCTTATCAGTTCCCTGATGTTTTCATCATCATCGACAATAAAAATCTTCTTATTCATTGTAACCTCCTTACCCAATACCCGTTTATTTTGATCTTTTATTTCCGTGATACTAAAAAAGAGCATTTAATCTTAAATGCTCTTAGTTTACTTAATCTAACTTATATTATACAACATTTCTACCTACATATCTATTTAGATATGTGAATAAACTTTTAACGATTGAGAAAGGCATGATAGGCTTTGTAAGTCATATAAAGGTCTGCTTTGCTAATAACTTCATAAGGCGCATGCATACTGATGACCGGGACACCGCAGTCAATGACTTCCGCATTGGCATTGGCTAAAATGTAAGCGATGGTGCCGCCGCCGCCCTGATCGACTTTGCCGAGTTCACCAATCTGCCAAACGATGCTGGCATCATCGAAAAGACGCGCCACTTCACTCAAGAATTCCGCATTGGCATCATTGCAGCTGTACTTACCGCGTGCGCCAGTATATTTTGCAAGCTGAACCCCCCTGCCCATCATGGCTGAATTGCTTTTTTCGTATGCACTTGCATAGTTAGGATCAAAAGCCGCGCCGACATCGCCAGAGAGCACTTTTGAATTAGAAATCGCACGTCTGAGATACAGGTCATTATACTGGCCTTCCTGCAACAAGATGAGCTCGGCCAAGATATTTTCAAAATAGCGTGATTCAGAACCCGTATTACCTTGACTGCCAACTTCCTCTTTGTCCATGAACATGCCCACCGCTGTTGTTTCAACTTCACCAAGTGCCAGCATTGCTGCTACACCCGCGTAGGAACAAACGCGGTCATCATGTGCATAAGCCGAAATCATGCTGCGGTCAAGCCCCATGTCACGCGCTTTTCCCGCCGGTACAATTTCAAATTCAGCTGTTATAAAATCTTGCTCTGTGATGCCATATTTTTCATTTAGCAATTTCAACATGTTTGCCTTAATGCGATCTTTTGCATCTTTATCGCCAATACCGCGATTGCCGATGAGTACATTGAGCTTTTCACCTTGAACACCTTCAGCCAGCGTTTTTGTCTGCTGATCTTTTGCAAGGTGAATCAAAAGGTCTGTTATTGCGAAAATAGGATCTTCATCAGACTCACCAATAACGATATCGCGTTTTTCCCCATCCTTTGTAAAGACGACACCATGAATTGCAAGCGGCGTTGTCGTCCACTGGTACTTTTTGATGCCGCCGTAGTAATGTGTTTTTAAGAAAGCCATCTCCGCATCTTCATAAAGTGGAAAAGGTTTGAGATCTAATCTCGGTGCATCAATATGTGCGCCGACAATATGAACGCCTGCTTTTATCGGCTTATCGCCGATGTTAAAGAGTAGTACAGCTTTGTCTCTGTTAATTGCATAAATCCGAGAACCTTTTGTCAGTGTTTTTTTGCCGTCAATAAACAGATCGATTGATTCGTAGCCCGCAGCTTCTGCCAGTCTTACGATTTCTCGAACACTTTCTCGTTCCGTCTTTGAAAAATCCAAAAATTGTTTATAGTCTTCTGAAAATGCAAAACATTTTTCTATTTCATGTTCATCCATGGTATCCCATGCATTTTTAAACGTATGCTTTAATTGATCCTGTTCCATACAGTTCCCTCTCTTTCTGCTATTTGTTAATCATATTGTACGACAATTTTTATAGACGTACAAATTATTAAACAAAATGTAATATGACATGACTTGCAACATGAGAAAAGACAGTCCTTTTGGACTGCCGCTGTTTGATCATAAGTGTTGTTAAAGCACATTATAATTTAGATATGTTATTCTTAATCGCATAAAGCGCCGCTTGGGTACGATCGGTAACTTTTATCTTTTTGAAAATATTTGAAACGTGATTTTTAACCGTTTTTTCGCTGATAAAGAGCTCCGTTGCAATTTCTTTGTTATTGTAGCCTTTTGAAATCAGTTTAATAACCTCATATTCTCTTCTTGTCAATGATGAATTATTAATTTCTTCTTGCTGCTGGTCTTTTTTCTTATATTCTTTTATTAAAATGCCTGACAGCGTTGGATGAATATAGATATCACCACCATTTACCTTCAATATAGCTTTGACGAGTGATGAAACATCGGCGTCCTTTAATACATAACCTTCAGCACCAATATTAACCGTCTCAATAAGGTATTCGGCATCTTCATGAATCGTCAGCATGATCACTTTCGTCGCCGGATATTCACTTTTAATAATCTTTAATGCTTCGATTCCGCTTAAATGCGGCATGTTAATATCCAATAGGATAACGTCCGGCTTTAATGTCTCCACCAACTCAATGGCTTCATTTCCGTCACTTGCCAATCCAAGTATTTCCAGACTGTCTTCGAGTTCTAAAAGTTTCTTGATACCTTCTCTGATGAGTACATGATCATCTGCAATGACGAGTTTAACCTTCTCCATGCTTTCCTCCACTTTTATTGTTTGGAATTTGTATGATTATTTTAGTGCCCATTCGATCTCGTGTAATGATATTGAAATTGCCATTCAGAAGTTCGACGCGTTCGCGTAGATTATATAACCCAAATCCCTTTCTTGAATCCAGAGCGCTCTGAAGATCAAATCCTATACCATCATCTTCAATCTCTAATGCAATCATTTCATGATTAATGATGAGGGAAAATTTTACGTGTTTCGCATTGGCATGTTTGAGGATATTCGTAAAGCTCTCTTGTACAATTCGAAAGATCATGAGATTGACCATATTGTCAAGAATTTCTTCTTTTGACTCCATAAACGTTACAATTTCGATATCATTATTGTCACCAATATCCGTAATTAAACGTTTTACCGTCGGTATCAATCCCAAGTCATCTAAAGACATCGGCATAAGGTCATAAATAATGCGTCTGATGTCTTTAAGTGTCGTACGGATATCTTCTTGAATTTCTGCAATTTCCTTTCTCGCCTTCGAAGGGGAGGTTTCTATGATTTTCGACAAATATTCAGATTTATAAATGATATTTGCCAGATACTGTGCAGGTCCATCGTGCATATCTCTTGAAATACGCTTCTTCTCATTTTCCTGTGCCTCTATAATACGATAATTGACATCTTTTCTCAGGATTTGGTCGCCAATCTGTTCATTGATACTGCTGGTGAGGTATTCAAGTGCAACACTCACTTTTGTTTCCAGCGCTTCGGATTTGTGGATGACATCTTGTGTATTGGACAATAATCGTTCCAGCTCATTTCGGCGTTCGTTAAGCGCTTTTTCTTCTTTCCGTTTAAGCGATAGCTCGACTTGAACTTTCTGCGCCAACTCATAAGCTTCTTTAATATCCTTCTCCGTGAATTCATCAAAGTGCGAACTGATGGTGGCAATCATATTGCGCGCCATTTTTGACCGTATTTCCAACTTGTCAACTTCGTTAATCGTGAGCGCCAGCTTTGTTTTAATATTATGTAGTTCTTGGGTATAATTCGAAAACTCTCTTCTCGATTTTTCCGATATTTCAAAGATTTCTTTCTTACCGTCTTCTATGGAATTGACAGTTTTATGAATGATTTCATCCAAGTCCTGATAATTGATATAGCTCTTCGTAAGACCACCTCTTCACGATACTTAAGATATTATAACATAAAAGCCCACGCTATCATACAGCATGAGCTTTTTTGGTATATTAGACCTATAAGCACTATAAATCCATTATTTCATCAATTTCATCATCTGTCAAAACGCGCTCGAGATCAACGACGATTATAAGTTCATCCTGATAGACGGCAACTTCTGAAATATATTTATTGTCTTTTCGAATTGCAATCATTGGCGGCGGCAATATATTTTTTTCACCAACAGTCATTGATTGTGACGCGTCATCGACGAGAAAACCAATTTGGATATCGCCCTTACGAGCAATTAAGATCCTTTGGTTGTCGATGCCTTCGTAAGCCATTTTGAATCGCTTTTTCAGATTGATCACCGGAATAATATCCCCTCTTAAATTAAGAAGACCCTCGACGTACGCTGGTGCATTTGGCAACGAGGTGATGGATGCAAATTCCGTGATGGATGCTATCTGATTAATGTTTGCCGCAAATTTCTCACCGTTTAACTTAAACACAATATACTGTTTATCAGCCATATCCATTCCCCCCGATATTCATTCTCGCTAGTTTAAAACAGCTAGTCCTTATAAACGATCTCTATATTGTCCAATTGTTTCCTAAAGCTCTTTCGAAAGGCCGTTAAGTATTCTTCTCTCAATGCCTTTTGTTCAAGCGTCTCTTCTGCAGTAAGGCCTTCACGCTTTTTCTTATTTGCTAAAAAGCTTATACGATCTAATTTTTCCTGATTTAACAACTTGCCACCTTCTAATCATTACATGGTTAGCGCACCAATTTTTGCTTCAATGCGCATGACTATTTCATTAGTTTTAATTATATCATATATTTTGTTAAAATCTATATGCATCACGCGATCTTTATCAATTTTCGAAATGTCCTCACGCAAGCGATCGTAGGCAATGCGCGTTCCCACTCCCAGTCTTTCGTGATTCGAAAAGTCTATTGCCTGAGCTGCGGCCAATAATTCAATGCCAATGACATTTGTCGCATTCTCAATAATGTCTCTGCCATGTCGTGCAGCAATTGTACCCATGCTGACATGGTCTTCCTGATTGGCAGAAGATGGAATAGAATCCACACTCGCCGGATGAGCAATTGATTTGTTCTCTGAAACGAGTGCTGCTGCCGCATACTGCGCGATCATAAAACCAGAATGCAGCCCGCCGTTTGGTGTTAGGAATGCCGGCAAACCGCTGAGCTGCGGATTGACAAGCCGTTCGATACGCCTTTCTGAAACATTTGCCATCTCTGCAACTGCAATCGCTAAATAGTCAAATGGCAATGCCATTGGCTGTCCATGAAAGTTACCGCCCGAGAACACCACATCATCCTTGGTAAACAAAATAGGATTATCGGTGACGGCATTGATTTCAACGCATAGTTTTGATTCGACAAATGCAATAGCATCTTTGCTGGCGCCATGGATCTGAGGAATACATCGAAGCGTATAAGCATCTTGTACGCGAAGTTCACCTTGATTTGTCGTCAAATGACTGTCAGAGAGCAGTCGTCTCATATTGGAGGCTGTATCCAGCTGACCTTGATGAGGTCTGACACGATGTAATCGCTCGTCAAAGGCATCGACAATACCATTAAGTGCTTCTACTGTCATCGCCGCAGCAATATCCAAATGTTTCATGAGCTGCTTGGCATCATAACAATTCAAACAGCCAATCGCAGTCATTACCTGCGTGCCGTTAATCAGTGCCAAGCCTTCTTTTTCGCGAAGGGAGACAATTTCGATACCTGCTTTATCCATCGCCTCAGCTCCAGGCAATCGCTTACCTTTATAGAACGCTTCACCGAGACCAATCATCACCAGCACCATATGTGCAAGCGGTGCTAAATCGCCGCTGGCACCCAGTGATCCTTTTTCAGGGATAACAGGATGGACACCATTGTTCAACATTTTTACCAGTGTATTGATAATGACAGGCCTTACACCGCTATAACCCTTGATTAAATTATTGACGCGAAGCAGCATTATTGCGCGCACGACATCTTCGGCAAGCGGTGCACCGACGCCGCATGCATGCGATATGATGAGATTTTTCTGCAATTCAATCGCCTCTTCTCCAGAAATAACAACATCAGAGAATTTACCAAACCCAGTTGTGATGCCATAGACAACCCGCTGCGTCTCCACGAGTCGTTCGACGTAATCACGGGTTTCCGAGACTACGGTAATATTTGCATCCTCTATTTTAACGGTTCTGTTATCTCGTGCGACTTGTTTTACCTGTTCTATCGTCAATGATTTTCCATCGAGCATTATCATCTGAAAGCTTCCTCCTAAATCCCAATTATTTGAGTTAATTGAATCATTCCAATTTCAATCCTTACGCGATAATCTATCTTATTTTCATGAACGAAAAGTCAACATATTTTAGTGAAGGATTAACTCATGGTAATGATGCAATTTCATTATTTGGATTATTGTATCGAATCAGCGTCTTTTTTTAGTCTTCTTTACAGGTGATATGCGTTTCTGGTGTGTCGAGTGCTTTTGTTTATCCCCTTGTCCCTTTTCTCTGGGGTGAATAAGCGCTTTGCCATTATAACCAATGAGATCTTTTCGATTTTCAATCATAAGCGCTTCATAGACGAGATCATAGTTTTTGGGATTCTTAAATTGCAGAAGTGCCCGCTGCATCGCCTTTTCACGCGGTGTTCTCGGTATATAAACTTTTTTCATCGTTCTAGGATCTAATTCTGTGTAATACATACAGGTACTCAATGTTCCAGGTGTCGGATAAAAATCCTGTACCTGTTCAGGCGTGTAATGAATATCTCTCAAGTACTCCGCAAGCCTAATCGCTGACTTTAGCGTACTTCCAGGATGTGAACTCATTAAATACGGAATGATATACTGTTCTTTACCCAATTCTGTATTGACTTTTTCAAATTTTTCCACAAAAGCACCATATAGTTTGCCACTTGGCTTGCCCATATAATCCAAAACGATTTCATCAATATGCTCTGGCGCTACTTTTAACTGACCGCTGACATGATGCTCACAAAGCGTATAAAAAAAAGAATCAGACTGATCATGCATCAAGTAGTCATACCTAATGCCACTCCTCACAAAGACTTTTTTGACATTAGCAATTGCCCGAAGCTTTTCGAGAAGCGCTTCATAATCGGTATGGTCTATGTTCAAATGTTCACAGGGTTCAGGGTATAAACACTGTCGGTGTTTACAAGCACCGTGCTTCAGCTGGTTTTCGCACGCCGGTATTCTAAAGTTGGCCGTCGGCCCGCCGACATCGTGTATATACCCTTTAAAATCAGGATCTTCCGTAATCTGAATTGCTTCCTTCTCAATGGATTCATGAGAACGAGATGTGATTATTCGCCCCTGATGAAATCCGAGCGCGCAGAAACTGCAGCTGCCAAAACAACCCCGTTCACTAATGATGCTCATCTTTACTTCCTGAATGGCAGGAATGCCACCCGCTGCTTTATACATCGGATGATAGTCGCGCATATAACCCAGGTTAAAAGTCCAGTCAAGTTCTTCACGTGTTAACGGCATCGTTGGCTGGTTTTGAATTAAATAGCGATCACCATGCTGTTGAATGAGCCGCTTACCGCGAATTGGATCTTGTTCGTCATACTGTATTTTAAAAGCAGCTGCATAGTTGCGTTTATCGGTAGACACTTCTTCAAATGAGGGCAAGATCAATGCATCTGTAAACATGTCAATTGCGTTCGTCATAAAACATGTTCCATCAACATGCTGTAAGTACTGTATTTCGAGCCCTGCATTCAAGAAATCTGCAATTTCAACAATTTGGTGTTCGCCCATGCCGTAGATGAGCAAATCTGCACCGGAATCGACCAAAATTGATTTTCTAACCCGATCTTCCCAATAATCATAATGTGCAAACCGTCTTAAAGACGCTTCAATGCCGCCAATGATAATTGGCACTGACTTGCTGCGCTGTCTAATAAGGTTGGCGTAAACAATCGTTGCGCGGTCAGGTCGTTTCCCCATGACACCGCCTGGCGAAAAACTGTCGCGTTTTCTTCGCTTTTTAGAAACATAATAATGGTTTACCATCGAATCCATATTGCCGCCGCTAATGAGAAAGGCAAGCCTCGGCATGCCCAACACTTCTATACTGGCAGCATCTCGCCAATCCGGCTGTGCAATGATGCCTACTTTATAACCCGCATCCAGCAATGTTCGCGCGATGACAATTGGACCAAAACTAGGATGATCCACATAAGCGTCTGCTGAGATGAGTACAAAGTCTAGCGTCTCCCAGCCCAGTAATGCCATATCGGCTTTTGACACTGGTAAAAATTGATTTAAGATCATAAAAACCCTTTCTATTACAATGATCATCATCAGTGTGCACACTCTCTTATAAACATTGCACACGATGTTCTTAAGCCATTAAAAAGACTAAACGCCCAAATGGTCGTCTAGTCTTTCATACCCATATTTACTACATTCAATACGCTAACAATTTTTTTGCCTGTCCAACAACATTTTCTAAAATAATATATGTCTCAAAACAGGCTTTAAGGATTCAACAAAATTTAAATTGCCAAAATCAAATTCCTTGTCTTTGATATTGACTGAAATTGCCAGCAATCCCTTGGCATTTGGCTCGTCAAATGCCAAAATAATATAAGACTTCCAGTTCGGAATATTGGTTGCTTCATCATATGAAACAATCTCATCCCAATCAACAAAACTAACACTGCTTTCTGAGTGACGATATTTTTCTATGAGTCTAGGACTCAGCTCTAGTTTCTCACTGTACTCATTTTGGCCTTTTTTCTTAAAGAGCGCCTCGCCGATTTCGCCGTCTTCCCTAAACTTGACAAAGCTGATTTCGTCCGCTTCTGTAATATCGACAAGCGTCATAAAAGTATTGAGTATCTTGCTGCTTCTTTCTTCTTCTTCTTCCAACTGCTTGACAATATCGAGAAGTGCCTTTACATTACGCGTATCGGATGATATATTCCCCGTCAAGATCCCCGTTAATTTATCATAGCGATGTCCCTCTTTGTTGAGTTTTTCATCCCATGAAGTCGCGCGGTTACGACCATTGTTTTTCGAGTAATACAGCGATTGATCTGCTTTCTCAATGAGTTCTTCTTCATTGGAACCATCTACCGGAAAAGTCGAAACACCCAAACTGACGGTAAGCGGCATTTCTTCGCCAAGTAATTTTCTAGACTCAACCAACATTCTTATTTTTTCTGCAACATTAAACCCGTCGACAGCATCCGTTTCTGGTAATACAATGACAAACTCTTCGCCGCCATAACGGCCGACATAATCCGATTTACGAATAGAACTTTTTATAAGCGAACCGATGGATGACAGAATTTCATCACCCTTCCGGTGACCGTAATTATCATTGACGCTTTTGAATTTATCAATATCGAGCATAATAACAGACAAAGGCGCATTCTGCATTCTGGCTAAATTTAGTTCTTTGGTAAATTCCTGTTCAATATGCTTGCGCAAAAAGACACCCGTGAGTTTATCAATTGTCGAAACGCGCTTGAGGTGATAATTATTAATCATGAGATAGATCAAGCTGATAAACGATTTACACAGTTTAAAAGAATTTTGGTTTATATGATTAATCACATTTTTTGTTTCAATGAAAACGTACCCGACGACGCGTCTTTTCACCAGTAGTAAATCTTCTTTTCGCTTTTCAGGGGTCGACAGTTTAATTTCCGATTCGTGTATTGGAAAGCATATAAGTCCCTTTTGATCACCGGTCAGTAATTGAACGTTGGTGCGATTATCAATTTTATTGACGTAAATTCCCTCTGAATCACTGCCGATTGCATTGATCAGCTTCATAATGTCAAAGTGTTCTTCTCTCGGCTTTGAGGCAATAATTTCTGAAATGTTATCGTGCTCATCAAAGAGATACATTTCTGCCAATTCAGAAAAAGTCATCTGCTCAAAGAATTTTAAGATTGTCTTTAAGTTATTGAGTTCATCTTTACCGAGATTTTGTATGAGATCTGTCGGATTACTAAAGCGATTTTCCTGTGCCATCGCATTGTTCGCCAGCATTTCTCGTGTAAAGACTTCGTTGTCATACAACAGTCTGTAAAGGTTCAGATCAAAGAAATCATCAACACTTTCAATACGTTCTTCATAAAGATTTGCAATTTCAACCGCATCTTGCTGCTGAATAAACGCTTCGACTATTTTATTAATGCGCGTTTTAAGCGCCATTTTTACGTCGTCATACAGAATATAGGTTTCTCGGTATTCATGGATAATATCTTGTGCCAGTTCGGCGAGGACGTCCAACGCCATCAGATAATATTGAAGCGCATGATAAAGATCTTCCTCAAAAAAGTATTCATCACCAAGAACCTTGTAAATACGCCATAACATTTCCTGTGAATGCTCTTTAAAAAAGCCGATAAGGTTGGTAATGCGTTCGATGGCATTATCTGAGAGCGATGCATCAATCACATCTCTCCGCATGCGTATGGCTTTTGTATTATACTGCGCTTTCAAATCGTCATCAATTAAAATCAAGCGATCTAGCGCGACAAAGTCATGATCGTCCAAAAGATCAAACATCATATCATTGATAAAATCGCGAAGCAGTTTTGCTTCTGAAGGATTACGCGTCTCATCTTTCAACTTTTTAATTTCTTCAAACGGTACGCGTTTTTGGTTGAATATAATATGATTTTTCTTGTGTTCAAGGCGCAAATCAATAATTTTAAGACGATATTGCCTAAAATCGTCTAAAACCTCATCAGCTTCAAACTCATAGCGCCATTTATCGACTTTGATAACGGCATTCATCGCGAGATAGTACTCAAAATGCAGCATAAAATAGTCAAATTTATCGTAATCCCTGCGTTTGATAATATTAATTTCGTGCTCGAGGCGATTAATGATCGTATGCGTCTTTGAATAGTTTTCATTCAATAGATAAGCATGGCACATGTTGAGCAATGCCAATACGATAATATTGCGATCACCGACATTTTCAGCCATTTGATAAGATTCTTCAAAATATTTAATGGCCGTTACATACCGGCCTTCAATCCGATACGTTTCACCAATATTATTCAAATACGTTGGAATTGCTACAAAGTAGTTGCGGTTGCTCGCACGATTATAAGCCTTTCTAAAGTAATCTCTCGCCAGATAGTAATCGCCATAGCCATCGAGATAAATAACGCCGAAGTTGTTGAGCAGTGAAATGACGTTTTCTTCATCTTGCAGCGATTGGTAACGTTCGAGACTTCGGTTAAAACTGTCGATGCTGGAATCAAATGCGTTGTTATACAGATAATTAACACCCATTTCATTTTCAAAAACGGCTTCAAAATGCACTTGATTGTTCTCATAGCTTTTGTCGAGGTATTCATTTACTAACTGTAAATGTGCATTGAGTTCACCACTATTTCGCAAACATCTTGCTTTAATGCGCACACCTTCAAATTCGCCGTGCACATAGCCAATCGTTTTCGATTTTTCGATCATGTCATCGACAATTTCAATACCGCGCTGTACTTCGTTCTTATAATAGGCAATCGTTGCACGTTCTAGTCCGATATCGATAATATCCTTCGGATTTTCCATAAGGCGATTGGTTTCAATACTGCTGATGGATTCTATGGCGCGTTCTAGCTTGCCAACTTTAATATACTGCTTAACCAGACGTTTCGTGGTTCGGCCAATTTGCTGTACATCTTTTAGGCGCTCATAGATATTAAGTGCTAATTCCAATAAATCAAGCGCCTTGTGTGCATTGGATTTTTCAAAATAATAATCAGAAAAAATCACACAGTAACGCGCTGCCTTTTCAAAATTATCCGAATCCATAAGATAATCAATCAGCGCTTCATTGAAATCATTGGCATTAATAAACCTCAGTTCGTATATTTCTGCCGCTTTGTGTGATAACGCCTTAATTTCTTCAGTTGAAAGCATATCGTAAAACGCTTTTTTAAGATCGTTGCCATTAATAGCGAAAACATACTCAACATCGGAAATTTTCTTCGTAATAATCTTGGCTTCTTCCATGTAATAGATGAAATAATACGCCTCTTCTTCTGAAATGCCTGTAAACTCAAGAATGACACTCATATTAAACGAATCTTTTAGGATGGAAAGCTGTTGCAATAATTTAAGCTGAGAGGTTGTCAATCCCTGCATAACACGCTCAATTTCAGTTGATTGGCTGACTTCATACTGGAATTTAAAACTGTCGTCAACACGGTCGAGTTCCCACCGCAGTAGTATCGGATCAAAATAGATGACTTCATCTTGCCACAGTTTTTTAATCATCCTTTTTGTCATACTTGGAACGCCTTGTGTTTCAAGCATAAGCCGATGTGTTAGTTTATAGGGAATTTGATTCATTCCCAGCGTCGACATAACGAGATAGCCCGTTTCTTCCAAGTTTAAGGACGATAATTTGATGATCTTAATAAACTCATCACTATAGCCCATCTCCTTTTCCGAATTGTAATCAGAGGCAAGAATACAGTAGTTTGCCTGATTTTTTTGATGAATCAACAAATCAAAAAAATACCGTTCAGTGCCTGACAGTGCATCTTCATCGTCTATAATAAGCACAAAAAAATGATTGATCGTATATTCCAAAAAGAAATTGTAAATACGATTCAGGACGCGGAGCATTGACATCTCACTCTCTTCGTCTTTTAAATTCCACTTAACCTTCAATTCGGGCAATACGGCACCAAGTTCCATACCATATTTTTGGATGAGAATCGGAGAGATATCATCCATTTTCGAAAGATGTGCTACAATTTGCCTGACAATGGGATATGGTGAGTGGTCGTGATGTCTTCTGATAAAAATATGATTAACTTTATGAATCTTGCAGTTAAACTGTATTTCCTGCAAGACGCGCGTCTTACCGGAACCGACATCGCCTCTGACAAAGATCGCATTGATGGCCGTATTTTTCTTTTGTTTGTCTTCAATCACTTTACTGATGTCTCTGATAACGCCGTCTCTGCCGATAATGCGCGTTAAGTCGTAAAGTCGATCATAGTATTGCTCATCGTTATTGTCAATGTCGATGAGAATCAATTCTGAAAGTGCTGTAATAAATTCATCTATGCTGCGATGACGTTCATCTTTAATATGACTCGTTGCACGAATAATAAACTTATGGATTTCCGTAAGCTGCGGCGATTTCATGATATTTTGGATTGACTTTAATTTATAATCGACTTTGTAATAGAGATAGTAAAAGATATTGCCCATCGCATAGATATCAGCGGTTACATCCGGCACTTCTCCCCAGACGACTTCAGGCGCCAAAAAATGATTACTGCGTTCATAACCGAGCTTGAAAAAATAATCATCGACATAATTATTGGCAAATTCTCTTATTTTAAGGGTTATCCTGCCATGATCTCGCAGTAGAATCATGGCGTCAAAATTCAAGTATTTATAGATAAACCCCCGATAGTGGAGATAGCGGACCGCTTTACAGAGCTGTACAAGTACCTGATTGATTTCTGATTTGTTCAGGTCTTCATAGTGGACAATCTTCGTCGAATCGTAATGTTCATAAGTATAAAAGAATTGATTGCGATTGACTTTACTGCCGTTGATCGTCAGAATCGTCTGAAATTCGTACGCGCTTAGAATATTCTCATGATAGAGGGTTGCCACTTCGATAAAGTGCATTTCAAAGCGTTTCACAAAATCGTAATTCGACATTTCCGTATCAAAAATTTTGAGCCGCTTTACCATTTTATTTTTCTTGAGATCTTCTACAAGATACTCAACCATATTATTTTCTTTATAAATTGTATCGACAATGCGATAGCGGTCATTAATAATTTTCAAGCCGTCCTCCAATGAACTAGATTTCTACGCGTTCATTCAATATTCGTACACTTGATTCGATGCTCTCACGTGTTGCTTCATCAATGTCTGAAAGCATTGCTTCAATATATCTTATTCTCGTTTCGATTACTTTATTTAAAAGCTCATGCCCTTTTGGCAATACCATAATTCTCACAATACGCCTGTCCTGATCGTCTTTAACACGTTTAACCAGTTCGTTGCGTTCCATGCGATCCAGCAGATCGGTAACGGTACTGCATGCGAGGAACATATTCGTACTGAGTTCACTGATCGTCAGTCGTTCATCGTTGATGAGAAACTGTAATGCTTCAAATTGAGGTGGCGTTATATCAAAGTCGCTGAGGATTTCTCGCCCCTTTTTCTTAATCTTGTAACATACCCTTCTTAAATCCTCCTCAATGCGTGCCATTTTCTCATCCATTTCCAGTGCCTCCGGTCTCTGTTAATTTGCCTATAATGTATATTGTACAAAATAAATAAATATAGGTAAACAAAATTTTAAAGTTTAATTGTAATTTAACAATTGGTTATGATAAACTATGTATAGATTCACGCATTTTTTAGGAGGTTCTATGCAAAGACTACGCGCTTTGTTAAGAAAATTTAAAGTGACCATCATGGTCATTCCAAATGCCGATCAAACCATTCGGCAAAAACCGATTAACTTAGCACTTGTTTTTTTAGTACTCATGGTATTGCTCGTGATCAATATTGCACTGATTACGACTTCTATGATTTCAAGATCTAAAGCAGCAACACTTGACGCAGAAAATATACAACTCGTTTCAGATATGACTTATCAAACAGACAAGATGAACTCACTAGAATCAATTAATAACGCTAGACTTGAAGAGATATTAACACTTCGCGAAACACTCGAAAGTTCTGTCACCTATCTCGACAACCGTCTTGCAGCCATTGAAGAAGCAGATTCACGCATTGACACACTTGTCTCTATGTTTAATAGCGAAACACATTCTGATGTTGAAATTCCCATAAGCCGATCCTATGATCGAGAAGCATTCACCTTGACTTCACAGGAAACGCGAACAACAGATGATACGATTTTCGAGGATATTGAAAACCTCATTGAAAATGAAGAAATTACCAACATCATTCAGTCGAAAATGGATGCGTATGATGCTTTAATTGAACAGATGGAGACTCAATTGGTCTATTTGGACTGCCGACCTGATCTCTTGCCTGCTTCCGGTATTTTTACTTCAAAATTTGGTTACCGCAAAGATCCCATTACAAAGCGAACCGCCAAACACAACGGCTTAGATATTGCCAATGATAAGGGAACCGCTATTCGCGCCGCTGGTACTGGTATCATTACTTATTCTGGATATAACGGCGATTTCGGCAATGTCATCATTATTGACCACGGTTATGGTTATAAATCCGTATACGGTCATTGCAGTGAATTGCTTATCGAAGAAGGTACGCGCGTTGAAAAAGGTACTTTAATTGCGAAAATGGGATCAACGGGCAAGAGCACTGGGACGCATTTGCACTTTGAAGTACGCTACAACGATACACCCATTAATCCTGCAACAATTTTAAATTTAGAATAATCATCACAACTGTTTATAAGGGGGATCTAACATGCAAATGTTTTCTAAAAAAGAAGTGACAACATCCTTTGACTTGGTTATTGGACCGAATTCAATGGTTAATGGTAATTTGGAAAGTGAAGCCAGCGTCAGAATCGACGGAACCGTTATTGGTGACATTACCTCAAAGGGAAACGTCATCCTTTCAGAACGCGGACGCATCGAAGGCAATATTATCTGCGACAATCTGGAAATTCACGGTCATTGCATTGGCAACGTCCAGTCGAAAGGTCGTATTGATCTTACGAAATCATCAAAATTGGTTGGTGATATCGTCTGTATGACACTCAATACTGAAACAGGTGCTAAATTCGAAGGTAACTGCCGTGTATTGCCGGAGACCAATATCGAAATTATCACACAAGTGGCTCGCGGTGTTCCCTCTCCTGAACCATATGCCGTTTATGATGACACCGAAACAGCCTTTGATGATGTTGCAAACATGTAATGACTTTAACTTTAGATTATTATCAAAAATAAAAATCTCAATGCTTGCTGCATTGAGATTTTTTATTTGCCCAAGATGCCGTCGTCACCCAAATATCACACCACACCTCAACAGGTGGGTGGACTATCTGCTCTTTCTGACTTCTCCCTGTAGAAGCTTGCCATACGCAGCAGAACACGTTCTCCCTAACAAAATACAGTGGTTGAATTCACAATGACAACCAACATCTCAGACGTTACTTTATTATAACGCATTTTTTTATAAAGATCAAACATCCTGCAAGTCTAGTACTTTCAGAAGCCTCTTAAAATCGTCGGGCAATTCGGCTTTGACTACCGTCTTCTCAGGTTTTCTTGGAGAGCGAAAGCACATCTCCCTACAATGCAGCGCTTGTCGGTCTATAAAATCCGATGAACTGCCATAGAGGGTATCACCAATAATCGCATGACCTATAGATTGAAAATGAACGCGAATCTGATGGGTGCGCCCCGTTTCCAATGTAATATCTACAAGCGATGCTTTATCATTAGAAGCCAATACTTTATAATGTGTTATACTGGGAAATCCGCTTTCTGTAACACCTCTTCGCACATCGCCTTCTTCCAAGCGGTCAATCGGCGCGTTAATCGTCCCTTCACTTGGCAGTACACATCCCTCTACAACAGCAGTATAATGCTTCTCAACGGTATCATCCTGCATTTGTTCCGCAATAATTTGGTGCGCATAACCATTTTTTCCAACGAGCAATACACCTGAAGTATCACGGTCTAAACGATTAATAAAACGAATTTTAAAGTTCTGTCCTCTCTGATATTGCAAATGAGAGATCGCATTGGCCAATGTTCCATCCTGATGCCCTCTTGTTGGATGCACGACTAGAAACGGCGGTTTATTGACAACCATCACATCGGCATCTTCATACAGGACTTCTATTACAATCGGATTTGGCTCGAATGTATTCTCATCATGATCAAGCATAATCGTAAGTACGTCCCCACGACTGACTTTGGCATTAACGGAAATCTTATTGCCGTTTAATGCAATTTGTTTATGAACTTTACATCTTCGAATAAGTTTTCTGGATAAATTCATCTTTCGCGCCATGACGTCCAAGATCGTCATCCCCACCTCGTGCGCTTCTATTTCATAGGCGAGTTTTAGAGTTTCTTCATTGATGAACATGCAATGCCTTTCTAAAATTGGTAACGGAGCAATAGAACACCCTGTGTATCAATTTCTTTAATAATAATATAGTGTCTGAATTTCTGTTCGGCAATGTCGCGAATATCGCTGTCCGTCAATCCCGCTTTGAACTCAATGATATCAACATTGGCTTTTCGCCAGCCGCACCTAATTAGTTTTCCAATGGCATCTTTGGTAATCAGCTCCAGTGGTACAGATCCATAAACATTGCCATAAATAATTTCATGTGACTGCCAAAACTCATTATGCGCTTCTATCGCACCAGATTCCAATAGTTCTTCTGAACGCTCACGTGCAAAATATTCAATTTCATTGCCTTCATAGATATTATTGAAGTGCATGGGTTTATAAAGAAATTCAATGGTGTTAATGGTTTTATAGTCTGAGACCTTGGAGATGGGCTGAATAATAATTTCTTCATGCTCAACATAAGTCGACCAATAGTCCGTTTTTATTTGTGCAGCAATATTTTTAATCAGCCTCACATACATATCAACATCGTCCGTCTCGCGATCATGTACAGCGTATTCCAGCCTGTTAACAGCTTCTTTTAAGTCTTCAATTCTATAATTCATGGGACCTCCATTAAGACAGCAATGTTTTGAGTGTATCTATCAGCAAGTCGACGCCTTCCTCCGGCGTATCGTGATTGGCAACAAATCTAAAATGACCATCTGGTGTACCTGTTACAATTAATCCCTTTGCTGACAATGCTTCTGTAAACGCCTCAAGCGGCATTGGCAATGCTATTTTACAAAAGACAAAATTAATATCGCGCTGTGCCTGCTGCACCTCTATTTTCGGAATTTTCTCCAAACCTGCCGCTAGACGATTTGCCATTAAATGATCATCTGCAAGAGCTGGTATCATTTCTTCAATCGCTATCCGCCCTGCGGCAGCCAATATGCCGACTTGTCTTAAACCGCCGCCCATCATTTTTCTATTTTTTCTTGCACGTTCTATAAATGATCTATTACCGACGAGCATTGAGCCGATTGGTGCGCATAATCCCTTGCTCAAGCAAAACATAATTGAATCAGCGTAGGCGGCAATCGCCTTCGCTTCAACACCGAGTGCAAGAGCAGCATTAAATAGTCTCGCACCATCCAAATGAACTGGAATACCATTGTCTCCGGCAATTTTGTAGACCGCTGCCATGTGTTCCAAGGGAACCGCATTGCCGCCAGAATGTGCATTCTCAATACAAATCAGACCCGTTTCCGGAAAATGAATGTCATCACCTCTGATCAGTTTTTCAAGATGCCCCGGATAAAAGCAACCCTTTTCAGTCGGTGCTGAACGAAGCTGCACGCCGGCAATAACCGCCGCAGCACCAACCTCGTACCTCAAAATATGACAGGCATCTCCCAGTATCACTTCATCGCCGCGCTTCGTATGCGTCAGAATCGCCAGCTGGTTGCCGAATGTACCGCTCGGCACGAAAAGTGCCGCCTCTTTACCCAATAATGCGGCACACTTACTTTCTAATTCGTTCACGGTTGGATCGTCTCGATATACATCATCACCAACGACAGCTTCAAACATCGCTTTTCTCATATTTGGCGTTGGTTGTGTCACCGTGTCGCTTCTAAAATCAAATGTTCTCAAAATTTTTCTCCCCATTTTGCATTCATACTTATTTTATTATAGCATAGTTGCATTCATCCATTAAAGCAATATCCTCACCAAATACTTTCAATTAGACTAAAATCAATTTTTCACAGTTTAAAACCCGCAGATATAGCAATCAAACTGCTACTGCATCTGCGGGCAATATTGTATTCGGTGTTCTATTTAAAGGCTATAACCCTTGTTAAAACAAGCGATGAACAAATAGACCGCTTCTGAGTTTTGGTTCGAACCAAGTCGATTTAGGCGGCATGACAGCACCTGCATTCGCAATGTCAATGAGATCATCCATTGTCGTGGGATACATTGAAAAAGCAACTTTAAATCCCATTGTATCCACACGTTTTTCCAGTTCGTCGAGACCGCGAATGCCGCCAATAAAGTCAATGCGTTCATCAGTTCGCGGATCGTCAATGCCTAAAATGGGCTTCAATAAGTTATTTTGCAGTATCGAAACATCAAGGCGTTCGACTGGATCGTCAGCCGCATAAGTACCGGCTTTTGCACACAGTGTATACCACTTTCCAGATAAATACATCCCAAAAGTACTGCGCTTCATTGGCTTATATGGTCTCGTATCCGCCTTTACAAGTTCAAAATGCTGTGTTATCGCTTCTAAAAAAGCTTCATCACTGTAACCGTTTAAATCAGCTACAACACGATTATAGTCCATAATAAAGAGATCCTCATCGGGAAAAATTACAGACATAAAGAAATTATACGGTTCTTCACCTGAAAAGTTTGGATTTTCTGACCGTCTTTTAAGCCCTACTTTTACAGCAGAGGCAGAACGATGATGGCCGTCAGCAATATAGAGATAATCAATAGCCGCAAAGCGTTCTGTTATCAATTGTATGGTTTCATCTGCATCGACAATCCAAATGATGTGCATAATGCCATCCTCAGAAGTGAATTGAACATACGGCATATGAAATTTAATCCAATCATTGACGATGTGTTGAATGATCTCATCCTTACGATATGTCAAAAATATTGGAGCGGTGTTGGCCTCACATGTATCGAAATTTCGAATGCGGTCTTCTTCTTTAGCAGGTCTCGTAAATTCGTGTTTTTTAATACGATCCTGCAAATAATCATCGATGGCATTCCGAGCAACAATGCCAGTCTGAACACGTCCATTCATTATTTGTCGATAAATAAAATAAACGGGTTTATCCGTCTTAACCAACGTCCCCTCTTCTATGAATCGGTCGAGATTTTTCCTTGCCGTTTCATAAACAGCCGGCTCATATGCACCGACTGCTTCGGGTAAATCTATTTCAGATCGCACAATATGCAAAAATGATAGCGGATTGCCTGCTGCCATCGCTTTTGCTTCTTCTCTATTCATCACGTCATAAGGCAATGATGCAACGCTTTCTGCATATGACGCCTTAGGAATAATGCCCTCAAAAGGCTTAACAATTGCCAAAGTTACCTCCTCTTTATCATCTTATACAAGATGAATCCGCTACAGCGCTTACCAACTTGCTTACGCTTTCAATTTTAAAATCTCTTCGATCGCCGTCAATAATGCAGTAAGGGTTTCATGCTGTGTATCTGCCATATGTGCAATCCTAAACGTCTTATCTTTTAAGTCACCATAACCGTTAGAAATTTGAAATCCAACCTCGCCCAATGCTTTATTCAGCGCACTGACATCAATTTCTCTCGTGTTTTTTACAGTCGTCAGCGTATTGGACGTATATGCCTCATCAACAAACAGATCGAAGTACTTTTTCGCCCATTCCCTTACGGTTTTAGCCATTGCTAAATGCCGTGCATAACGGTTTTCGAGTCCTTCATTCAAAATATTGTCGAGCTGGTAATCCAGCGCAAACATATGCGCCAGTGACGGCGTCGATGGATATTGGTAATCTTTCTTTTGAATACACTGATAAAGTGCCAATAAGTCAAAGTACATTCCACGATGCGGTACCTTTTCGGCCGCTTTAAGCGCTTTTTCCGATATGGAACAAATCGCCATGCCGGCAGGAAGTCCCAAGCACTTTTGCGTAGAAGTAATACAAATATCCACGCCAAGCGCATCAACCTCTATCTTTGTCCCCCCCATTGAGCTGACTGTATCCAGACAAAAAATAACATCGGGATACTTACTGACGACAGCCGCAATGGATTCAACGGGGTTCATAATCCCTGTACTGGTTTCGTTATGTGTAACCGTAATTAAATCATACTTTCCTGTCTCAAGCGCTTCTTCTACCATTGCCGCCGTCGTAGGTTGCCCTAGCGGCGATGTATAGAGATCGGCCGGCACACCGTTGTTAACGGCCATATCATACCATCGCTTGCCAAAGGCGCCAACTGAAAAAACAGCTGCTTTCTTTGCCGTACAGGAACGTACCGCCCCTTCCATTAATCCGCTGCCGGAAGATGTCGACAAGAGAATTTCATTTTTTGTATACATTACTTGTCGCATTTTATCAGAAATCCGTCGCTGTAATGCAGAGGCATCCTTGGTACGATGACCAATCTGAGGGGTTGCCATTTTTAAAAGTACGTCCTCCCGAACATCGACGGGCCCGGGAATAAAAAGTTTTTTATGCATATCCATCACCTCAAATTTATAATTTTTCATGGCAATCTATTCATTGAGAAAATTGCATCTTTTAAATTTTGATCCTTTCTCCCAATATGCGTGGCCCTCATATAGCGGGCATTCGTCACATTGAGGTAATCAATCAATTATAGAATCTTTTGCAATTGCCTTAATTGTTACAAAACATTTAGATTTATCATAACATGAAGGCAAGAAACTGACAACTGTCCAATGATGATAAAAAAGCCGACGCACATTCGCTTAACAGCACATGCACATCGGCTCTATCTTCATTATATATGTCATCGTTTAATCAATTAAAACGCGACAATCACACCTTTCTTATCGGCGTACAGTGACGACAGTCCCGCACATTTAATATTGATAATCTCTTCAATATCTTTTATTTTAGAGAGCTCGTCCTTAATCTGCTGAGCTCTATCATAGTTGCCTACATGTGTAATAGCAACTATTTTCTTGCCGCTTTTTACAATTTCATCGTGAACCATATCAATGAGACGCTGGTAAGCCTTATTCGTATTTCTGACTTTTTCATAAAGCACAATTTCACCATTTTCATTTGCGCCCATAATCGGCATAATTCTCAGCGTAGAGGCAAGCAGCCCTTTCCATTTTGATATTCTGCCATTTTTAATAAGGTTTTCAAGCGATTCGGAAATAAAGTAAACTTGCATTTCCTTGATGTATTGTTCAACTTTTTCAACGAGCACTTCTGGTGCCAAATTCAAGTTTTTTAAATCATGAATTTTTTTTGTCACCAGTGTTTCACTGGCAGAAGCGCCTTTTGAATCAAAAACGTGAATAAATTTATCACCAACATGTTCATCTTCATAAAGTTTTTTAGCTAAGACCGCACTGTTGTATGTTCCACTGAGCTTTGAAGATATTGTCACCATGTAAACTTCTTCAGCCATTCCTTTAATGTGTTCTAAAAATTCATTGGGTGATGGGCACGCTGTTTTAGGCGTATCCTTAGACTGAACCATTTCTTCAACAAAAGCATCAACGTCCAGCGCGCTGTCATCAACGTACTCCTTGCCATCAATGTAAAGCTTAAAAGGTACAATATCAACGGGATATGTCTTTACAAATGCTTCGTCAATTTCACTGCTGCTGTCCGCTACCACTTTATACATTCAACCATCTCCTAAACAAAAGTATTGACTTCATTATACTTGAATGCATTAACGATTACAAATAAAACTGCCTAATTTATTCATTTGCCTACAAAATGATTTTATTCGCAATAAAAATCCAACACTTCTATCCCGCTCTAAAGAGATGATTTTGATAAAATTGCCTTTTCGCGTTCATCGGCGAGCACAGATAGCGTATTGACCTTTTCACGCATTTTAGTCACGTAACTTTCATCTTTGATTGACAGTAAATTAATCTTCACATTATAAAGTGCAGCATGGATTGCCGTTCTCGCGAGCATCGCTGCAACGAGCGCATCTGTTTGCGCATTTGAATTGCCATAGACAACCAGTGTTTCAATATCTTCAAAGAGTGAGGCCGCCAACTCTGCAATAGCATAGGGAGCATCTGCCGCATCAATGAGTGACGACTGTAAAACCGCTTGACGCTTCACTGCGTCCGCTTCAGTTTCTTTAGGCATTTTGAGTGCTTTCATAACGAGGTCGAAAGCAGCAGAATCTTTGTCAATAAGTGCTAAGAACTGATCTTTTTTAGGTGACATTGAAGCTAATATGCGTGTCATATCGCCTTCCATTTCAGCATACTTTTTCTTGCCGACCGTTAAATTTGCTACCATTGCCGACAGCGCTGCGGAAAGAGATCCCGTAAGCGCGGCAACACTGCCGCCACCCGGTACCGGTGCACCTGAAGCTGTTTCCTCAATAAATTGTTCTAGTGTAAGTTGTTTAAACATTTTAAAGCTCCTTCATCGTTAGCAGAAAGTTTCTCGGTTTATAATATTATTCGTATAGACAACACCTTTCTTGATGGTATGTGCCACGGTGTTAATCCCAACATGATAAGGAATATATTTGTAACTTGGAAAATCGTGCAGCAATAGGTCTGCTTGTTTCCCAACTTCTACAGAGCCTATGATCTCTGCTCTGTTCAGCGCTGCTGCAGCATTTAAGGTAAGCGCTGTAATCACTTCTTCAATGGTCATCTTCATTTGTAAAGTTGCCAGTGCAATGACCAGCGGCATTGAATAAGAAAAACAGCTGCCTGGATTAAAATCTGTTGCAAGTGCTACCATACAGCCGCCGTCAATAAGACGCCGTGCAGGCGCATACTGCTCTCTGAGTGTGAATGCTGTTGCCGGCAGCAGCGTCGCTACGACATTAGCCTTTATAAGTGATTGTATGCCCTCATCTGATACATGCAGCAAGTGATCTGCGCTAACAGCACCCATTTCAGCCGCAAGTTCTGCGCCGCCAAGGGGAACAATTTCATCGGCATGCAATTTGAGTTTAAAACCCAATGCCTTCGCTGCCTGTAAATGCATGCGTGAATCCTCAATATTGAAGACATGATCTTCACAAAATATATCAACGAACTCAGCCAGCGCTTCATCCTTTACAAGAGGCAATACCCGTTCATTTAAATAGTTGACGAAATCCGCTGCATGCTGATAGTCTTCCGGTATAGCATGCGCACCTAAAAAAGTCGATACGAGTGTTACTGGTGAGATTCGTTTTAATGCTTTTACCGCTTTCAGCTGTTTCATTTCTGTTTCCAGCGTCATGCCGTAACCGCTCTTTGCTTCAACAGTCGTCGTCCCCATCGCCAGCATCTTAGTCAATCTAGCCGCACCTGTAGCAATCAGATGGTCCAGCGTTGCCTCTTGTGTCATTTTCACCGTATTGGCAATACCGCCGCCTTTTTTCATAATTTCCATATAGGCGACACCTTTCAATCGCATATCAAACTCTTCTGGACGATAGCCGCCAAAAATTAAATGCGTATGCGAATCGACATACCCCGGTGTCATGGTCTTACCTTTGCCGGACAAGACGGGATGTCCTTTCTCTTTAAACGCGGCTAATGCTGCTGCCTCTTTGGTAATTGCCGCAATTTTTCCATCTTCTACAACAACGCTGTAGTGCTCGTATCTTCTCAGATTTTGCATATCACTACCACTAACGCCGCAATTGCCTTCCGGTGTCACAATTTCATCAATGTTCTCAATGATTAAATTTCCATTCATATTTTACTCCATAAATCGGGTTTCCAACACTTCAACTTCGTCTAATCCTAAATAGTAGGATGCCGTATCGACTAGTGCCGCCATTGGTACAAGTCCAATGATTTCACTGCCGACAATACTGACGCCATAGCGCTGGGCTTCTATTCTTATCAGTTCAAAAACACGGTACAGCGGCGTCTTAGTATAGTCAGTCATATTCATGGAGACTTGAACAATCTGGCGATCTTTTAGCTCGATCCCCAGTGCCTTACAATAGCGAAGGCCACCACTGATATGACGTACGGATTTCGCAATTTTATCTGCAATAGCAACATCGTTTGTATTGAGGTTTACATTAAAGGCAACCAACGGCATTCTTGCGCCAATCGCTACGATTCCAGCAGTTGGATGAATGGTGACGCCATAATCCGGCTGCCACTTCAAATCTTTTACCTTCTCACGCATGCCCTCAAATTGGCCTTTTCTAAGTGTCGCCAAATTTTCACGATGCGGTGCTGCGGCTGATTTTTCATAGAGAAAAGACGGCAGCTGATATTTTTCGTAGAGCGTATCTGCAAGACGTTTCGAAAGTTCAACACAGTCATCCATTGAAATAGCCTTGATGGGGACAAAAGGAATGACATCGACAGCTCCCATTCGCGGGTGTTGCCCCTCATGGCTATTGAGATCAATCAGGAGAATTGCCTTCCCAACTGCTTCAGTTAACGCAGACAGCATCGCCTCTGGTTCCCCAACAACGGTAACAACTAATCTGTTATGGTCTTCGTCATTACTGTAATCTAACAGTTTAATCCCTTTTTTGCCTCTAAAAGATGAGACAATCTCCTCTATTTTGACTAAATCCCTGCCTTCACTGAAATTTGGTATACATTCAATAATCTGCTTCATAAAGCCTCCTACA
This sequence comes from Fusibacter paucivorans, assembly GCF_018390735.1. Classification (GTDB taxonomy): domain Bacteria; phylum Bacillota; class Clostridia; order Peptostreptococcales; family Acidaminobacteraceae; genus Fusibacter; species Fusibacter paucivorans. The sequence continues at coordinate 62,549 of NZ_JAHBCL010000019.1, forward strand.
TGTCATTATATTAGCATTATATGCAGATTTCGTCTATTTAACGTCCATTCTTGACTTTAAACAGTCAAGTCAAAAACCCGCTGTCAAAAAAAAACGGCGGGTACTTTCCATAAACCTATCTATCAACTGAGGAACCAAAGGCCCTATATTTTATGCAGTCCCTATCATTATGCAATCCCTAGCTTAAGTCGCAGCTGATGCAGCATGTCCTCTGTCATGGCTTCCAGATCGTAGGATGGTGCCCAGTGCCAGTCTTCTCTCGCAAAATGATCGTCAAGCTGATCCGGCCATGAGCGTGCAATGGCTTCTCGGATGGGATCAATATCATAAGATAATCTAAAATCAGGTAAATGCTTCTGAATAGAAGCCGCTAAATCATCAGGCGTAATGCTCATCGCTGTAATATTATAAGCATTGCGATGCCTTAGTTTCCCACCATCCGCTTCACACAGTGAAAGAATTGCACTTAACGCATCCGGCATATACATCATATCCATTTTTATATCAGAAGATAAATAACAGGTATAGGCGTTATGCTTCAAAGCCTCATAAAAGATCATGACAGCATAATCTGTCGTACCGCCCCCAGGCATTGCTTTATATGAGACAAGTCCCGGATATCGAACACCGCGTGTATCTACATTGAATTTTTTATGATAATAATCGCAGAGAAGCTCCCCGGCTACTTTTGAAACACCATAAATCGTTTCAGGCCGTTGTATGGTAACTTGCGGGGTTTGCATTTTAGGCGTTGATGGGCCAAATGCTGCTATGGAACTGGGTGTAAACACCATGGCACCGGTATCTTTAGCAACTTCAAGGCAGTTATATAAGCCATGCATATTGACTTCCCAGAGCAGTTCGGGATTTTTTTCGCCAACTGCTGATAAAAGCGCCGCTAAATTAATAATCGTATCAATCTGATGACTGTTGACGAGTTCATAGATCCGATTGCCGTCTCTTACATCCATTGAATAAAAAATACCGTCATTTTCAACGCTTTCATTAATGCCTGCTTTGACATTTGTCGCAATAACATTATCAACACCATAAGTTTTCCTACATAAAGCTGTGAGTTCTGTGCCAATTTGGCCGGATGCACCGGTGATTAAGATGCGTTTCATGAATCACACTCCTTTGTAACATTAGTCAACTTAAGTTTTGCATATTTGTTCGCCACTGTCAAACACTCTTGCATAAAAAGTTCTTAACTTATTGTCATGAGTTTAGTATTAAAAAATAATAGCCAATGATGAGCCAATGCACCAAGCCTGCAATTGGCATCATGAAACGAAAGCGTAACTTTGATAATTTATGTTTACAGACTACCATGCCTGATAGAATGCCAAACGCGCCACCTAACCATCCAAACGCCAGCAGCGATAATTCTGATACGCGCCACTTCCCTTTGACTGCCTTACGTTTATCCAGACACATGAGTAATAACGCGATTACATTCGCAAGACCAAAATAGCAAAAAAGCCAACTGTGCATTTGATAATCCCCTTCTTTTACGTTATAGTATTCATAATAACAGTATGCGCAATCGCTTTGTAATGGTCATAGAAGCATCCTAAAACCTTTCATTGATATTGATATTGTTATTTTTATTATTATTGCAATTTAGAAATTATTTTAATCATTTATTTCAGATTAATAAAGGAGCAGCTATGTCATCCTCAACCTTCTTGTCAGCCATTGAATCTACACCCTATCTAATGTCTACCATTAAAATCCTCGTTGCCGCTTTCATCGGTGGTATCATTGGACTTGAACGCGAAACTGTTAAAAGACCGGCAGGATTTCGAACCCATATTCTCGTCTGTGTCGCCGCAGCCATGATCATGGATATCAATATTCAACTGGCCAGTGAGTTTTCGTCAGTCGATCCAACGAGACTTGGTGCACAGGTTATCAGCGGCATGGGCTTTCTAGGTGCCGGCACGATTATTAAAGAAGGTGCCAGTGTTAAAGGCTTGACAACCGCTGCTGGGTTATGGGCTGTTGCCTGTCTCGGCCTCGCAGTTGGCAGCGGCTATATTTATATTGCGATTTGGGCAATGCTCATCATGCTGCTAACGCTTAAAACTTTTAGCAGTGTCGAAAAGCATTTGACACGCGGCAAGCGCATTGTCGAACTCAATGTCTACTCAGACCTTTCACCAGAGCGTATTGGAATCATAACGGTTGTTCTCGGCAGCTTTCACTGTAAGATCCTTCATTTAAATATTGACCCGCTTGAAGATGGGCGCAGCAATCGCATCAATGTAACTTATGAGTTAGCACATGGCGTTCAAAATCAAGACGTTCTTAAAAAGCTTCACAGTATGGAGGGAATCATTACCATTGAAAATGTAAAGGGTGATGTTTGATAGTCATCCAACACTGTGATGCATATCATAATGCTCATGATTCAGCATTACGTTAAAATAATCGGTCCTTCGGCACTTACCAAGACGGTGTGCTCGAATTGGGCCGTTCTATTTTTTGGAGAAGTATAAAGCTCCCAACCGTTGAATCGCTCATCAACCCACTCATCGCCAAGCGAAACAAACGTTTCAATTGCCAGAACATGTCCGACTTTTATCATTTGATTTTCTTTCTTTACAAGGTAATTAGAAATTTGATGCGGCCGATCGTGCAGTGCTTTGCCGATACCGTGTCCCGTTAAATTGCGAATAACGGTAAAACCATCGCTAACGGCGACTTTGTAAATCGCTTCACCTATATGATAAATGCGATTTCCCGGAACTGCCGCTGCAATCCCGGCTTCAAGCGCTGCTCTTGAGCACGCTAGCAGCGCAGTATGCCGCGGTGACGCAGGTGTACCGGCAATGCGCGTCGCGCCTGTATCAGCATAGTAGCCGTCCTTGACTGCGGAAACATCAATATTGACGATATCGCCCTCCTGAATAATGCGATCCTTCGGAATACCGTGTGCGACGACTTCATTTAAACTAATACAGGTGTAACCCGGAAATTCGTAATCGTGAATCGGAGCAGATTCAGCCCCATTGGCAGCCAACATATCTTTTGCAATCGCATCCAGTACTGCGATATTCGCTCCCGGCACTGCCTTTTCAATAAGTGTCTCTCTAATCTCTGCGACTATTTTTCCGATTGCCTCCAGTTTTACTTTTGCTTCATGATTGTTTGCGATCATTCTCTGCCTCATCTCTTATAACGGTTTCCTCAAAGCAAATCGTTTGGTTTTTACCGTGGCGCTTGCCATAATAAAGCGCTGTATCGGCATTGACTATATTTTGTTTAACATCAATGGTAAGGTCATAGTACTGCATGCCAATAGTGACATTAATAAAAATTGGTTCTGTGACGGCGCTGCATCTAAAAGGATTCGTACCAATGGCAACACGAAGTCGATCTGCGACGTCATAGCCTAGATCACGATCGACATTTTCAAGTACAATCAAAAACTCCTCCCCACCCCATCGGCCAATATGATCATATGGTCTCAAATGTCTTTCCATAACCTGAACGAGTTTAACCAGTATTTCATCTCCACATTCATGTCCATAGGTGTCATTAACCTGCTTAAAGAAATCAATATCACAAATCAGGACTGCAAAACCATTTCCGGTTCTTTCTGTTCGGTTAATATTTTGTTCAAGGACATTCATCATCCCTCGGCGATTAAGCGCCTGCGTCAAATTGTCAGTTCTCGTCATGCTTTCAAGCTGATATTGCAAATCCTTTTGTTCCGTCACATCAATCCCCAAAACGACAACTTTCATCATTTTACTGTCGTATTCGTCAAGGGGAACCATGGTATAGAGAATGTCTTTAAGTTTGCCGCTGTGATGGCGCATTTTGTATTCACCCTGGTAGACACCGTTTTGAATCGTTGTTTCAATTTGCATTTTGACAGCCGTCTCGGCTGTTTCACGATTTGGCCAACATGACATTTCATAGAATGCTTCATCAATTGCCTGCTCGCGTTTCATTTTCATAAAATTTAGACCAAAGCGATTAATGTCAACAATGATTCCCCGCTTGTCCAGAATCATAATCATTTGTGGCGACTGGTTAAAAAGCGTCTTAAATTGATGCTCACTCTTTAAGAGTTGGTTGTTAATGGTCGTCGCTCGATAATACAAATTGACTATGACCAAAGCGGCTAAGATGAAGAACATAATTGGATATAATTGCCGTAATACGTAAAACTGCATTTCTTCCCGATCGAGAATTGATGTCAAAAAAAGCGGCTGATCACCAACGCGAACTGTTTTCATCAAATAGCCTTCTGATACGATCTCATGCCCATCACTGCCGATGAGCGTTTTAAGCATTTCGGTGTTTAGCGTGAACGCATCTGACGAGAAGCTGTTGTAACTAATGGCGACAACTTCGCCGAAATCATTGAAAAGGGCATAATTTTCAAGCGTGTCACTCTGTATTTCTAAAGTTTCTGAGAGCTGATTCAACGTATAGTCGATACTGAGGGCTCCATAATATGTATCATCAACATAAACGGGAAGGCTAATGGTAATCATGCGTTCTCCCGTCACTTGATCGTTATAGAGCTTTGTCCACTTTTGAACACGGTCAGGATTTTCTTCCGGTGAAATAATGCGGAAGAAATCATATTCGAACGTTTCAGGTGTTACATGATAAGAATCATAGTCAACAAAAGGATAGATATTTAAAAAACGGTTTTTCGATGTATAATAGATCCATTTGATTTCCGGTGTACTTTCAATTACTTTCTTGAAAGCCGCATTCAGTTTAATCGCGGCATTAACTTCAACAGCAGTTTGCGTTGCCATACTCGCCCCTTCAAGCATGCCTGTCAGTGAGCTCTCTATAGGCATGGACGCGGGATTGATATAATAAGAGGTCCCCACGTTGACTGTATCCGGCATGCCTTTATCACCGCTTTCTTCAAGAAAACTGATCATTTGCAGCCGAATAATCTCAAGCTGCTCCAAGGGCTGAACTATTTTATTCTCCACAGCTTGCAGCGTGTAATCCACCTGAATATCAATTTTTTCAAGTCGATCATTATACGTCGACTTATATTGAATCATCGCAGAAATAATCATGACAAGTATTAAAATAATGTTAATGCTTATTTGCCGATTCTTAGGCATAAATCACCTCAAATGTTCTATAATGGTTTATTATTACCATATATATACACTTATTTTGAATCGAATATGCACCGACATAATCAAATACTTATTTTTATATGATTTTTATGTTCTAGCGACTGTTATTGTGTTTCTGATCAATTTGCCGATTGTTTCAAGAAAAAAAGCGCTTGCGCGCTTTTGTATCCGTTTAAAATTCTGCATTTTTGACGGTTCTAGGAAATGGAATGACATCGCGAATATTGGTGATACCCGTTAAGTACATAATCAATCGTTCAAATCCCAAACCGTAGCCAGCGTGTTTGGCTGTACCAAATTTTCGAAGTTCCAAATACCACCAGTAATCTTCCTCTGAAAGCCCAATCTCTTTAATCCTCTCCAAGAGTACATCCAGTCTTTCTTCACGCTGTGATCCGCCAACGAGTTCACCAACACCCGGTACGAGCATATCCATCGCTGCTACCGTATTGCCATCATCGTTCAAGCGCATATAGAACGATTTAATGGCTTTGGGATAGTTTATGACAAAAACGGGGCGCTTATAGATATACTCCGTTAAATAACGTTCATGTTCAGTCTGCAGATCAACGCCCCATGATACTGGGTATTCAAACGTTTGACCTGATGCCACAAGCGCATCGACAGCTTCCGTATACGTTATGCGTGCAAAATCGGCATTGACGAGCGCCTCTAAACGTTCTATGATCCCTTTATCAATGCGTTCATTAAAGAACTTCATTTCTTCCGGGCAGTGATCGAGGACATATTGAATAACGAATTTCACCATTGCTTCAGCAAGGTCCATATTATCATTTAAATCGGCAAATGCAATTTCCGGTTCAATCATCCAAAATTCTGCGGCATGACGCTTCGTATTTGAGTTCTCCGCCCTAAAAGTCGGACCGAATGTATAAATATCCTTAAAAGCAAGCGCAAACGTCTCACCCTCAAGCTGACCGCTAACGGTGAGGTTTGTTTCCTTACCGAAGAAATCCTCTGTAAAATCAGGTTTGCCATTTTCTAGTGTTGGTACCTCATTGACACCGAGCGTTGTGACCCTGAACATTTCACCAGCGCCTTCTGCATCACTGCCGGTAATAATTGGGGTATGAACATAGACGAATCCCTGTTCTTGAAAAAACCGATGAATCGCATAGGCCGCCACTGAGCGCACTCTAAAAACGGCTGAAAAAGTATTGCTTCTAGGCCGCAAGTGTGCAATCGTTCGAAGGTATTCCAAAGTATGTCGTTTTTTTTGAAGCGGATATTCCGATGTAGATGCACCTTCGAGTACAATGCTTTCCGCTAAAAGTTCAAAAGGCTGTTTCGCTTCAGGTGTCAATACCAATTTACCGGTAACATGTATTGCAGATGCAATAGCGAATTTTGAGACTGTTTCAAAATTCGATAATGTATCATTAAAAACAACTTGCAAATTTTTAAAATAAGTACCATCATTCAGTTCAATAAATCCGAAATTCTTGCTGCTTCGACTCGTTCTGATCCACCCAGATACCTTAATAGTCTCTTCTACAAGCGTAGGATTGTCTTGATATAACGCTCTGATTAAGGTTTGCTTCATGTTGCCTCCTCATTAGGTTTTCTATAGGATACCCATATAGATTATAACGCACCCCAAAATTCAAGTCAAAATATTAGATTGATAAATCAGGCATTTTCTTATAGTATATTGAGTAGAAATAATCAATCTGGGGGCAATATGGAGATAAAAGCTATTTTAATTCTTTCTGCAATGCTTTTCGGCATATCGTTTTTTATGCATACTTTCATCATACCAAATGATCAATCCTATAATCGCCTTGATTTCATGCCTGCACTGGCATTGCTCTACGTGCTGACACAGACACTGCTCATTAGTTCCGTCAATGCATTCAGACTAATGATTGCGGTTCTCTACCTCGGTTACGCGATCATGCGCCTACTGACCTTAAAAGGCGTTAATCTCTCAGCTGTAGCAACAGGTCTCATACAGACTGCCGTTTTCTTTGGCAGTATCCAAATCGCATCCAAACTGCCAATCTTTTGGCTGAATACAATCAATATTTTGCTTGGAGCTGCTTTTCTCGTACTTTCTATCCTGCAATTGCGGCAGTCCGACAAAAAAATCGACCGTGATCTCTCTGAAATTAATGTCATCGGCTTCATTGCATTACTTATTTTGTCTCTTTCCAGCGGTTACTATATGCTGAATGTCGGCACTGGCGTCTTTTGCCTTCACCAGTTGGCAGAACTCGTCATCTACACTAAGCACGACAGAATTCTAAGAACATCTGTTTCAACGCGTTTAAAAGAACTTGAAAATCGTTTTGAAAGAACGGTTGAATTCGAAGCCAAAAAAAGAACGTCTGTCATGGCAGATAAAATCGAGCACATCCGTGAAAAATCTCAAAAAGATCCAATGACAAAAGCGCTTAATCGCCATGGTCTCACCAGCGAGATCAATAATCTAATCCGTGATCCCGCGATTAAAATATTTTCAATTGCCATTTTTGACATTGATCACTTTAAAAGTATTAATGACACAAAAGGGCATATTGTCGGTGATGAATGTCTAAAATTTTTATCTTATACGTTTATGATCAGCAATCGCAAAACTGATATGCTCGGGCGCTATGGCGGCGATGAATTCATTTTAATTATGCCGCATGTCAATGCCCCGGCTGCTCTTGAAATATGTGAGCGCATGCGAGGCCTCATTCAAAGTAAATCTGTACCGAAATTTACAATATCGTTGGGAATTGCCACCTATCCTTATGACGGCCGTGCTTTTACCTCTCTCCTCGAGGTAGCTGACAAAGGCCTCTATAAAGCAAAAGAAGGCGGTAGGAACCGCGTCGCGTACGACGGCAACGTTTTTATCAAAAATGAAACAAAGTAAGCACTATAAATAATATTCACTTTTCCTAAATCGCCATAGCCAACTGACTATGGCGATTTTGTTCATTCTGATGACTTCTGTGATGTGTTTAGAGTGTTCATAAGTGTATTGAGCAGCTTTCTCACTTTCTCGACCGTTAGCGGCAGAGACAGAATGCCGACGGCATTAATCTTTTCTGACCACAACCAATGATCGTGATGCTGTCCCATGTAGATGAGCACCACGTTTGGTAATTGTTTGAGCATTTCTATTTCAGCATCTGCCAGTTGATACATTTTTTCTGCTTCAACGAGTATTAGATGATGCTCACCTGAATCGACACTATACGGTACAAATTCAAAATGCAGCTGCTCTCCAATCAGTCGTAAAATTCGTTCCGATGCATAGCTGAGTTTATAACCGGAAAGCGTCATCTCGTCAAAGCGATCCGCCATTTGCATCGGCAAATGATTGTATTTAATAAATGGCCACTCAAGATGCAGTGTCTCATCATACTTACTTAAAGTAGCATTGTATTTGTCATGTATGACGCTCCGAATACGTTCAATCTTGCTGTCATCATACTGCAAAACGCCATTTGTCTTAAAAGTAAATACCAGTTCACCTCTCATTTTAAATCGAATAATAAACTGGTTCTGATAATGGATCAAGTGTTCAAACAGACTCATGACAACAACCCAAATCGCATTTGGATAACTGTATATCGTTTGCGGCACAACATCGACGTCTTCCAAAACGACTTCTTTGTTGTAATAATTCCCCACCGCCGTCATCACATCGAAAAGCATTGCTGTTATCTCAGTGATTTCAAACTTTTTAAGCCAAGCGCGATCATAATTGATTTCACCAATGGTATGGGCATAAAGCATTTCGGACTTTTGACTGAGATAGGCGCCGAGTTGCTGTTTGTGTTTTTCGTACATTTCATCATTAAATGTATTGAGAATTCTAAGTACTTCCACTATCGGAAGCAGTTCGATTTCAAAAAATGCAGCCATGTTGTCTTTATAGCGCATATTCTCAGCTAATCCCTCAATACTGTTATCATCAATATATCGATCTGCAATTCGCAGGACATCTTTGATTTCCTTATTGATACTGTCGTTTTTAATATAATGGTACAAAATAATCATGAATAGAATCATGAGTAATCCCATGAAAATGGTATAGATCTGCCATTGATAAAAAACATCAATCCATGGCACAATACACGTTAACACAAGCTCTGATTCCTTCAATTCCCTTTGAAAAACAAGAAATGCCGTTCCTTGAAAGATAACTTTTTTAATACTGATCTGTTCAGAAGAAGAAGCAATTTCATGACCCTTCGGAAATAACTCAGCAATATTGGGTTTTAGCGCATTTTGATAATTCTCAAAATATAAAATTTCGCCTTGTGGATTAGATACAATCATCCCCGCACTACCAACGGAAGCCTCTTTCGCAACATCTGCAACCAGCCCCTTTAGATTGATTTCAATTGCGATGACGCCACTGTCCAACGTTCCCGGCTTTCCGTAGCGGCTTCCAATGACAATGTGCTCAATAAGATTATTCGGATCAGAAATAACTTTCTGACCTTCAGAATCATAAAGCGTCATCAGCCAATTGATGCGGCTTATAGAAAGATTAGCTTTCGCGTAAGGTGAAATCAATTCCTCATATTGATAATAAGATAAATTCGCATAATGCGGCAGTTTATCATTATAATGCATTAATTGGTTTTCTTTCACATTCTCACAAGACGTCGTCAGAATATTCTGCGTCATCTTGGCTGCCTCAATCCTTTCGTTCAGCGCATTGAGGATATTCATAAAAGCGACTTCTTCTTTTTTCAGATTGCCGTTGTACCCCAACTGACTGACATTGTAAAGCAATAGGCTAAAGACGATACTATAGATTGATATGATGATTACATTTCGCTTAATTCTTTTCATTCAACATCCATTGCCGCTATCCGCATTAGCAGCTTCCCTTTGTTTAATATTAATGAAACATTCTTGTATGCGCTTTGATCCATAGATTCTTTGATTTCCATGTCCTACTGGTGCTGAAAAGAATCAATAAGCCATTTTTCATCTACTTTCTTTAGTATATAGTGCATGTCGTTAAGGATCATCTGACCCTCCGGATCAAAAAAAGCTTCGGTCAACATCAACGTACATTTTTCGTCTGTCAATTCGATACCAGTCGGTTTAAAGGCAATAAAATCAATATCAATGCCGTCACTGCCAATCGAATCTAATGCGGCCGCAGCCGGAGAATCCGGGACGACATATTGATAAATCGCTTGATCCCCATTTTTCACAAACTGTTCCCAAGCCAAATTATAGCTGACAATGAGTTCGTGCAGACCTTGATCAATTGCAATCGGCTCAATCAAGTCAAAAGCACTGACTTGAATACCTTCTTCTGTCACATAACTGGGATCTTCATGATAACCAGTTACGACGCGCTCAGTCTGATATTGATAATACTTATAAAAATCTGTTGTCCCCTTGCCCTTCGTCAATACGCGAATTTCTTCATAACCCTTTGTATCTTCATATCGTACAGTGACTTGATCCTCCGATAAAGCAGTAATGGTTGCCGTCACTTTGATATTGTGATAATCATCACGATTTGCTTTAAACTGCCATGCAGCATCTTTGGCGAGCGGCTTTTGCAACGCGACAATTTTATCGTAATCACTTTCATTTAAATGATTTCCCGCTGTAACCAGATTAATATGATCTGAATATACCTCATAGGTCATTTCAAAGGTAAAATCTTCATTGCTCTTGCCAATATCTGTATTCAGTATCTCACCTGAAATTTTTTGAGTATAGCATGCGTGTGTTTTCTGATTCTCAATTGCCGTCGCAATATGATAATAGTGATTATCGCCAACATAACCCATTTCCGATTGCGTTAAAAAGTCTGTCAAAGCTTCATCATAGGGTTGTTCTGCCATGTCATCTCTTGAACAGGCAGTTAAGAATACAGATAATAAGATAAGTCCCATTACGGCTTTTCGAAACATATTTTCTCCTAAATACCCGCTTTTGCATGATGTGTTTAATACTATTCTATCATTATCCCTTCACGAGTGAAATGAAATGTTCCATCATTTTTTGACATGTAAATAATTTGTAATTTACAATGGCGTTCCAATTTGATAAGATATAATAAGTCAAATCTTTTGAGGGAGTTGTTTCTATGAAAAAAACGTTATTAACAGAAGCTGCATTGAAAAAATTACAGCAAGAGTATGATGATCTCATTCAAAAACGTCATCATATATCTAAAGAAATTAAAGTGGCCAGAGACTTCGGCGACTTGTCAGAAAACGCCGAATACCATGCAGCGAGAGAAGCCCAATCTCATAATGAAACAGAAATTCTTAAACTCAAAGAAATTCTAGAAAGTTACGAGCTCGTTGCTGAGGCTTATGATAAAGACGCCATCACGATCAATTCTAAAGTTAAAATCAAGTACACGGATACCAATGATATTGAAGAGATTGAAATCGTAACCAAAATCGAATCGGACCCTTTTGAAGGCAAAATTTCTAACGAATCTCCTATTGGCGAAGCGCTGATGGGTAGAAAAAAAGGTGATAAAGTCGATGTTCATTCACCTAACGGGCCACTGGAAATCGTTGTCATGGATGTTATGTAACAAATTTATAAGCAGAGGTTGTTCTAACAACGCTTTTTAGCGTGGAAACTGAACAGCCTCTTTTTTCATGATTTCCATGTAAAAAAACACGCGCATGATCATTAAAAAAGTCATTCACACGATGATGATAAGACAATTGAATCCTTTTATCAGCTATCAGCAGTTTATCGCATAGAAAAAGCAGTAAAATTCTTTAATAATTTTACTGCTTTTTTATTAGTAAACCCTGACAAGCATTTTCTCAGCCATATTTCTGAGTAGTGATTTATAGGGAACATCCGGCAGCCGATCAATGCGCTGAAACGCCTTATCGGTATATTTTCTAGCCAATATTCTCGATTTTTCAATACCATCATGCTGTTCAATCTGCATGCCTATAGCCAGTGGTGACAACTGGCTGAATGTGACGCGCTGCCCTTCAAACGCATAAATGACAGGCAACGTGTAATAACCATTTTTCACATCATGCTGTACCGTTTTGCCTACAGTCTCCGCATCCGTCGAAAAATCTAAGATATCATCAATAATTTGAAAGGCAATGCCAATTTCATAACCAATTTTACCCAGTGAATTCGCAAGTGTCTCACTGCATCCACTCTCGACAGCACCCAAGTACATACTCAGTGAAAAGAGCGCCGCGGTTTTGCCTGAGATGACGCGAAGATAATTTCGAACCGTCATGGTATGATAACGGTTAAAATATTGCAAAAGCTCACTCTCGCAAATTCGTTCAATAACTTTGGCCAGTTTTGCAATTTTCTCATTATCATAATCCTTCGCCTTAAAAACCGAAAGAGACTTTGAAAGTAAATAATCACCAGTGTATACAGCCATGTCTTTCCCAAATTTGCTTTGTACACTTTGCTGGTTGCGCCTTATTTCAGCATCATCTACAATGTCGTCGTGTACGAGTGTCGCCATATGCAACAATTCAATAGCACTCGCTAGGTTAACCATTCGATCTGATTCATAAGTACCAAAATTTGCTGAAACAATTAAAAACTGAGGCCTTAACATTTTGCCGTTTAGTTTTAAAATCGCATCGATGATGATCTGTACTTCCTGAAATTTTGCCTGCGAATGATCTTTTATGCGTTTCTTTACTTTTTCAATTTCCGAGGCAACACTATCGGATACCTCATTTATATTGTATGACATTCATATCTCCAAAATTCACGTTATTCGGCGATTCACTCCAAAATTTATGAAATAAACCGCGTTCGCTTTAGATACGTAATTAGAAATCTGGCGACAATACCCACAAAAATACCTGTCGGAATGGCTACAACCATCAAAATCGGTAAATAAGTCAAAATATATGGCGTCTCCAAGATAATTGATGCCACCAGCAACTGTCCCAAATTATGGGCAACAGCACCTGTAATGCTCACTGTAATCAGATTAATACGATCGCCAAGCACTTTAAAGAGCATCGCCATCACCAGTAAACTTAAAATGCCGCCGCTAAGGCTGTATAAAAAACTCGAAAGTGAACCAAAAGTCACTGCTGACAAGAGAACGCGCAATACGACAACCGAAAGCGATTGTTTGAAACTAAGCAGATAAATCGCTGTCAGTGTAACAATATTGGCTAAGCCCAATTTAGCGCCAGGTACAATAAACGGCATTGGCAGCATCTTTTCGATAAAGCCTAAAATCATCCCCTGTGCAACAAGCACTGAAATTAGGACGAGCATTCGGGTCTTCGTGTAATTCGTATTCATAGTCACTCCGCAATACTATCTAGTTCAGCAGCTTGTGTTTTCGAAACAATTTCAACCGTAAATTTATGCGGCAGACAGACGATGATTTCACCTACTTTTGAAATCTCACCTGTTTTAACGCAAATTTGATCTCTGCAATTTGCTTCTGTCATGCTGACTAAACCATTTTTGACGGTTACAACATTGCGCTCATCATCTGCTTCATACTGGAATACTTCATCTGTATCACGGTTAAAGGGAATGGTTTTAATCACAGTTCCCTGATGTTTAATCACAACTTCCAAGTCTGAAGAAGCGCGCGCTTGAAACTGGCTAATGGCAACAAATGCCAGAAGGCTCGCAACGAGTATGCCCGCAATAATTATAATATCAACTTTTTTCATAAACAACCTTCAATATCGTTAAAAATCGTATCTGAACACATCAGATACGATTTTAAATTCAAAACAACACCTTCATTCAACTAATGAAAATACAAATAGGATTTCTGTGCAAAAGCAGTTTGTTTCCACCATCGTTTTAGCGGTGGCAACAAATAGTAATCCAAGCCAAAGGTACTGCCGGCACCCGCGATAATGGCAATGCCACCAAAGAAGTACCAGAGAATTGATGCATCAGACATGCCTGTCAGCGTTATGGCAACGGTCATACCTGTTGTCACAACCGCTGAAATAAAGGTAAACAATCCTGCGATCAGCATGAGGCCAAATGCAATTTCTGCAAAGACCATGATCGTTTGGAACGGAATTGCATTTGGTGCTATAATTTTATCAATCATCCATTGAACAATGCCAGGGACTTCTTTCAGTAATGGCTGAACAGCAGCTGCGCCTTCAGCCGCACCTTCGGCTGCACCACCAGTCCATTCGCTAGCCTGCGTCACCGCATCGGAAGCAATCATCTTAGCGGAGGTCAACCAGCCTTCATCAATCTTATGAAGCCCTTCAAACAGCCACATAAACCCTAAATAGACCCTAAACGGAACCATCCAGAAGTTTGGAGATGCTTTGGAGAAATGTCCGCCAACAATCGACCGATTATTTTTTGTATGGAAGAATTCATGTCTCAAATACTCCCATAGCTGAGCAAGGCCACTCACTGTAAAGAGATAATAAAAATTGACCATATGCTTCACAAGCATCGAGAAGAATCCTGACAGTTTCAGTCCGTTGTTATCTGATACGCAGTATCGCGAGCCAACGGATACCATAAAGCCATGATAAACCTGCTTATGCGACTTCATTGGCGCACCGTTAATAGAAGCAATTATATTTTCAGCCGCTGTATGCCCAGACTGTTCAGCAGCCTCGACAATTTGCGGAAGTAAGCCGTCGTTATCTTCATAGTGCGTATTATCTCCTGCTATAAAGACATTATCGTATTGTGGCGACTGCATAAACTCATTGACAACAGCACGTCCGCCTCTGCCCGCTTCAAGACCCAATTTTGCAATAAAATTGCTAACTTTGATCCCAGCACCCCAGATAAGCGTCTTCGTTTCAATAAAACGACCATCTTTGAGTTCAAAGCCATCTTCAGTGGCTTTGACGAGCGCAGCATTTTTCAAGAGTTCTACACCAATTTTTCGATAACGCGATTCAACTTTTTCAACTTGGCGATCATCTTTCAGCGTATTTAAAATACGCGGCGTCGCCTCAATGTTATAAATCTTGACTTCACTTTTATCGATTCCGTATTTTTCTGACAAGTGCTCTTTGGCCTCACCTAACTCACCAGCCATCTCAACACCTGTAAAACCGCCGCCGACAACTGCAAAAGTCAGAAGCTTTTTCCTGATATCCGCATCTTCTTCAATCGCTGCTGCTTGAAACATCGATTCAACATGCTGTCTGATTGTGATGGCATCATCATAAGACCAAAGCGTAAAGGCATGTTCTTCGATACCCGGAATACCAAATGAATTGGTATCTGATCCACAAGCCAAAAGCAGATAATCAAAATCATACGTTTTCTTTTCAGATGCAATTTGCTTGGTTTCGAAGTCAACCTTGGTAATGGTATCTGTTACAACTTTAACACTTCTTCCCTTAAAAATAGTCCTAAGATCAATGCGAATGGAATCAGGACTTGTTCGATGACCGGCAACTTCGTGAAGTTCTGTCATCAACGTGTGATAGGTGTTTTTATCAATGAGCGTTATTTCGACATCTGGATTGTCTTTAAACGCTTTGTGCAAGGTTTTTCCAGCTTTTACGCCTGCATACCCGCCACCTAAGATGATAATTTTTTTCTTTTCTGACACGATATCCCTCATTTCTATAATTTCAATAAATTTCCTCTCATATATTATATCAGACCATTTCAACAGTGTAACTGAAAAACATGACAAAACATATTAATTTTTCATAAATATATAGGACGCAGAGCCCTTCTATTATGGGTTGAGAGGTTTATATCGACTCTTTACCCAATGAATGACCTCTGCAATCGTCATTTGTTCGAATCGTTCATTTCTTAACTGTATATCGCAAAAGCCATCACCTGCAGCTTTACCCACGACAATTCTCGGGATTTCAGCAAAGCGTTCTGCATCAAAGAACTTTATTCCCGGGCTATCTGAACGGTCATCATACAAGGCTGCGATACCGTTTTCAATAAGCGCTTGGTAAATCGCATCTGCAAGCTGCTGCTGTACCGATTTTTTCGTATTCATAATAATTAGCCATACATCAAAAGGTGCCAGCGCATCAATTGTTATGACATTTGATTGTGCCCTCGTATTTGCGTCCGTAATGCATTCATTGGTAATTTCCCCATCATCAGCATTTTCCACATCATTCTTTCTTGTCTTTTCTACATCCAAATGATGACGAACAACACTCTTTAGACCATTAATCACTTCAATTGAAATACCAAAGATATGATGCTTTTTAGCTTTACCATAAGCATCTAAAAAGTTTGCACGGTGGCTTTCTGACAGTGTTTCGCCATAATCATATAGTTCATATAGAATATCGCCCTTTGTCACCGTCATGTCAAAACCACAAATAGGGCATGCATTGCCTTCCTCATAGGCGGCAACATCAACATACTTTTCAATATTAAAACGACTTTCATCTACAGTGACATGCGCATAGTGATAATCACGTCTATTCGCACCGCATACACCATCTTTTATGCCTAAGGCAGAATGATCCCAAATAATTTGACAAGATGCCGCAAGGCCAATTGGACCGACAAATCCTGCAACTGCATCAAACACCTCTTCAATTTCCAAATCAGTCGCCATACGATATTTCTGCTTTGTCAGCCGTGAAAGTTTCGGCAGACTCAACGTACGGTTGCCCGCTATAATAACCACTACGGGTTTACCATCTGAACGCATCAGCGCAATGGCCTTTAAAACCGTTTTAGATTCCACTTTTAAATAGTCACATAATGCATCAATTGTCTTTATTTCAGGCGTATAAACTTCGACTTCATTCTGAATTTTCTTTTCTGTAATAACGGCTGTTTCATCAATGGCCTGTTGCGGCATTGCCGCCAGCATAAGATCAGCGCCATAGCCACAATTTGGACAGACGATCAGTGGTGTTGCGGATGCCTGATCTTCTATATAAGCTGTTTGAATGCTGCCATATGTACTTTTATACAGCCGTTGTGACGTCAATGTCGCTAGTTTTCTTTCTAGCGTTTCCCGTGTGATTTTACTGCTGTTTGCGTCTTCAGACAAATACAGCTGACACAACTTCTGTGCAAAGGCATCCGTCGTTTTTTTAGGCATCATTTGAAGCACTGCGGGTAACGTTTTATAGGATTTATAATCAAATTTAAATAATTCAAAAACATCGCTAAAAAGCGCTTCTACTGTTTCTGACTTCATATAAGGTGTAATGATGCATGGCATTTCAGCAATGCCTTTTAACATCAATTCGATTTGTTTGCCATATGCATCCACAAATAAATCTCCAAATGGCGTTACAATCGTCCCCATCATTCGATCGTGCTTAATCATTCCAGTCTGAATAAGCCATTGCATCACGGGGTCTGCTGTTGCTGTATCAGGATTTTTTATACTTCGATAATAAATTGAAGATAATTTCATTGTTAAACTCCTTTTTCAGATTATTATCGTTATACACTTAATTTTCCCTTGTATCATGATGAAAACATAGGTGTACTATCAATCTCGTTTTGATATAAATAGAAAAGCGACGCCTATGAATAAAAAAGTTCATTGAGCATCGCATGTCAAAATCAATAATACAATGACAACCCATCTTAATGGGCACATGTCACCGTTTTATTGATAATATCCTATATCATTATATTATCGTAACTTTTCAATAGATTACCATCAAACAAGTTATCCTTTAGCATACAGAAAATACAAACTGTGTGATGGCTGTTCGGTATGATTTAGCCGAGCGCTACATCGAGCAGCATCATTAATGCAAAACCTGCCATTGCACCTAAGGTTGCTAAATCGGTATTCTTTTCACGCTGTGATTCTGGGATAAGCTCTTCAACGACGACAAAAATCATAGCACCTGCTGCAAAAGAAAGCGCATATGGTAAAAGCGTTTGCATTTTAATGACTAAAAAAGCGCCAATTACACCTGCAATTGGTTCGACGATTCCCGATGCCTGACCATACAGGAATGCTTTCGTACGACTGAACCCCTCACGCCTGAGCGGAATCGAGACAGCTGCTCCCTCCGGAAAATTTTGAATGCCAATCCCAAGTGCTAAAGCAATGGCAGCACCAATGGTTGCCTCAGGTAAATTGGCTGCAACAGCACCAAAGGCTACCCCAACTGCCAACCCTTCCGGAATGTTATGAAGCGTAATTGCCAAGACCAGTAAAACACTGCGCTGCCAGCTCGTCTTGATCCCCTCCGCCTCTGACATATCGAAACCATTATGAAGATGCGGCAATATCTTATCAATCGCAAATAAGAAGATGCCACCGCCTAAAAAACCGACGACTGCGGGAACCCACGGCGTCATGCCGCTGCTTTCCGCCATTGCAATAGCAGGATTTAGCAGTGACCAAAAACTGGCTGCAATCATAACGCCAGCTGCAAAGCCCAGCATCATATCCAGCACAGTTCGGTTAATCTTTTTGAACAGAAAAACCATTGCCGCACCAAGAGCCGTGACAAACCAAGTAAAAAGCGTTCCGATCAGCGCTTGCAGAACAGGTGATAATGATAAAAAGTATGTCATATGTTCCTCCTATTGATTAATAGGTTTGTTTATACCCCACAAATCAATGAGTAAAGACAAAAAATCTAAATTGCTATAAAAATGCTGGTGTGCATAGGTTCCCAACGTATGCTCCTTTTGGTAACCGCACGTCCACGATCGAGATCCCTTTACGATATGATATTTCTTATCAATCGGTTCGTCATCTGTAATGAGCGACTTATGAAATTCGTGTGCTCTAAAGGTAAGTGTACAAGACATAAAATCTTTCATGGTAACATTGATAAGGCCAAAGCGCTGCAGCTTATTAGTCATTTCTGATTTTGCAGGGAAAAATCCGACAGCGTCGTACGTATTTTTTCCATTATCAATACACGCTGTTAAATACATGAGTCCCCCACATTCTGCATAGCATGGCATGCCGCTTCCAAGTGCTGTCTTCAATGCCTTTCTAAATGAGGCATTCATTTCAAGCTCTTTTGCAAACACTTCAGGGTAACCGCCGCCAATATAAAGGCCGTCACAGTTATCGGGTATCTCACTGTCTTTTATTGGGGATATTGGGACTAGCGTTATCCCCAGCTCTTTTAATGTTTCAACATTCTCATCATAATAGAAAGAAAAAGATTTATCCATTGCAATGCCAACCGTTAATCCATCCATTGCTGCAATACGCTTTTTCATTGATTCCAATTTTAAGTCAATTTCTGCTTTCTTCTTTCGATAAGAACATTCTGTGTCTTGCTTTGCAGAAGCCGTTAGCGTCTCTTTTGATGCATCATCGAAACTGCTTTGGGATACGGCTTCAGATGCATACAAAACACTATAATCCGGTTTAGGCGATTCATAGACAAAATCTTCAATGATTGCATCAACATTTACCGTCGCCTCTATCTGTTCGCTGATATAATCAACTTTTTCATCTAAATCGTCAATCTCTTCTGCCTGCAAGAGCCCTAGATGCCTGCTGCCCAACTTTACACGTTCGTCCTTTTTTAAATACCCGTAACACTTAATCTCCGTAAAATGTTCAATCCCTTGTTTTAGCATTTGATAATGCATTTCTGACGCAACGTTATTTAAGACAACCCCTTTGATCATGCTGTTCGCTTTAAACGTCGAGAAGCCATGAACAATCGCCGCTGCACTTAGCGACATGCTGCTGGCATCAAAAATAATAATGGCAGGGATATTTAACAATGCTGCCACATGTGCCGTACTGCCTGCAAAACTGTCGGTTTTATGGCCATCATAATAGCCCATAACACCTTCTACAATCGCAAATGATTCAGCCGCCATCCGTTTCTCAAATAGATAGGCCGTCGTCATATCATCCAGCATCCATACGGGTAGATTATACGCCTTTTTCTTTGTGACATGTCTATGAAACATTGGATCAATATAATCAGGCCCCACTTTAAACGGCGCTACATCAATTCCGCGTTTTATCAGTGCATTCATGAGGCCAATAGAAAATGTCGTCTTTCCCGAGCCGCTAGATGCACCACCAATCGCTAATGCTTTCTGCATAAAAATCTCCTCAAAATCGTTTATTAACTGTTATTCCCCATGTAAAACCACTATCATACAACTAGCCGATAGATTATTTGATAAGCCACGAGGTAAACCAGTTGGCTAGATTCAACAATAAAACCAATGGAGTCACCCGAAAGGCCACCGATCATGCGATAATGCCATCGTCTGGATAAAAAAGCGCTTAATACAACGAGCCACAATGCCAGTAGTGCTGAAATACTCGCCGCAAAATAAGCGATGACACTGCCAAGCAACAGTTGTAAGACGCTTTTGATGGGGGTGTTGACATCTAAAAATATTTTACCCATCCCCGTTTTGCCCTGCGGATATTTTGAAAAGCCCGCAACTGCTGTCGCAGCCAATTTGCCGATATATGGCATCATCAGAAAAGCTGCAAATGACATATTTTGAACAAACGTATAAAAGACCATAAAATATAAGCACAAGCCAATTGTGCCAAATGCACCCATCCTCGAATCCTTCATGATTTCAAAAACGCGTTCCCCCGTTCGACCACTGAGCAGACCATCGAGCGAATCAGCAAAACCATCTAAATGGATCCCACCGGATATTAAAAGATACAATAGAATACTCAGCACGGCCGTATAGGCTGGCGGAAGCGATATAAAATGATTGGAAACGTACAGCGGAAGTCCTGATAACGCGCCGATAATCAACCCCACAAACGGAAAATATTTAACACTTTCACGGTATCGCTCATCAGTATACGGCGCTAATTTTGCCACCGGCAGCCTTGTAAAAAACGAAATATTCAATAAAAATGCTCTCATTGTCACTCTCTTTCATTCACGATCATCTAACCAAATAATTTTTATGCAGCCATCATATCGCTGCTGTCAATTTTCATTATTTAATTTGCAGTGGTATCCCGGATACAACAAAATGTACCTCATCTGCCTCACTTGCCAGAAGCTGATTAATGCGTCCTTGAATATCCCTGAAAAAATTGCCCATTCGATAAGATGGAACAAGTCCAAGTCCAACTTCATTGGAGACGATTACCAATTGCTTGTTCTCTTCACGGCAAATCTTTAAAAGCTGTTCAACTTCCTTGGCAATCTCGCGTTCCAACGCGTTTACCGTTTCAACCGCAACGGTATCAAAATCTAGACCGCTATCCATCATGATATTCGTAATCATAACCGTCGCACAGTCAAAAATAAGCGCATTGGCTTCCAGAAATGCATTTTTATCTATAAGTGTCTCAAAGTGCTTATATTGTTCAATGGTTTGCCATGAAGCAGGACGCTGACTTTGATGTTTCGCAATACGATCCTTCATCCCATCATCAAAGGGGATCGCCGTTGCAATGTATGCAACTTTTTCACCAAGTGATGCAACTTTCGCTTCTGCAAATCGACTTTTGCCGCTTCTTGCACCTCCAGTTATATAAATAATCATTTTATACCTCCAATGCCTTTGCCATGGCATCTAACATCTGTTGATTTTCAGCTCGCGTCCTAAGCGCAATTCTAAAGTAATGTTTACCTAGCCCTTCAAAATCATTGCACGTTCTCAAAAATATACCTTTGTCCAACATCCGTTGAAAGAAAACTTCCCCATCAACTGCTTTCACTTCAATCAAATGAAAATTTGCGCATCCTCGATATAAACGGATTTTACCAGCCGCCTCAAAACTTGCCATAGCCGCCGCTACAAATTGATTTTCAATTTCACACCATGTATTTATCTGGCTTCTATGGTCAGAATGCTCTAGAAAATACGGAATACTAATTAATGCAAATGTATTTAAACTCCAAGGCTCTTTATAGCCGTACAGCGATTCAATAATAGCCTGATTGCCAATGCCGTAACCGATTCTTAAACCTGGAACAGCATAAGTTTTCGTCATCGACCTCAATAGAAAAACAGGATAATCTGATAGTAACTGCTTCATTTGATCCGCATTGCGCTGCTGATAGGTCTCGTCGACAAAATCAATAAATGATTCATCAATAAACAGTTTAAAATCATGTCGTCCAACGCTTTTAATAATCGCTTCGATGTCTTCCGGTGCATACAAGTGTCCCGTCGGATTGTTGGGATTGCATAAAACCAGCAAGTCAATGTCATTTTCATTAATAAAATCGGCAATTTTAGGTACATTTATCGACTCAGGTGCTTCTAAACTAAGCGGATAGCTGATCACTGGAATGCCATGTGTCATAAGTGCGCGCTTGTACTCTGTAAAAGTCGGCTCTAGGATCATCGCATTTCGAATCGGTACCGTACGCGCATAGAGGTATATGAGCTCTGTTGCACCGTTTCCAAGGATTAGTTGTTTCATATCATAGCCAAGTACTTTTGCCATTTTTATTTTTGTTGCTTCACCACTCAATTCAGGATACTTGATAAGATCGTCAATATGTTCAATCAGCAACTTTTGAAAAGAGGCGTCATAAACGGTTGGCGGTATATTCACACTAAAGTCAATCAATGATTCATCGCCATGATAGCCACCGTGAAAATTCATATTCCCCCCTAAATGCTCTTTATTCTTTTATAATAAGTTTACCATAATCGCGAAAAGCATCAATAAGCCCTCGGCAACGTACATGACGTGAATACATTTGTCAATATCAACTGTCTCCAATTCTTTTAACGAATCGCCAATCGTTGGTTTAACGACAACTTCCCCAAAATACGTATTTGTACCACCGAGTTGAACCGTCAGCAATCCTGCTGTAACCGCTTCTGGAAAGCCACAATTCGGACTTTTATGATTTCGGCAATCCCGCTTTAAAATGTGCCATCCATTATGAAAGTTTTGTCCCATCAAACCGCCGGCTATCAGCATAAACAATGCACCAAGTCTAGCGGGAATATAATTGGCCAGATCATCGATCTTCGCGGAAACATAACCGATTTCTTTATAAGGTTTCTGCATATAGCCAATGGTCGAATCAAGTGTATTGATCACTTTGTATGCGACTGCAAAATAGACAGATAGCCCTAATGGCGCCCCGATCAGCATATAAAAAAGCGGTGCTAAGATTCCGTCAACTGTATTCTCAGATACCGTTTCAATTATACCGCGCAATACCTGTGGCTTTGTTAAATTAGCCGTATCGCGACCTACTAGGTAACCAAGTTCTTTTTGTGATTGATCAAGTGCATTATGATCAAGCAGTTTTTTTACCTTATAAGCTTCGTCTTTTAGACACTTTGCCGCTAAGCTGGCAAACATGAGGTAAACCGATACAATCGTCCATAACAACGGCGGTAAACTTATTGAAAGTCCGTATAAAATCACCATTGGCACAGCAACTGCCATGAACCATAATACGCCCCCGCCGATATATAAGTTTTTAAAGCGCTTTCTCACATGTTTCTCAAGTGTTCTAATCCACCATCCAAAGGCTCTAACAGGATGCGGCCATGTTGGTGGATCACCAATTAGCCAGTCCAGCAGTATTGCAAGCAATATCCACTTTAACACGCATTTGTCCTCGATTCTTCCAAAATCTGCATCATTTGATCCATATTGAGATTGTCTTTTACATGTTTTGCCAAACGATCGTACTCTGCATTTTTTGCGGCTGCAAAGTCGACCGATTCTGCTAATGGTGCCAATCCTTTTTGTTCTCTAAGGGTATTAATAAAAGCGCGTCGAAAAGCGTCATTGTCAAAAATACCGTGAAAATAAGTACCGAAAACTGTTTTAGCAGAATTGACGGCACCATCCTCATGACCGTCCAAAGTCTGAATAAATGGTACTGTCAATTCATTCAGTCGCTTAGATTCCCCCATATGAATTTCATAACCGCCTACCTTTAATGCTTTATAGGACGCTAGCCCGTTTTTAATGACTCCTTCATTTTGTACCGTTTTCTTCTCCTTTGCCATTTCTGTTACAACATCCAGCAACCCTAATCCATCAATGGTTGGGTCGATGGATTCTACTTCAAATGGATCGGAAATTTTTCTTCCCAATATTTGGTAACCGCCGCAAATACCAATAATCGGTTTACCCGTTTGATGAAATGCTTTAATGCCTGCATCTATGCCGGACTTGCTTAAAGAAAGCATATCATAAATCGTATTCTTGCTGCCCGGTATAATCAATGCATCACATGTACGCATCGCTTCTAAATCATCCACATAAATAAGATTGACGTCATCTTCCATGTCAAAAACGGTAAAATCCGAAAAGTTAGACATATAAGGAAGTTTTACAACGCCAATTGTCAGTGCTGCATTGCGCTTTTTGCCAAATCGCTCTGTAACACTGTCCTCATCATCTATTTTAAGCTTTTCAATATAGGGAATAACCCCTACACACGGAATGCCAATCTTCTCTTCGAGCATTTCGACACCAGGCATCAATAAGCTGACATCACCTCTAAATTTATTAATTAAAAATCCTTTGATACGTTTTTGCTCTGATTCGGAAAGCAGTTTCACGGTACCATATAATGAAGCAAACACGCCGCCCTTATCCACATCGCCAATGAGAATAACA
This sequence comes from Fusibacter paucivorans, assembly GCF_018390735.1. GTDB lineage: Bacteria > Bacillota > Clostridia > Peptostreptococcales > Acidaminobacteraceae > Fusibacter > Fusibacter paucivorans. Next base: position 87,128 of record NZ_JAHBCL010000019.1, read on the forward strand.
TCTGTATCCACCATTTCTGCCAATCCCATATTGACAATGTCGCGACTTCTTAAGTTGATTTCCGCCGGAGAACCTGCCCCCTCTATGACAATGACATCATATTCTGCATTCAGCGCATTAAATGCCGTCTTAATGTGCGGTATTAAAAAGTCTTTCTTGGTGAAATATTCAGCAGCCTTCATATTGCGGTATACTTCGCCGTTTAAAATCACTTGACTGCCGACATAACTCGTCGGTTTCAGCAAAATGGGATTCATATAAACATGTGGTTCAATCCGCGCTGCTTCAGCCTGAACAACTTGTGCGCGCCCCATTTCTTTGCCGTCTTTTGTAATAAAAGAATTAAGCGCCATATTTTGTGATTTAAAAGGCGCTACGCTATAGCCCATATCCTTTAAAATACGGCACATTGCTGCCACCGTCAAACTTTTCCCGACTGTCGAGCCAGTTCCTTGAAACATAATTCGCTTTGCCATCGCTTTCCCCTCTTTTTTTCTCTTTTATTTTCTCAATTTTAATATGTCCCCCATTCTGCGGACTATTGGGGGGCTCAAATCTTCTTTTTACAAGATTTCTCGCTCCGCTTCGGCGCGCTAAACCGATTTTCGCTTGCCATTTTCGCAGTTGGAACATCCGCGAAAATCTTTCGGCTCAAATCTTCTTTTTACAAGATTTTCCGCTCCGATGCGACGCGTTAAACCGATTTTCGCTTACTATTTTCGCGGTTGAAGCATCCGCGAAAATCTTTCGGCTCAAATCTTCTTGTAATAAAAAAGCACATGCAAACGCATGTGCCGAAATATTTTCATTTCTAATCACAAACCTCCCACCGAAGTCGTCTTAAACAATGACGGCAGGTTTCCTGGCTCATAGATCCCTTTACTCTCCATCCTTCCCGATCATTCAGTGGACATGTGGATTTCATCACTATTTACAGTAGCGGGGGCTGCAGAGGATTCTAACCTCTTTCCCTCTTAGCTTTTACTAAGCACCGACATTGAAATCTTCAACTTTTACTCTGATAGCTCTCAGCTATTTTATCTACGTCAATTATAAGCATCTGAATAATCTGTGTCAAGCAAGGCACCGCAATAGCTTAATTAAATACTGTGAATGCATAAAATAGTGTATCTAATGATCAATTGCATGATTTTATCAATATTTTATCCGTGTGTTATTCAATGTTTATGCAGAGAAAGCTTTCACTGCTTCAAGGACGGTTTCAGCATGTCCGGGTGCTTTAATGTCACGGTACTCTGCAATCATTTTTAACCCCTTATCGAATACGAAAGTCGAGCGAACCGTTCCCATCACTGTTTTGCCGTACATTTTCTTTTCTTTCATGACGCCTAGCGCATTCAGCAGTTCTTTTTCTGTGTCTGAAATTAACTCAAAAGGCAGTTCATATTTAGCTTTAAATTTCAAATGGGATGACAGGGTATCTTTGCTAATGCCAAAAATTTCATAACCAAGGTTTTTAAATGCTTCATAGACATCCGCAAACTCGTTGGCCTCTAGCGTACAAGCCGACGTATTGTCCTTTGGATAGACATAGAGGATGAATTTCATTTCTGATAGTTCTGTACCTGATATAGTTCCTTCAGGTGTTATTTTAAATTTCATATCCGGTTTAATATACGGTTTCATTTAAATGCCTCCATCAATCAATAAATTTTACATTAATATATAACCAAATTGAGTAAAATTATGCAAGTTCATAAATAAAAACAAAGCATTTTTAGCTAATCGTGTTGAATACTAAATTCCATTGTGTTATAATCCCTTTAACATCTTTCTAAAGCGTACAAATGTACGCGTATGGAATACAGGGAGGTAAACATGGATAAAGGCAAATTTTTACTCATTCATATTGATGTTTTGCCGGATGTCTTCCTAAAAGTCGTCGAAGCGAAGGAACTTATCAAAGATGGCAAAGTCAATTCCGTTTCAGAGGCGACAAAAATGGTCGGCATCAGCAGAAGCACTTTCTACAAGTACAATGATTACGTGTTCACCCTCGCTGATGGGGTTATCGGGAAAAAGGCAACCATTTCCATGAGTTTGGATCATCACTCCGGTATTCTTTCAAAAGTCTTGGATCGCGTCGCACTTTACAACGGCAATATTTTAACCATAAGCCAGAGTACGCCAATTGATCGGAAGGCAAACGTTACCATTACCATCGACATCTCAGAAATCTCAACGTCATTCACTGCATTGACCGGTGAGTTAAAAGCAATTGAAGGCGTTTACAAGTTTAATTTGGTAGCGATTGAATAAATACGTACAGGAGGCTCATTTTGAGGGTAGCACTACTTGGATACGGAACCGTAGGCTCCGGTGTATATGAATTGATACAAAAGAACACAACAGCTGTTAAAACAAATTTTGACAGAAAACTTGAAGTCGTTAAAATTCTCGTGAAAAACCTAGATAAGTACAAATCTCACGAAGCTTATCACCTTTTCACAAATGATTTTAACGATCTTAAAAATGCAGATATTGATATCGCCATTGAAACCATCGGCGGCATCTCACCAACCGGCGATTATTTGAAACATTTTCTGTCACACGGCATTCCCGTCATAACGGCTAACAAAGATCTCATCGCTGAAATAGGCAGTGAACTCATTGAAATCGCACGTGAACATAACACGATTCTGAGTTTTGAAGCCAGCGTTGGCGGCGGTATTCCTATTTTGAAACCGCTTCAGGAAAGTCTTGCCGGCAATGAAATTAAAAATATCAGCGCTGTTCTCAACGGTACGACCAATTACATTCTCACTAAAATGTATGAAGACAATATGGGGTATGACGAAGCGCTCTCGCTTGCACAGTCTATGGGCTTTGCAGAAGCAGATCCTACATCTGATGTCGAAGGTTATGACGCAATGCGCAAGCTTGTCATTCTCTCCACCATCGGTTATAAAAAGCACATTCGATGGACTGATCTACCGCTGGAAGGTATTTCGCGTGTAACAGCCCGAGACATTGCTTTTGCCAAGGACGAGAATTACAAAATTAAGCTCATTGCCTTTTCAGAAGACATGGGAGACGCCATCTACGGCACCGTCAGACCAGTCTTTATCACACAGCAATCTAAATATGCAAAAATAGACAACGAATTTAATGCGGTATTGGTCGAAGGCGATGCTGTTGGCGAGCTTATGTTTACAGGAAAAGGTGCTGGTAAATATCCTACGGCAAGCGCTATTTTAGGCGACCTTATGGATATTATCCAAAACAAAAAGATCTTACCATCTTATATTTATCAAGATGAAGTTAAAATCATCAAACACTACCCAAAAGAAGCAAAATATGTGGTTCGCTTTCAGGCCAAAGATCTCAACCTTTTAGCCGCTAAGCTCTTTAGTCTCTTTTCTGACCATGGCTTAAAACTGACATTGGCCTCAGAAACGCAATCACTTTATGTTCAAGTGACAGAATCTAATGAAAAAACGCTTTTGGAGAAACTCAATCAAATTACAGAAACCTTTAATTGCAATTATATTCACTATTTAGTCTATGATAAATAAGTCGTTATCGTTCTTGGCACCTTTACATGCAGCATCTCTGGGGACTACTCAATATTACCTCAAAGATTTACAGCAATCAGTTTTTTCTGTCGCCTGCGACACGCATTCAGCACTTACCGGAGGCATTTTAAATGATTAATATTAAAGTACCCGCAACCAGCGCCAATATCGGACCTGGTTTTGATACACTGGGTTTGGCACTCAATATGTTCAACCATGTAGCACTTTCTAAGCGGGCCGATTCAATAAAACGCATTATTTGGGAAACACCAGATGATGCAATTGATGATTCCATTAACCTTGTTAAAACGGCACTTGAATACACACTTGAAAAATATAATCGCTCGACACTCGGTTATGATCTTATCATGGGACAGTGTGATGTACCGATGTCCAGAGGGCTTGGCAGTTCTGCAACTGCAATCGTAGCAGGCATTTATGCCGCAAACTATCTGTTGGATTTCGCATTATCCAAAGAAGAAATATTATTATATGCCACTGAACTTGAAGGGCACCCGGACAATGTTGCACCTGCTATTTTTGGCGATATGGTTATCTCCAGCTATACCGAAGGAAAAGTTATTCACGATCGCGTTATCTTCCCTGAAGACATTGTCTTTAAAGTATTTATTCCAGACTTTGAACTCAGTACATCCGCAGCACGTAAGGTACTCCCGAAGACTTATAACATACAGCAATGTGTTTTTAACATGTCTAGGCTTGGTTTACTCATTAACTGTCTATATACAAAGCGCTACGATTTGCTGCCTTTTGCAGTTGAGGATGCGGTTCATCAACCGTACCGATTGCCGCTTATACAATCAGCTGAACTAATCTTTGAAAAATGTCGCGAAATTCAATCACTTGGCAGTTTCATCAGCGGTGCAGGGCCAACACTGATTGCATTAATGCCGCTGGATCACGCCGATACATTTGACAAGCAATTTGAACCCTTTTTGGCAACACTCGAATCAAAATGGTCTCTAAAGACTTTAACCATTAATAAAAGCGGAACAACATATTCCGTTGAATCATAAAGAGGTATCTATGAGTATTATCGTACAAAAATATGGTGGCAGCTCCGTTGCAGATGCAGAGCGAATTCAACGGGTATCCAATCATGTCATCGAATTAAAGAAACAGGGGCATCAGCCTGTCGTCGTCGTCTCTGCCATGGGAGATTCTACAGATCATCTCATTGAACTGGCAAAATCCATTAATCCCTCACCGTCTTCGCGTGAAATGGATATGCTTTTGTCGACTGGTGAACAAATATCCATTTCGCTATTGGCAATGGCAATTGAATCACAAGGTTATCAAGCAATCTCGCTGACTGGTTACCAGTGTGGGATTCAAACCGATCATTTCTATTCAAAAGCTAAAATTAATGATATTAAAGCCAATCGTATTATTACGGAACTCGAAAAGGATAATATCGTTATCGTCGCTGGATTTCAAGGGATGAATGAAAATGGCGACATCACAACACTTGGCCGCGGCGGATCAGATACAACGGCTGTTGCACTCGCTGTCGCACTAAATGCAGAACTATGTGAAATCTATACAGATGTTAAAGGTATTTATACAACCGATCCACGTGTTGTTAAAACGGCTAAACAAATGAGCCAAATCAGCTATGATGAAATGCTTGAGCTCGCGAAGCTTGGTGCAAAAGTCATGCACCCAAGGTCTGTCGAACTTGCACGCAAAAACAAAATGAAACTGGTGGTACGCTCATCATTTGAACTGTCCGCACCGGGTACTGAAATAATTGAGGTGAATGAAATGGAAAAAGCACAAGTAAGAGGCGTTACGCTTGATGATAATATTGTTAGACTTTCTGTACCAGACGTTCCAGACCGTCCCGGCATTGCTTATAAGATGTTTTCTGCACTTGCAGCACAAAACGTGCACATCGATATGATCATTCAAAATCTTACGCATGATGATCGCAATGATATCTCTTTTACAGTTCCAAAAGACGATCTTGAACTTGTACAAGGGATTATCAATCAGTTTATTGAAGAAGTCGGCGCAAATCCATTACTCGTTAGAGACGATGTTGCCAAACTCTCTATCGTCGGAACGGGCATTACTTCTGATGCGACCATCGCTTCCGGTCTATTTGGCGCTCTTTACAAAATGGGCATCAATATCGAAATGATTTCTACCTCAGAAATCAAAATATCCTGTATTATCGATAAAGCACGTTCAAAAGAAGCGCTTAACGAAATTCATGAATTTTTTGAGCTTCAAAAGGTATTATAATTTTTTCTTTTAATTAAGACGCAATAAACAACCCCTGATCTCATTGATTTCGATGTGATCAGGGGTTTCTACGCTTAATACGCCGCTGTTGCGTATTCATATCACCCTTTTCATACTTAGACATAGTTTTACGCAATCGTTTATTACTGGACTCAGTCCACCATTTCTGCTATAATACTACTAAACCACACACCATACACTATTAATACTATCCAGAAATGAGGTACTTATGGAATCAATGATCGCAGATATCCGTAGTTTCAACCGTTTTTACACAAACATTTTAGGGCTATTAGATCAATCTTTGCTCGGCAGCGGCTATTCACTAACTGACGTCCGCGTCATGCTTGAAATCAGTTTACAACCCTTTAGCACCGCCAAAACACTTATTCATCAATTAAATATTGATCCGAGTTATATGAGTCGTATCATTAAACGCTTAGAAACAGACGGTCTACTTGAAAAAATACCATCAGAGTTAGATAATCGTCTCAATAACTTAAAATTGACAACAACCGGTGAAGCACTCATTCAAAAAATGGATGCAAAATCACATGATCAAATGAAGAAACTGCTTCGATGTCTTTCTGAAGATGAAGTTAGAACCGTTGTCAGCAGTATGCAGCTCATTAAGGCAAAATTTTCAGAAGCTTTCTATCAATTTAAAATACGCGACTTCACATTTGATGATATTGATTATGTTATTTCACGTCATAAAATTCTTTACCAAAATGAGTATCGCCTGACTCAAGTCTTTTCAGATCATGTCGATGCCACTGTAAATGCATTTGCTGAACATTTTAATCCTGAACGAGAGTGTATGTTTATTGCTGAAATGTCTGGAAAGCCAGTTGGCAGCATTGCAGTTGCAAGTATGGATGATCAAACAGCTCAATTACGTTTCTTTCTCTTAGAACCTAAAGCGCGCGGCATTGGCATTGGCAAAAAACTCGTTGATGCGGCACTGCTCTTCTGCATTGAAAACAACTATACAAGTGTCTTTCTTGACACGTTTAGTGATCTTAAGACTGCACGTTATCTCTATGCGCAAAAGGGATTCGAGATTATCTCGACACATGCCAATGAAAGCTGGGGTAAAAATATTCTCGAAGAGCGCTGGGCACTGTATTTTTAGCATTTTCAAACAAAGCAAAAATCGGCTGAATAGTCGATTTTTTTAAATTCGCCACTTGGTTAAGTCTTCTGTCATCATCGTCTCTAAAAAATCAACGGTTTCATCATAATAACATTTTGAGACATGATGCGACCAACTGGCGATATCTAACCCCATTCGCAGTAGATTAAACTCAAATGCAATGTCATACTGCTCACCGCGTGTCCTCAATTTATCATATCCTTCAAAAAAGGGCTTAATTAATGCCGGGGCTTTATAAAAGTATTTGCGATATAAATTGATAATATCGTAATGCGGATTAAATCGAACACATTTTTCAAAATCCAAAAACGTAATTAATTGATAGCTTGTCGCTTTATTATCTGGCACACTTTGTGATTCATTTACGCCGATGAGAATATTTCTCCCATCCAAATCACGATGGCATAAAGTCACCTCGTCTAATGTCTCAATGGTATTGTACGCCTTTCTCGTTCTACCAATTGCCTCTTGAAACAGCTTATTCGGCTTCAAATTCAATTTTTCAATATTATGATAAATTCGTTCCGTATCGTTAATCATAAATGTTTGGTATGCTGAGATATGGCTGTACTTTCCTACCACCCAGTCGCCAAAGTGCTGGAAAGATACAGCATTATGAAAATCAGCCATTTTGCTGCCAAAATCTTTAAAGAGCTCACACTTTTTGTTTTCCGGCATGGTTTGAAGACAGCCTTCCATTACATAACCCGTTATATAAGGATAAATAGACCATTCAATACCTTGGTAAATACCGTGTGCCAATAGTTTTAGCGGTGTATTAACATAATAATGCAATGCATTTAACTCACGAATTTGCTTGTGGTATTTATAATAAAATTTAATAATAAATGTATGCTCACCAGACTTCACCTTGTAAACAAGATTGCGTTTTAAATCATGGTGACCGCAGGCAGTCATGCTGTCTGTATTGATGTTCATTCGATCTTTGAATATCGCTTCAATATCTTTTAACGTTATATTCATTATGCCTTCCCTTGTATACATTCGATTAATGTTCTATGACTAATATATCGAATTCCACAAAAAAATCAATTGAAAATCATCGATATTTTCCATTAACCTAAACTTCTGGATCCTTTTAGGATACTTTTTTAATGGTTTATAAGTTTAAAATCATAAATCCGACTTCAAAAATAACATGCGGAAATCTGCACGTCCCAGTATGGATAAAGCCATATTGCGTATACCATTCTTTCAACCTTAAATTGTCTTCTTTAATACCGATTTCAATGGTATTTCCCCCTGCCTCAATGACTGTTTTTTTTTGCATAGTCAAGCAGCATTTTACCATAGCCATTATGTCTATAATCCGGCAGTACTGCTAGTTTTCCAAGTTCAAAAATATGATTCCCCTTGTCTTTGAGCTGTATAAAACCAACAATCCTTTGCTGATTATAGAGCCCATACATCATCGTCCCCTTTTGAAACTCATCTTCTAATCGTTTTAGCGGTATATAGGCCCCGTTTGTCGGTGCATTTTCTTTTGTCAACCCAGATGCTTCTGCCACTGTCATAAAACTTTTATGTATTACATCAAGACATTCAGGCAGATCATGTGCTTCTATACGTTTTATCATGCGGTCTCCTCTGCAAACTTCACATACAGTTTAAGTTTTTATTTAGCGATTTTAAAATGGGATCATTTCTGATAGGGATATTAGCTATATCATAACATTTAAACCTCTTTATTCAAGTAAAAGAATGGTTAATATAACGACTAATCAAATCATTTAAGACAGCAATCAAGTCAAATCGAAAAACTAGCTGCAAATCTATTTTAAATATGAAAAAAGAAGTACTAAAAAGTACTTCTTTAAATGGCGCGCCCTAAGGGATTCGAACCCCTAACCTTCTGATTCGTAGTCAGACACTCTATCCAATTGAGCTAAGAGCGCATTATGGAGGCGACGACCAGATTTGAACTGGTGAATAAAGGTTTTGCAGACCTCTGCCTTACCACTTGGCTACGCCGCCGTTATGGTGATCCATCCGCGACTCGAACGCGGGACACCCTGATTAAAAGTCAGATGCTCTACCAACTGAGCTAATGGACCATATTCTTTAGCTAAGCTAAAGGCAAATTGGAGCGGAAGACGGGATTTGAACCCGCGACCCTCGCCTTGGCAAGGCGATGCTCTACCACTGAGCCACTTCCGCATAAAATGGTGCGGGTAGAGGGACTTGAACCCCCACGTACAAGACACTAGATCCTAAGTCTAGCGCGTCTGCCAATTCCGCCATACCCGCGTTGGTGGGGGTAACAGGGCTCGAACCTATGACCCTCTGCTTGTAAGGCAGATGCTCTCCCAGCTGAGCTATACCCCCATGTTCAATGAAATCATTGAAAAATAAATGGCTCCAAGGGAGGGATTCGAACCCTCAGCCTATCGGTTAACAGCCGAGTGCTCCACCGTTGAGCTACCTTGGAACATTTTAACCGGCAACGTCCTACTCTCCCAGGCAGCTTCCCGCCAAGTACCATCGGCGCTGGAGGACTTTACTTCTGTGTTCGGGATGGGTACAGGTGTAGCCCCTCCGCCATCGTCACCGGATAAA